>DASYSX010000132.1:0-18198 GCA_036002955.1 Candidatus Udaeobacter sp. | reverse complement strand
AAACCAACACGTGAGACATGTGCGCTACCGGAATCGCAGTCGCGCTTCAACGTAATTGCACTTGCAAGGTCTAATCCGGTTTAACGACTCGCAATTTCTGACACCACTTATGAAATCGTTTATTACCATCATCACTTTGGCTGTTTGTTCGTTAGTTGCCGTTTTTGCGGCGCCCGAGGAACAGACCGCTCAAAACCCCCAGCCACTCGATGCCAACAGTAGGGATTCATCGGTTAAACCGGGGGACGATTTTTTCCTGTTCGCTAATGGGAACTGGATCAAACAGACAGAGATCCCGCCCGAATATTCCCGATGGGGCGCGTTCAATGAACTGATCGAGCGCAATAATGACGCGTTGCACACCATCGCGGAGAAGGCCTCGCAAACACAGGTCGATCCGAAGCTTGCGCCGGAGACACGGAAAGTCGGCGATTATTATGCAAGCGGCATGGACGAAAAGGCGGTCGAAGCCGCACGCACAACACCGCTAGCTGAGGAGTTCCAGAAAATCGACGCGATGAACGATCTACAAAATGTGCTGAAGGAGATCGCGCACCTGCACAGCATCGGGATCAATGCATTTTTCAATTTTGGCTCGGGCCAGGACGCGAAAGATAGCAATCACGATATCGCACAGGCAGTGCAGGGCGGACTCGGCATGCCGGATCGGGATTATTACACCAAGCAGGACGCCGACATGAAAGAGAAGCGCGAGAAGTACATCGCGCACGTGACGAAGATGCTGACCTTGTTAGGCCAGCCGCCGGAAAAAGCCGCCGAAGATGCTAAGAAGATCATGGCACTGGAAACGAAATTGGCTGAAGCATCGCGCACGCGGGTGGAGCTGCGCGATCCAATCAAGAATTATAACAAGATGCCGGTGCGACAGCTGCAGGACCTCACGCCCGATTGGAAGTGGAGCGATTATTTTAACTCAATCAATTTGCTCGAGCCGGGCGATGTCAACGTGCATCAGCCGGAGTTTTTCAAAGCGGTGAACAATCTGTTCAAATCGACATCGCTGGACGATTGGAAGGCATACCTGCGTTGGAATCTGATCAGTGCGACCGCGCCTTATCTTTCCAAGGATTTCGTCGACGAGGATTTCGATTTTAACCAGCGAGTCCTGCGCGGCACACAGCAGAATAAGCCGCGCTGGAAACGCGTGGTCACATCAGAGGACGGCGACATCGGTGATGCGCTTGGCAAACTGTACGTCAGCTTTTATTTCCCGCCCGAGGCGAAAGCGCGCGCGCTCGAACTCGTAAACAACTTGAAGGAAGCGCTGTCAGACCGAATCAAAACGCTCGATTGGATGGATGAGCCCACAAAAAAGGAAGCACTCAAGAAGCTCGCCGCGATGAACGTCAAGATCGGTTATCCCGATAAATGGCTTGATTATTCATTACTGGAGATCGACCGCGGCCCATTCGTTATGAACACGCTGCGCTCGGAAAAATTTGCGGCCGATCGCGACCTGCAAAAGATCGGCAAGCCAGTCGATCGCACTGACTGGGGAATGACACCGCCCACCGTAAATGCCTATTACCAGCCGACCATGAACGAGATCGTGTTCCCTGCCGGAATTCTCCGGCCTCCGTTCTTCTACGCGAACGCGGACGATGGCGTGAATTATGGAGCAATCGGTGCGGTCATCGGCCATGAAATGACACACGGCTTTGACGATCAAGGGCGACAGTTCGATGCGGTTGGCAATCTGCGCGATTGGTGGTCTAAGAAATCTGCGGACGAATACAACAAGCGCCGGAAAGCAGTTGTCGATCAATATTCCGAGTACACGCCGCTGCCGGGCCAGCATGTGAATGGCGAGCTCACACAAGGCGAAAACATCGCGGATATCGGAGGAATAAAGCTCGCTTACGCCGCATTGCAGAAGGCGCTCGATAAACATCCGGAGGACCGCAATAAGAAGATTGACGGCCTGACACCGGAGCAACGTTTCTTCCTGTCCTTCGCTGCCATCTGGCGCTCAAAAATTCGCGACGAAGATCAAAAGCTGCGACTCACAACCGATCCGCATTCGCCGGCACAGTTTCGCGTGAATGGCCCACTCGCGAACATGCCGGAGTTTCAAAAGGCGTTCAACATTCCTGACGGTTCGGCGATGGTTCGCCCGGCGGAAAAACGCGTGAACATCTGGTAATCGTCCGCTGTGTCGAATGCCAATGGTCTCATTTACACCGCGCTTCAGCGCGGCGGTCGCATCGCTAACTTGTCCCACAACCGTTTAAACGGTTTCCGCATTGCTGCGCACAGAACACCGGGCTAAAGCCGCGGTGTTACTGACGGCAGCACCAGGCAAAGCGTCCGAGCCATGCACCAGTCACGCCGAAACAATCCTTCGCTTACTCCTTCGCCACTTTGCCGCCCCAGCTTAAAATCTTGGCCTTCGTGCCGGCGGCTTCGGCTTCTTTGATGTTCCCAGCGCGGTTGTAGAACAGTGAAAGACTTGTCCAGCCGATCTGGTCGTTAGGCCGCAATTCTACTGCGCGTTTGCCCGCTGTGATTGCTTCCTCGAATCGCCCCAGCTTCATGAGCGCCATCCCGAGCGCGTGCCAGCCATCGAAAAAATCGGGATCAAGTTCCACGCATCGACGGTACTTCTCGGCGGCGCTAGCCAAATCGCCAATGGCAACATCGCCGCTGGCGTCGTCAAAGATTTCATCGGAAGTCGCCATTTATTTGTTCTCGCACCGCAAACGATGCTCACCAAGAAATAGCGACATCAAATTCCAACCCACGAATACTTCGTATCCTTTGCGCGTTTTGTGTGAGCCTTAGGTTTTCTTGAATTCCAAGCCCGCCGCTTGCTGCCGGTCCCGCAACCATTCCACAACAACAATGCGCTCCTTGTTCTGAAGAATTCTCTTTTCAAAGGTTGCTTTTTTTTCACCAGCGTCTTCGAGAGGCTCTCGCTTTTCCAAAACCGCAATCAGTCCATCAGTACCAGATGGCATAAAGTCGGTTACGTCGCCGGCATTCAGTAATGCCACCGCGTCTTTAATCGTGAGAAGCTCAGGCGACTGTTTCTTCTGCTGATCGGCTTCGGGCTTCTCCATCTCTTCATCAATCAATGAAAAGGCCGCGAGCTTCTCAGGTTTTACGCCGGCTTTTTCGATGACTGCTTCAGGCGATTGACCAGATTTTTTGGCTTCCCGAAGTTGTTGCACCATTTCCGCGCCTTTGGTTGACATTAACTCGCGCGTCCGCGTCTTCTTCAACGCCTCCACGATTTTGGGTTTCGCTTCTTCGAGCGCGAGCTGCCGCGCCTCGGTCTTGCCGGTCAAATTTAAGATGTAAAATCCGTCCGCTACCTGAACGGCATCGCTGTGTGGCTCCTGCTCCGACAGTTTAAAAGCGGCTGCGACAAGCTGCTGATCGCCTTTCAACTGCGGATCGGGCTGCGCAGCAGTGAATTCGCCGGTCTCGTGCACTGGCAGCTGAAATTTCGCTGCCGCTTGTTTGAAATCCGCACCCTTTTCCAGCAGCGCCTGCGTGAAATCGGTCGCGCGATCGGCGAGCTTTTGTAACGCCTCAATCCGTGCTTTGCCCGACAACTTCTTCTCCTCCTCGTTCAATGTCAGTTGAACAAACTCGACCTTGCGTTTCTCGTCACTTCTCAGCTCCCCCTTGTGCGCATCGTAATATTTTTGCACATCTTCGTCGGTAATTTTGACGTCCTTATCGAAATCGGCAGATCGAAAACGAATTACGCTGACATACAGCTTGTCATATCCGCGCCGAAAATTTTCATCCAACTCGCTCTTGGGAAGCGAGACGCCGGCGGACAGAAGTTTTTGGATTTCGCTGAGACAAATCTGATCGCGCACAAGTTGCTCGATGTGCTCTTCTGCCAGACCGAGCGGTGCCAGCCCGTTCTGCACAAGTTCATTGAACTTATTGATATCGAAACCCGAATCACCATGAAAAGCCGGCAGCTTTCGAACGGCATCGGCAATTTCCGACGTACTGGGGCTTACTCCTAACCGTTCCGATTCGTGCCGCAGAACAAGCAGATTAACGATGAATTGAACCGCCCCCTGATTCTGGTCCATCCCGCCCCCCGCCGTCATTGTTCCCACAAAATCGGACATGCCAAGGATCTGCGCCAGATTGAGAAGTCGTGCAGATTGTTGCGCTTCTAGCGTCGAAACGTTGCGATCATAGATGCGAGCAAATTGGTCCCTGCCTATCGCGCCGTAATCCGGCCGTTGCACGAAATAGAAAACGAAGGGAATCGCCAGGATCGCGATCACGATCATGAGCCAGTCCCGGTGCCTGCGCAGTAACTTCATCATAAGGGACGAAGATTAGCGGTGGCGAAGGTCAGCCGCAAATCTCTATCCCAGGAGTGACGGCTTCCCAGCCGTCAACCACGAAACCGACGGCTGCCGCCGCCTCCACCAAGGCCACGGCCGGCAGGCAAGCAGTCGCTCCATGGAGATTAGCAGGTGCACCTGACTTGATCATCAGTTTCGCCCTTCGCACCCGCCTTCGCTGCGCTACGGCGCGGCAAGCAGGGAAACGGCTACAGGTTGTTTGCCGTTTCCTGAATGATCGCCCAGCCCTTGCGCAGATGTTCTTCTGTGGTGAGCACGTTACCGAGGCCGATCCTCATTACTGTTCGGCCACGTAATTTTGTATGCGTAAGATATGCGCGTCCGGACGCGTTGATTCGCTCTACCATGTCGCTGTTCAATTGGTCGAGTTCGGCTTCGTTAGGCTGCTCATTGTGGTGGGGCGCGGCCGCCGGGCGCGCCGAAAACGGACGGCCCGGCGGTCCGTCCCTACCAATAAACCGAAAACAGACCACGCCCATGCTGGGTTGCGCGGATAACTCGAAGCGATTGTCCTTTTTGATCCAGTCGACGAGCAGGTTAGCCAGACGAATTTGTTCGCGCAGGCGGACAACAACCCCCATACGGCCTAACGAGCGCCAAATCACCCACGCTTTGAGCGCGCGGAATCTCCGACCGAGTTGGATCCCGTAATCCATATAGTTTTTCTCGGTCTCGACCGTGTCACCACGCAAATATTCCGGCACAAGGCTGAACACGCGCCGCAGTCGTTCGAGATCGCGCACATAAAGCACGCTGAAATCGAGCGGCACGAAGACCGTTTTGTGCGGATTGATCACGATCGAATCCGCCAGCTCCCAACCTTTCCGAATCCATTCGTACTCCGGCACCATCGCGAACCCACCACCGTAAGCGGCGTCGACGTGCAGCCAGATTTTTTCTTCGCGGCAAAGACTGCCGAGGTCGCGAACGGGATCGACGCTTGCAGTTGATGTCGTCCCCACCGTAGCGACAACCGCCATTGGCTGAAGACCATTCTGGCGATCTTTTGCGATAGTTTGGGCTAACGAGTTCACGTCCATTCGGAATTGACCGTCGCTTGGAATGCGGATCACGTTTTCCTCACCCAGGCCAAGGGCGATAGCGGCTTTCTCCACCGAGCTGTGGGCCTGATCAGACGTGTAAATGCGAAGCCGCGTCAAATTGCGACCGGTAAGTCCAAGTCTTCTCGTCGCCGGCGCGGCTTCTTCGCGCGCGACCGCAAGCGCGTGCATGATGCCAACCGACGCTGTGTCATGAATCACGCCCTCGAATTCGTCGGACAAGTCTACCCATTGCCGTAGCCAGTCGATCATAACTGCTTCAAGCTCAGTAGCAGCTGGACACGTGCGCCATGTCATCGCGTTGACGTTTAACGGCGCGGTTAAAATCTCGCCCAAAATTCCAGGCGCGGTCGTCGTCCAGCCGAAATAACCGAGAAACATCGGATGACTCCAATGCACCATTCCCGGAACGATGATGTTATCGACGTCGACAAGAATTCTCTCGAATAGCACGCCTTCTTCAGGTCCGCGCTTGGGTAACTGCTCGCGAATAGCGCCGGGCTTGTCGTTAGGCGCGACACGCAGTCTTTCGATGTTTTCGCGGAAATCTGCAATCCAATCTGCGAGTTCATGCAACTGTTTACGGAATTCTTCCGGTGGCGTGTCACCGCATTGGCGTAATCTGCTTCGCGATTGCTCCGGCCACTCATGCATGATGTCTGCTCTCATTAACACCCCGCTTTAGCGGGGTGGCAAACGCCGAACCATGTCTTCTAGCCGCTTTAACGGTTTACCACCGTAGAAAACCGCTGAAGCGGTTCGAGCATTGTTGCAGCCAGATACACCCGGCTGAAGCCGGATATTAATGAGAGCACGGCGAGAATAACGCAGACAGGATTGTCTGCGTCACGCCGCTCAAAATGCAAAACCGAAACTGAAGTGGAACGCGCCGAAATCTTCGAACTCGCGCGGGTCAGGATTCACACCGTAATCGAGGCGAATCGGGCCGACCGGCAACTTGTAACGCAGACCTCCACCGATCGCGTAGCGCATGTCGCTCAGCCCAATATCCTCAGACGTCGGCAACAGATTGCCAGCGTCAGTAAACACTGCGCCCTGCAGTTCGCCGAAAATCGGAAAGGTGTATTCAACATTGAATACCGTAAAAAATTCTCCGCCGACCGGATGACCATGATTATCGTGCGGCCCGAGTTCGCGCTCGCCGAAACTGCGCACGGTTGTGGCTCCGCCATTAAAGAAACGCTCGTCGATCGGAATTTCCGTCGCTTCGTCGGAGCCGCTGGTTGTAAGCGAATGAATGACGCCGGCACGCGCACCGAACGCGATCGAAGACTGGCGAACCCATCGCTGGAAACCACTACTGATGGGTTGATCGTCAACCACGCCAGGTGTGAGTGGCTTTGGTCCAAACGGGCGATAGTAGCCCACGCGCATTGTGCTACGGATGAATTCGATGTCGCTACCAATGCCGCCCGGCGCGACGTCGATGGTGTTGCCGATAAGAAAGCCGCGGGGGTTGACGTACGGACTCTCACGGAAATCGAGTGTGTTCGTGAATCCAATGGTGTTCACCTGATACTCGCTTTGTCCGAGAAGGAAGTTCGGCCTGATTTCCGAATCGGTGATGTCCACATGACGAATGGCGAGGACGAGCGCGGCCTGGTCATATTTTGTAATTTTGCGGCTCAGCTCCAATCGCCCGCCCAACTCAAACTTTGTGTAGCCGTCGTAATCAAACGTCAGAGCGAATGCTTTCGCCGTAAAAACAAAATCCGTGTCAAAGAAGAAGGGGTCTTCATACAAGATTTCGCCTCGATAGCTACGTTGCGAAACCTCAATCGTTGCCGTGAGCGGCCGACCGTAGCCGAACAGGTCGCGATCGCCGACCTGCACGCCGGCGAGTGCCCCTTCGTAAGTGTCGAATCCGCCCCAAAAACCAAACTCCTTGCTTTTGGCTTCCTCTGCCGAGATGTCGAGCCGCAACAAATGTCCATCGACTGGGACCGGCTTGATCTGAAGCAGGTTAAACTGGCCAGTCTGCATGAGCGTCCGAAATCGTTCGTCTACAACATCAGGGCTGTAGGTTTTGCCACTTAAGCGGGTGAAACGTTTCGTCACAAAACCGGGATGCAGCCGACGCAACCCGGTAACCGTTACACCATCGAAGTGATAAACAGCCCCTGGTGAAACAACGACGTGCACCGGGACGCGACCATTCACCGCCACGTCCGGTGTGCCATCGGCCACGACTTTGACATCGTAATAGCCGCGCGCCTTGAAATATGCTTCGAGACGACGCGGAATGTCCTCGACCCGCAGGTCAGTGTAAGGGCGTTGGAGGAGATCGGATATTTGGCCACGAAGCGCTTCCGAACCGTAAACTGTCTGACCGCTAAACGTGATGTTTCCAAAAAAATACTGTCCGCCTTCATGAATCGGAACGACAACAGCGACTTCGTTGCTGCCAGTCTGAAATTTGTCGCTCGGAGCATCGACAACCGCGTTCAAAAAGCCTTCAGCAACATAAAACCGCTGCACCAGATGCGTGCCCTCCTCCAAATCTGCAGCAACAAATGGAATTCGTTTCTCCAAGCGTGAATATCGTTCGCGTGTCGGGCCTACCAGGTAATCGAAGAGTTTGTCCGCGGGCTCATGCGCGTTTCCGTCGAAGATTACCTGACTCAGCATGAAACGCGGACCTTCGTTGATATCCAGACGCAGGCGATCGCCTGATTCAATGACGTAGTGCACGTCCACTTTCGCATAGCCATGCTTTCGATAAAACACTTCGAGAAAAAACGCGAGATCGTCGGCGCGAGCGGGACTCAACCCAAAATCTTCGATCGTAGTGATCTCCTCTTTGAGACCGAGGCGCAGGTCCTTGTCTGTGAACGCTTGCTCGCCGCGAAATTCGATGATGCTGGCTCGCTTGGCGCGTTTCTCCTGCTGCTTCACCACCGCCCGCCGCGCCTTCTGTTGCTCTTCCGGTCGCACAACATCAACGGCGCTCTGCGCTGCGACGTAGCCTGCAAAAATGATCGCGCTGAGAATTGAAATGAATCGCGCGGTCATTCTGAGCGAAGCGAAGCGAAGTCGAAGAACCGCGTAGAAATATCACTCAGGCGAACTGCGGGATGTCTCGACTGCGCTCGACATGACATTAATGACGGCATATCAGCGAAAGCGAATCAGATATTTCAGTTTCCCTCGAAAATCGCCGCGAACTCCGACGTCGCCGGTGAGCACTAACTGGTCGGTTATCTTAAACCGTACCGTTGCTTGCTGTTGACCAGTACGAGGATCGACCGTTCCCAAATCGAGATCCAATCGATTAAAAACTGTGTTGCTATCAGTTGGTTCGCCTTTCTTGACGACTTTGCGGTAGAGCTGTTGCACTAATAACATGGCCGCACGCCCAGCGAGAACATTTCCAGTCGAGAGCTCCCGTCGCGTGGTCCCGGTAGCGATCAACGAGATGATTTCTTCCTGCGGCAGAGGCGGTTCACTGGTGAAAATTGCCTGTGGTGAAAGAAGAGTTCCGTAAACATAAACGCGAACGGTGTAATCGCGGATCACGGATGTGCCTTGCAGATCGATTGTCGGATTTGTCGAGTCCTTCGGATTGAAGGTAAGGGACCCTTGTGAAACGTCGAGACGACTGAAAGGCAATGTCGCTTCGACATCTTCCATGTGCACCATACCTTGCAGACCTGGCTTGAGACCCGTTCCCATCAATTTCAGATCAGTCGTTGCCTCGCCAGTAGCCAAATTCCCGCGAATCAGTACCGGATCTTTGGTTTTGATCGCCACATCAAATTTCCAATCGCGGAACGGCGGGCCAGGTAGAGAAAAAAACTCAGGACGTTCCGTAGGGGGCTGCGGCGCCGGTCTGCCCGGCAGACCGATCGGAATAAGATCAATGTTCTTTAGAAACCGGCTGTTTGTCAGTGCGACGTTGCCGCTGATCGTCGCTGCCGCAAATGGTCCCGTTACCCGGACATCACCATCGGCCCGCGCGGTAAGCGTATCGTTTCGAGCAATCAGTACGCTCTGGGCTCTCATTTCCAAATCGAGAATCGGATCCGTCAGTTTGGCGAAGGTAACGTGACCGGTCATGTTAAAAGGCCCGCCAGCCAAATCGCCTCCAAAGCGATCGAGACTGAGCACATTGTCCCTAAAACTGAACCGCACATTAAAACCTCTCAGAGTGGGAAGAGTTGCGTTTGTGAACCGAGCGACGTTCACCGTCATGTCCCCTGCTCCACTCAAAACCGGATGGCCAAACGTTCCATTCACATCAACGTCCAGTCCGAGGTCGCCGTCCAACTGCTGGAGATCTGGAACGAATTGACGAACAAAATTCACCGAGCTGCGCGGCAGCCGAGCCTTGGCGGTGATCGGCGTGTCGTCGGGAAATCCTCGAGCCTGGACAATCTTCCGGACGTCGAACGGCATGGTGGCGGTTATTTCCAATGGCTGAATCCGCGGCTGTTGCAGCTTGCCTGAGGCGGTTAGGCGATTCTGTGCGGTCTGCGCGGTCAGCTCGAATGTTGCCGGTTCCATTTTCGGCCAGAGCTCGTTTCGCAAATCACGCACCTGCACGTCCAGCTGCGTTTTCAAATCAGCGATGGTGCCGTCACCGTTGAGCTTCGCATTCACGATCCCGGAGATTCCCGGAGGCATTCCGAGATCGTGCGCCAGCCTCTTTAGATCAAGATTCTCGGACTGCATTATCACCGACACTTTGCCTGAAGACGGAATCAATGCGGATTTTGTCCCGAGATTTCGCCACACAAACGGAAGCGAGACGTAACCGTACGCGTAATTCGTCCGTTGTTGCGATGGGCTGCCTTCTGCAGGTGTGCGGCTGCGGCTAGCCCGCTGCGGTTGCGGTGCAACACCCTGGTTCAGCTGGATCTTATCTATCTCCAGCGTGTCATCCTTGGTCCGAGCAATCGCATTGAAATCCATGTTGTTCGTCGCGAAAAAAATAGTCGGCACATCAAGACCCTCTGGCGAATATGACGCGTCGATGTTCGCCTGAAGTCCTCGCAAGTTTCCGTAGCGGCCTTTTTCCAGAATGAGCTTGAGGATGCCCGAATTCTTCCACGGAGCGAGAGGCTGCCTGCCCGCCGTAGCCTTGGCGGAGGCGGAGGAAGCCGTGATTCCCTGGCCGCTGCCCTCCCAATCTAATTTGAATGAGCCTGCCAATTGGCTCTGGTTCCCAAACGCACGCAAAAGCGGCTCGAACACCGCCAGGTTCGACACGCTCGCAGACGCCTTGCCGCTGTAGTTGTGAGGCGGTTGCAAGTTGAATGTTCCGGTTGCGTTAACGTAATCGGTGTTGTTCAGACTTGCGCTGAAGTCGTTTACATACACATCGCTGTTCGAAATCGAACATTGAGCGTTAATTTGGCGGAGGACCAAATCGCGCATCCGGAGATTGGACCCAGCGAGCCATAGTTGTCCGGTCGCAATTTCTTGTTTCCATTCAATCTGTGCTTGCGATTGTAACGGACCGCTTATTCTGCCTGGAGAATCAGCGACCCAGAAATCGGCGGCGTCGGCCGCATTCAGCGCAATGTCGACCTGTGCAGGTTGTGATGTGAATTTGCTGACGTCCGCCGGAAGCAAACAACGTCCATGAACCGTCAGCTCGTTTTGGTTTCGCCGCAGATTGAATCTGTCGAGGCCCAGATTGTCATCGCTTGAGTTGAGCGAGGCTTCTCCTGAATCAACGATGTAATCGCGGTAACGTATGCCAGTTAAATCGAAATTTATTGCTGTGCGGAGGTCCGCAAACCAGGGTCTGTTATTATCACCACGCACCACGTGCTTGGACGCACGCAGTTTGGAAGTCAGCTTGTCGATTATTCCATCCTGAAATCCAACCGCCGCTGCGCTCACGCCTAAATCCGCCTCCACAGTTGCATTAACAACGTCAATCCTGCCGTTGAACTCAGCCGAGCCGGTCAGGCGGACGGGCGCGCCAGCTGTTAATCGTGCCAGATCAGGTGCGGTACCTGAAATTTCCAAATTCGTTGGTGTTCGGCCAAAGTCATTGAATGTGGCAGGCAATTCCATTGCTCCCTGAAAATGAAACTTGTTTACGTCCTGGACGATGTCGGCTGATCGCAAAACCGCCCTGCTTTCTGCTGCGGAAATTTCTACAACGCCGTGATCGAAATTGATTTCCCTTCGATGCACATCGTTCATCTGGAGCGATAGCGTGCCGTTCCATGTGCGCGGCGCGTCGATCGTGCCTGTGGCTTCGAGAGCGAGTCGCTCAATTTCGCCGGAAAGATAATTCTCCGGAATAATAAGAAATTTGTTCAGCGCTTCCGACGCAACTTTCTCAGCAGTCAGATGTAGCTTCGTATCGAGCGACGACTTTGTTTCAGTTATCGGCGCAGAGGCCGAGATTTGGCCGCCGCCGACGGTGCAGTTGAGACTGACTGCAAGATAATTCGAGTCGATTTGCGATGCATCAATCTGCAGAGAGTTAAGCTGCTCCTGATTGCTCAGAACGAAGTCGCGCAGAATCAGGTTTTTGTTCGTGTAAGAGGTTTGACCGGAAACTTTCAACCACGTATCGCCGGAGGGAAGTTGGAACGTCTCGATCCTCAGCTCTCCGGGAGCGCGCGGATTTAATTCCAGGTCAGCATGTCCAACAACGAAATCGTACGGCTGATTTCTAACGATTAGTGTAAGGTCCGTAGCACGCACTCGTTCCGGGAAGAACCTTGGCAACTTCAACTGCGGATGCGGCGGCCGCGGCCTCAACGGCGCTTTGGACGGATTTAAAACAATGGTGGCCGACCGCGCTTCAACAGCGTTGAACAACCGGGGCAGACCATGCCGCGCTAATCCGAACAAGCTGTAATTGAGGTACACATAATCGGCGTCGATCGATTCATATTCCGACGGACCAACCGCAAACGCGTGAAGATTCCGGATCGTGACGCTGCCGAATGGATTGCCCTCAACCCGGAAATCAGCCTTTAAATTGTGTTCGGCCGCGTAGTTGAACATGAGCTTTCGGCCGATTGCCAGCAAGATTGGCCGATGAACAAGAACCACCAGCGCGACGAAAACAACCACGCCGGCGATCACGCGACGCCAAAACCGCCCGTGACGCCGCGGCTTTGCCTGATCGTCCTCGGCCACGGAGCGACTCTATTGCCTCTGTGCCCCGGAGCAAAGAGCAAACGGCTCGTCTGGTTTTCCCTTACGTCCGTTGTTTCCTGACCTTGACGTCCGAGAACGGACGGAACTGAGCTGCTTCAGTGGGGTCTCGTCTTTACCCTGATGACGGTGGAATTGGGGCTGGTGCCGTTGCCGTTATATGCCCGTAATCGATAGTAATAATTCGTGTTCCGCGCGAGCCCCGTAACGTTTCGACTCCTCACGTTGCCGACATCCAAATTCTGGTATCCGGGCACATAATTGGCAAAATTAGCGCTTGTGGACACATCCAATCGGTAACCAGTTGCGCCGCTTACGCTACTCCAGTTCGCGGTAAAACTGGTGGCACTTACATTGGTTGCCTTTAACGCCTGTGGAGAAGCCGGCGTCGGCGCTGGTGTGGAGGTTGCCGTAGGTGTGGGACTAGGCGCTACTGTTGCAGTAGGGGTTGCTGTAGCTGTCGGCGTGGCTGTTGCAGTCGCAGTTGATGTGGCCGTCGCTGTAGCGGTTGCTGTTGCTGTCGCTGTCGCCGTAGCCATGGGCCTTACAGTTGCAGTAGCGGTAGCGGTGGCGGTAGGTGTAGGCGTAGGTGTTCCTGCGGGCAGCCTGAAGGCATACACTTTGTTGTCCGCGGCGAAGTAAATCCGACCACGCGCGACCATGCCGGTGTTCCACTGGCGGGTGCTGGTCATCAATTCACTAGAACCGCCGCCGGCATAGACCACAGCGCCTGTATCCCCATTGTACCCGTGCAGGCGTTGGTCGCCGGCAACACCGGCAACCCACACAATCGCGTTGTTTGTTCCATCTGTGGTGGTCACCCATGGAGAGCCCCGGCCATTCTGCCCTACACTCCAGGCGGGCACGATCGTGGGCGGATTTGCTGCAGTGATTTTGTAAGCTGAAATTGCGTTGCCATCATCGTGAAATGCAAAATAGGTTCCCTGGCTGGTATGGTATGTGACCGCCGAAGTTCCTCTGTTCGTGGCGCCCGAAACCATATTCGCCTGGGCGACCGGAGCGGTGATACCGCCGAGATTGTTACGATTAAGCAAGTAGGCGTTGCGATCTTTGCCAAGGGCAAGCACGAGCTGCGAAGGCGTGGCTCCAGGCACATCGACCAACGTGGCGCTAACGCCGCCAACGTCGGTATCCGTGTTATCGAGTGAGAGCCAATTAGTAGGCGCCCAGTAGTCGGTAGGCTGACTGGTAAATAGCGGCCCGGCTTGCAAGCGAATAATCGCTTCGCCACCCATCCAGTTGCCGCCTGTGTTAAACGTATTTCCAGTGATCACGAACATGTTAGTACCATCACTTGCAACACCACCGTGACCCCAAATCCCACCGCCGATCGCTGTCGTCGCCCAAGCCAAGACATTGAGAGGATTGTTGATGTCAACGCCCACAACCCAGCCGCGATAGGTGCCGCAGTCGCCGGCATGGCCCGAGTATGACACATAAACGCGGCCGTTCACCAGAGCTAGGGCACCCCGCTCGTTTTGCACCAATGAAGTAAAAGAAATGCCGTTGTAAGTTGCGGTGGCGTTTACATCCACCGGCCAACCGGGCTTGGTGGCGCCGGTGTCCACATCGAGCGAATAAATAAAATGCTTCTTGGTCACACCATCAATCATCGCGTCGAGGAAAAGTGAGCGTGAGGCGAGATCGACAACAGGCGTGCCTGTGATGCCCAATGGACTGATGTTTCCACAGGGAAGGCCTGAACTAACGGCTGGGCCAAGGTTGCGCTGCCAAATTACCGCGCCGGTCGTGGCGTTAAGCGCGTAAACGTTATTGGATTCTGTGACGGCAATGATCATCGACCCACTGGGACCGCCCTCGATGTACAGCGGTTGAGCATAAACATTGCCGGAAATCGTGCCATCAAAGTTGACGTCACGCGTAAGGAGGGCAGCAGCGGCAGGCGTAAAGGCCGCGTCAATGTACAGCCCGTTGCGAGAAAGATTGTTGTGCTCCTGGGTCACATTGACCTGCGCGTCGATTCCCGGAACCCCACCACACAAGATGCCGGCGAGGAGTGAGAGAGCGCGAATCAAAGAATTCGTGGACACGCAATCCCTTCTACCACAATGGCCTGAGGGACTGTCAAGGATTGCCGCAATCCAATTTGTACAGCAAACGCTAAAGGAATTTAATTACGCGCGACCTTGTCTGGCCTTAGCGAACAATTTCGTCTCGGTAGCTCGTCGACGGCTCTGAAGGACGCAGACCGCTAGTCCTGCAGCCGCCGACAGCGTAGCTACCGTCCCTGGTGAAAAATGCGCTCCTGTGCAAAGAACCGCTTCGGCGAGCTGCCGCAGACGCTTGGATCACAACTCGTTTTCTATGGCTTTGAAAGCGCCTCCATGCCCGTGGTTTTCAATCACGTTGGCCGATTTATCGTAAGCGCAGATCCTTTATATTTTTTCGGCTTCGCTAATGCCGCAAAGGCGATGGCAGCGGCGGAGGTACGATTTTTTACGTCGAGTTTACACAGGATGTGTTCGACGTGCTTGCAGATGGTTCCCGTGCATGCGCTCAGGATGACGCCAATCTCGTAATTCGTTTTACCTTGTGCGATACAAATCAGAACCTCCGTTTCGCGCGCGGTGAGACCCAAAGAACCAAGCGGGTTTTTCGCCAGCATTAGTTTATTTTTTGTTCGCATTTTCTGTTTTGATTTTATTTGAGAAACTTTCTTTTGAGCTGTTGATTTTTTGCCCTCAGCTTGAGCAGATGTAGAGGGCATTGTGCCTATGCTCGTTCGTATGATGTCCATGGCCTTGTTCTGCAGGAGGAATTTGTTTGGCCTTTGGGCGAGTTCTCGTCATTGAGAACTCATTCCGGGGGGCTCGTTGAATGCGTCTTCTATACGTAGTGATGGTGCATGTCAAACAATTTCCACGACGATCTTTTATCGCGTCAATCATTCTTGTAGCCGGCTTAATCGGCTACGAAGAACGACGTTGTAACAACTCCTATGGGACTTCGGTTTCCGTCCGTTTGAGACCGGAGGCGCGATTTAACGGCGAATGACGGAGCGGCAGTCCCGAGCTCATGGCGGTTATGCGCCAAGTCGGCGCATCTCAAGTCTCAAATTTACAACGTCGTTTGAGGATTTATCTTTCAGTCTGGGTGATCGCCTGTTAAACGGGGTATAAAAACCGCGAATGCCAAAATCCAAGACGACCAAGAACAAAGCGAAGCTCAACCTGACGGTGCACGATGAGCAACGAAGCAAACTGGAGCAAATGGCATCTTTAGAGAAGCGTTCCGTCTCTAACCTTATCGAGGTTATGGCCGATGAACGCTGGAAGCGATTGGCCGAGCAGCAAGGCGTTGCTTACGCTAAGACCGTCGCGGAGGCTATGGATCTTAAACTCGACATGGACAATCCGGCAGACCGCGAAAAATTGCGCCGAGCAGTTCTTGATCTTGTGGCTGTGAGAAAAATGCCAGAGAAAAAACGGCATGGTTGAAATTCTGTCGTTCCATTTCTGGCAAGCGTTTTGTAACGCTGTTCATCTTGATATCAGGCGAGCGCCGTTCGTTTGACACTTGGCTGGTAAAAGTCGTCAGGAACGCAGATCCAAGAACGATAATCACGTCCAATCGTAGTAGACACACTTGCTACATACTATTGCGTGCAAAGACTCTCACGTGACGCTTCCGCAGATATCTGTAAGGCGTCAGCCGCGGCGAACGCTCAACGTACTGGCGGCGTTTCGCGGAAACGCCGGACAATTGGGAAGCAATGAATCCTGACAAGCTTTTTGATTATCTCGATGGCAGATTAACTTCATCGGAGCGCTCTGCCTTGGAAGAGCGACTGATGTCCGACAAGCAATTGCAACGGGAATTTGCTGTGGCACGACAAATTCACGCCGGAATGCGCGGCGATTCTCATGAAGTTGTGTTGCCAGCGCTACCCGATGTTCCAGAGCAGGGCCACAAAATGGCGATCCGCGTAGGCGTTGCATTCATGATTCTCATGCTGGTAAACGTCGGTATCGGTCTCTGGTTCATCTTCAAACACGAAAGCAAAAATCCGAACCGCCCGCTGCTGGAGGCTCAGATGCGGGAGCAGATCGCAAAGTCGATCGAACGCGCAGCCGCGCTCACGCCGCCGCCAAGCGTCCTGGGAGTAATAGAAATCACAATCTCAGCTGCAGCCGGCAAACTGGATAGCGTCGCAAACGAAGTAGTCACGATTGCCGGTCGCCTCGGCGGCTCTGCGACAAAGGGTCTTCAAGATAACAATAGGCTTAGCGTGCTTGTTGACGTTCCATCGAATCGAGAACAGGAATTTCGCGCTCAGATCGCGTCCATTTCCAAGGGAAAGCCAGCATCGTCGAACCCTGCCGCAGAAGTCACACCCGCTACAGGCGAGAAGAAGAGCTTCGTCGTGCAGATCATAGAGAAGCAGTGAAATCAGATTGACGGTTTTGACCGTCACTCTGTCATTCTGAACGAAGCGAAGAATCTCAAATTATCTCGACTTGCCAAATGAAGTAATCGGAGATGTTTCGCTTTGCTCAACATGACAAGGACCGCGGTGACATTTGCTTTGCCGTCCGAGAGCTCGCAATTCCTGCGCCGGCTCGGAAATAAATCTCGCACTGATAGGAAAGGCATCAGCATCGTGCGCGGCACGATCGGCCATCGTTCAATCGAAGTCATTCACACAGGTGTCGGTGAAAAGATTTGTACGGAACGCATTGCTAAGTTTCTAGAAAACGAGCTTTTCGATTTTTTGATCAGCGCGGGATTTGCAGGGTCGCTCAATCATGAACTGCAGGTGAACGATCTTTTGGTCGCGAAAAATTTCTCGACGATCGACCTAAAACACGCGTCGCTTTCAAATGTGTCGATTTATGCGGCCAATATGTTGACGGTGCCTGCATTGATCGATTCAAACGAAGAGCGAGAAAGGATAGCGCGCGAGTCGCGAGCTTCCGCGGTCGACATGGAAACAGAATTCATTGCGCGCGCGTGCACGGCCCACGGCATTCCGTTACTGGCCCTACGCGTCATTACAGACACGCCAACCCAACCCTTCCCTGCGCCGGCGAATGTCTTGTTTGATATTCAACAGCAGCGAACTCACATCGCTGTGCTCGCGAGATTTTTCCTAACCCATCCGAAGCGCGTGCCGGGATTGGTTCAGTTCGCGAGGAGAGTCGCGCGTGCACGAAAGATTCTCGCAAGCGCACTGAACACCGTTGTGCAAGGCACCGAAGCAGGTTGCGGCCATTGAATCGCCCTACCAGGATTTTTCGCTCGCGGCGACAGTTTAGCCGATCCAGCAACATGTTCATTAACAGCGGGCTTAGTCCGGTGGTTACGGACATGTACCGTAGCAGCCGTTTCAACGGCTTTCTTCACGATACCAATACGGCAGCACATATTCTGATCGTAACCCGTTAAAACGGGTTGTTGTCTTGGTTAGCGGGATCACCGGCCTGAAGGCCGATGTTAATGCGAACCAGTGGAATGGCGCGATCGGCTTATTCCGCAGGCTCGATATGTACGAGAACGTCGGCGATGCGCGAGTCGCTTTGCTGAATCGCGCTCTTAACCTGGTGCGCAATGTCGTGGCCTTGGTGGACGGAAATGTTGCCGTCCACGCC
>DASYSX010000131.1:0-15908 GCA_036002955.1 Candidatus Udaeobacter sp. | reverse complement strand
GCGATTAAATAGATCACGCCGAGTGCCCGTAGGAACCAGCGCCTCGCCCACAAATAGGTGGGCCGCCGCACGTCTTTGCCCCACAGCAATCGGGTAATCGCTGACGCAAATTTTCGGTGGCGAGCGATTAAGCCGTAACCGATTTCAGAAACAGCCGCGAACCCGGGGACGTGATCGTAGCTCCATGCCAGCCATTCTCGCGAATGCGGAGACGCTAACGAGCGATACGCCGCTTCCGCCGCAAAGACCACTGTGCCGTTCGGTTGGATTAAAACCAGCGATCGGTTGAATTCTTCCGGTGGAATTTCAGAGAAGCGGTTACCTGCTTCTTGATAAGTGATGTAATCCACCGTACCGGCTGTCATCTGGCGCCAGCGCTCAATCCAGAATCGGCAAAACTCGCAGTCGCCGTCCCAAATCAGCAGCGGCTTTGGCGGCGGATTGGAAATGCGTAGCTTTTTAAATCGGTTCACCAACATTCAGTTTGAATAGCCGCCATTCTGAGCGGAGCGGAGTCGAAGAATCCCGCGATGTTTGATTAAAGTAATTCCACGGGGTCTCTCGACTTCGCTCGGGATGACAAATCATTTTGTAAATTCCGCCCACACCGGAGCGTGATCAGAAGGATCTTTTCCAGCACGCATTTCGCGATCGATCCCGGAGGCGATGCATTTTTTCGCGAGCGATTCGTTTGCCAGAACGGCGTCTATGCGGAGACCACGATTTTTTTCAAAGGAGCGCATTTGATAATCCCACCAGCTGAAAAGTTCTCCTTCCTTGTGATGGATTCGAAGTGTGTCGATCAGGCCTAAGCTGCACAACTCACGAAAAGCGGCGCGTTCGCCATCCGAAGCCATGATGGCGCCATGCCAAAGCTGGGGGTCATAAACATCGATGTCCTCTGGAGCGACATTGAAATCGCCACACATGACCAGGTCGTGAAATTTTTCTTTCGCAACGCAATCTCGGAGCCGCCGATACCATTGCAGTTTATATTCATACGGCGGCGAGCCGACCGCTTGTCCATTGGGGGCGTAAATTGAAAATACGCGCAACGGGCCAACGGTCGCCGCGATCACGCGCGCCGGCGGATCGACCACTTCATCGCAAAGCGACGTGCGAATGTCGTACAGCTCGTTCTTCGCGAGAATCGCCACGCCGTTGTATGATTTCTCTCCGTGATAGACCGAACGATACCCCGCCAGTTGCAGAGCGAGTGCCGGAAATTGTCCGTCCGGGCATTTAGTCTCTTGCAGGCAGACGATGTCCGGTTGTGTTTCCTCAAGCCATGCAAACAACCGGTCCTGCCGTTTGCGCAATGAATTGATGTTCCAGGAAGCAATGCGCATAGCTGTCGCGGCCGTCTATGACCGCCGTCAACAATTTAACATCAATCTGGCGCTCATAGAGCGCTACAGCTCTAACTCCACTCCTGGCTCCGGGACAATGATCTGCGACGTGGAAAGTTCATTCGATAATGTAGCGCGCATCCACTCGACTGCCGGCGGGTCGCCGTGGACAAGAACAATTTTTTTCGGCGAAATCTTTTTGGCGTAATGGATGAGCGACTCACGTGTCGCGTGTGCGCTGAACTGAAACTGCTCGATGTTGCAGCGGATGCGTTGCGGCGGTTTATCGGGATCGAGCGCCACTTCGCCGCCGGGGCCCGCCTCCCGCAGTAGCCCGGCTGGCGACTGCGGATTGGCGTAGCCGACAAAAAAGATCGAGTGCTGAGGGTTCTCGATGATTCGCCGGGCAAAAACGTTCGATAGCGTTTTGGGAATCATCATCCCGCTGGAGAGGACGTACACGCGTCCTCCGCGCAGCGCGGCAGAGCGCACAGTTTCATCATTTAAAATGAACGGCGCCACTTCCCTCATGAGTTTGAGTCGCGAGAGTTGCCGCCGACTCGTGTGGGTGCGGCGATCATAGATGTCTGTAAATTTCGAGCTCAGGCCGCCGATATAAATTGGAAATTCTGGCAGGAGCCGCTGGCGGCGAAATTTGTAGAGCATCGCGAGAACCTCTTGCGTTTTACCTAACGCGAACACCGGTATCAGCACGCACGCGTCGCGCTCAAAAGCGGCTGCAAGCGCATCCCCCAGCCGTTGCTCTTCACCGGCGCGGGTCCAACCTTCGGATTTCGCGTGATCACCGCGTGTGCATTCCATGATTAGCACATCAGGTTTCTCCTCGGGGAAAGCCGCCGCCTGCATGATTGTTTGATCGTCGAAATTGACATCACCCGTGTAAAAAACAGTTTTACCTTCACCGCGGAGCATTACCCCGGTTGAGCCCAGCACGTGTCCTGCATCGAAGAATTCGAATGTTATCGTGTCCTTTTCGCGTGGCGCTGCCCGTTCGCCGGCAATGGAGATCCGCTGACGCGTCGGACACCAGCGCCAGCGTTCCGATGCGCGATCGATTTCACGATGCGTGAAAAGCGGATACAACATTTCTCCGATCTCCTCACGTTGCCGCGTCATCACATTGACTGAGTTGTGCAAAAGAACGCTGCCGACCTCGGCCGTCGCCTCGGTCATGAAAATCTGCGCGCGCGGGAAACGTCGCATGGCCACAGGCAGCGTGCCGATGTGGTCCTGATGGGCGTGGGACATCAGGATTGCCTCGACCTCGCTGTCGCCGATTGCCTTGAAATTAGGCAGCGCGTCATCTCCCGTATTTTTCGGGTGCATCCCGCAATCGAGAAGGAGCCGGTGATGGCCAATCTCCAGATGGTACGAATTGGCCCCGATCTCCGTATGCCGTGTCAGATTCGTGAATTTCAAATGCGACTCCCGTGATGTCCTGAGGGTTTCCTATCAGAGCGCTCATTGTCTGAACAGTCGCTTTCGCGGTTGGTCTAATAGCTGCCCGCCATGGAAGAAGAAACAAACAGGCAGCGCGACGCAAACACGCATCTGGAGCAGGATATTTGTATCCACATTTTTACAGTCTCCTCGGCCATGGTCGGCGTTTGTCTGACTGTCATCGGGTTGATTCGCGTGGTCATTACATTCGGACGCGCGGACACGCTGGCAGACGATTTTCTGGCGGGCGACGCACTGCTCTTCCTGGTTTCCTGCCTTCTTTCTTACTGGGCGCTTCGTTCCCGGTCCGTGCGCCGTATGCATCGCCTCGAAAAGATCGCCGATGCAATTTTTATTGTCGCAATGATCGGCATGGTGATCATTTGTGCCTTGATCACTTACACGATCTCTATCCCACCCCGGCCAGGCACTGGCTAGATCAGGGGGATTGTAGGGCCTCAGACGCCAATGGTTAAAGGCGTTTCGCAGAAACGCCCTACAAAATTTGTTTAAAAATCGGCAGCCAATTGCCGCGCAGAATATTTTTGATCTGCGCTTACTGAATTGCCAGATGTAACACTTGCTGGTCCTTCCGCGTGGGAGAAGAAGGCTTTGTTATTCTCAGTATCAACCTATCATCTGCCTTGGTCGTGGGACACCGTTACCTCTACCTGCTCGCTGGAGGAGTTGCCGCCGCTGTCGGTGCAGGTGATGGTGGTCGTATAGATGCGTCCATGGTTATTACCTTCCCGCTCTGCTCGAAGCAGCACATGATGATCATCCAAGACGACCCAGTCTGGAGATGTATTGCCACTTCCGTGGCCAAGGACCGGTTCGTTGCTAGTCACGCTTAGGGTGCAAGACCCAGATGGTAAGGGGCAATTGTCCATAACATCGTAGCTGACAGTCACATTCACCATCCTGTGGTTTGGTGGCCACAAACTGGATGGATCTGCTGTTGCATTAGTGATCGTCGGCGGAGGGTTAGAAACCGTCGTAGGTGCTGTCGCGGAGTTGTTACTTGTGTCAGGATCAGGTGTAATAGAATTCACCGTAGCTGTGTTGTTTATCACTGTGCCGTCGGCTATCGAACAGTTCACAGTGGCCACAAAAGTTATTGTTTCAGATTGGCCTGAAGCAAGGGATGCAAATGTGACAATCTGGCTGTTACCTGAGCCACCACAAACTCCTCCTCCTGTCGAAGAGCAGGAGACGAAGGTTGTCTCAGTGGGAAGGTTGTCAGTCACAGTAACTGAAGTCGCAGTATCTGGGCCGTTGTTGGTTACAGTGACGGTGTAGGTCAGGTCGTTCCCGGCTATCACCGGGTCCGGTGAGTCGGTCTTTGTGATTGCCAGGTCTGCTTCGCCAACACAAACTCTGAAGAAGATCGGGTCGTGATTGGCGAAGGGCCGGCCAAAGGCAACGCCATTTGCCGTGAAAGCTCCGAGGAAGCAAGTATCCACAGCCTTCATTTGCATGTAGTCTCCCAGCACTCGCTGCCTGGAATTACCATTATCCATGGCAGAGGATAAAAAAGTCAGCAGCACCTGATCGCTGAAAGTAACGCCTTGATCGCTGCTCTGTGCCAGATGGGCCGAGAACGTTGGGAAGGCATCCGGTGAGAAACCATCAAAGGTGTAATAGAAAACACCGACTATCCCGTTGCTGGTTACTGCAACTGAAGGGATAGCGGCTTCTACTTGACCAGTCACGAAGCTTTCTGGTCCTACGGTCACGCCGCCCGCTCCGTTATCCTGAATGCGGCGGATCGCGAGGCGGTCATTGCCAGTGCCACTATCACGATTGCCATAAACGTAATAGACATCCCCGTTATTCGGATCCACAGCGGCGTGATCCACCCCTCCAAGAAGGGCGTTAACAGTGCCAAACTTTGGAGTCGGCTGCGTACTGTCGCCATTGGCCACGATGATTCCACCGGCCATGCCATTAAGGGTCCACGTAGTGCCACCATCCGTGGAGCGATTGAGCATGTAGTCGATGTTTTTCGATCCTCCATTTCCTGCAGCGATATTCCGTTGGAATAAACTATAGATGAAGCCATTTCGCGGATCGACCGCAAGTCGGTGACCTGGGTTGATGTTACCCGTTGCTGTTCCGGATTGGTTGTCAGCTGTAAAGTTAGGCGGATTGACACCATAGGAAGCCGATACTCGCTCGATGCAGGCATCCCCCGCGCAATTGGAGCCGTTAGTAAAATCATCGTAGGCGGTATATACATTGTCCTGGGCTGGGATCGTCGGGTCCACATTAACCAGCAGCCATGGTTGATCTACTCCTCCGGGTGGCGGTGAATTATTGAAATTTGTAGGCTGCGTGACGCCACCGACAACCAGCCAATTCCAAGCCGCGGCGCTGGCAGGATTGGTCGTTGTGCCGCCAAAGATGTCGCTGATTAGAAAGGTGCCAGACATCTGATTAGCCATTCCGTAATCGACGGCTTGATCACACGGGCATCCACCTGCCGCTATGCCGGGCGGCGCAGGGATTGTAAATTGCTTCGTCCACATATTCCCTCCATCGGTGGACTGCCAGAGAGGGGCATTCGCTCCCCAACTTCCTGAAAAGGCTGTGATCACAACTTCATTTGGGTTCGCCGGATTCGCGGTTATGGACGTTTCGCCATCGTTGAACGTATCAGTATTCGTTAGATTTGGGTCGGTGTTGTTCACAACTACATCCACGATAAAAAGCGACGGCAGAAGTGGAATTGGTCTAATGCCTTTTGGGGCGAAATCCTCACGAACTGCTGGGCGTCTGTAGGGAGTAGTATCGGGCGGTGCGTCTCGAGTTGATTCTGCTGGCTGTTGTTGTGGAGTGTTCTGACTCTGAGCAATGGCCGTTGTCACTAAAGGGGAACTTCCTTTGAACAACAGTACCATGCCTGAAATTGCTACAGTTAAACTTATCTTTGTTAGTCTTTTCATGGCTTCGATCCTCGCTTATTTGGTCGCGAGACTAGCGCGTTGCACGCTTGATGGTCTATCCGGGAGTTTCCCGGATATTTTTAGCCCCTAATCCCCGATAGGCTGCCGGGATGTCTCCAGGGTCACAAACGGTGATTCACCTCACACCACTCTCGCGCGCCGCGGCGGAGCGCATCAGCGTCGCGGTAGCCAAACTTGAGTTTGATGTGTTCGTGATAGGTTTCAACGGTTCTAGGACTAATCCCGAGTTCTTGCGCGATCCGGCTGGTTCCGAGACCGGCACCGCTCAATGCAAAGACATGCAGCTCCCGATCGGTCAGGTTTGGTAGCTTGGAATGTGTGGCTGGGCGATCAACGACCTCGTGAACGGCGCGCAATGCGATCCGCGGACTGACGTAAAGTTCACCTCCAAGAATAGTATCTATGGCGCGGATCAACTCTTCCCGCGTACTGGTCTTCATCCAATACCCTGACGCCCCGGCGCGCAATGCGCGTTCTGCATAAATTTCCTCGGGCTGTTTCGATACAGCGAGAATCCGGGCGCAACGAAAACGTGCAGCAAGTTGTTTGAGTAGAAAAATTCCGTCGCGATGGCCGAGGAACGGCTCAACGACGAGCAGATCCGGCTGATGCTTTTCCGTCAGCTCGCCCATGGTTTTTTCATCAATTGCGAGTCCGTGCACTGTATAGCCCCGATCCTGTCGGATAATCGCAGCGAGTCCTTCTCTGGCGGCTGTGCTGTCGTCAGCAATAACCACAGAAGGCTGTTGGGGGGAGAGCGTGGTAGAGCAGGCCCTCACAAATTTGGGAGGCTGGCCAAAAGTTGTTCAGATGACAAGCAAAATTCGTCACACGCGGCTATAACCGCTCTTTAAGAATTCGCAGCCAATTGCCGTGCAGAATTTTCTCAATGTCAGCATCGTTGAATCCGCGTTCGATCAATTTGCGGGTGAGATTGCGAGTATGCGAATGGTTCATTAGGTCTGGAATAAAGTGCGGTGTTGTAAGTTTCGCACTTAGCTCTTTCTGCCTCGATTCGGGCCACTGCCGGTAAATGAATTCGAAGAAATCGAAGCCAATCCCGACGCTATCGGTTCCGATCAAATTCGCGATGTGCTCGATATGATCGATGTACTTGTCGAGCGTGCTCTCTTCTTTTCGTGGGCTCACGAGGATGGAGTTGACGCCGATCACCCCGCGCCGTTCGCCTATCATGCTGATCTGTCCGTCACTGATGTTGCGGTCGATATCGTAATACCGGCGCACGTTCGTGTGCGACACGATCGGCGGCTTGGTTGTCATCGATAGAATCTCTTCAAACCCAGCCGGGTTGATGTGCGCAAGATCAATAATGATGCCGAGCACTTCGCACTCACGCACGACTTCTCGACCGAACGGCGTCAATCCCTCGGCCGCCGAGCCGCTCGCCGCAAAAACTCCGCCATGCCCCGCCGCATTGGTTCGCGCGTGCGTGAGTCCGATTGCGCGCACACCGAGTTCGTAAAACACGCGCAACTGATTCAAATCAGTGCCCAACGGTTCAACGCCTTCCATCGTGATGAGAAAGGCAATCTTGCCCGCGTCGCGCGCCGCTTGAATTTCAGAATAGTTTTTACAAATCGTTACATGTTCCGACGTTCCTGCTTCGGCGTACAACCGTGCAATTTGATCGAGCCCCACGCGCAATCCATTCTGAGGCAAATACCGGTCTTCAACATAAATCGCCGTGCCGACCACAAAGACGTTCCCTGCTTCGAATTCGGAGATAAATTCTGTTTCAAGAACATCTCTGCGCTGGCGTTTTTCGTACAAATCCATCGGCAAATCGAAATGCATATCGATGATGCCGCCGGTCTGCAGCCGATCGATTCGTTCTTCGATGGGATCATTCATAACTTAGCTCGGTTGCAGGCAAGGCGGCGACGGCGAGACTGGAATCGCCACGTCGGCGCCTCGACCGCCGTAGAGAATCTACGACCAGGTAATGAGACGTAGCTCGTGTGCTTGCATTAAACACGGATGCGTCGGCACGACCCGTACGCTGAAGCCGTAAGTCCCGCTTTCAGTTGCAGGAATGCTGCCTTGATAAATGTAATCGCCATTCCCCTCAGCCTGGCTGCTTTGATTTAACACCGTTGCCGCGGGATTATGGAGGTCGCCGTTGTCCACTTCGCCATGGTACGCTTCGACGCGCACATGCTGCGGATCAAGTGCACCCAGATGCACGCGCGCGCTGATCTGCAAGGATTCGCCAACCGAAATACTTTGCCGCTCTTTGTTGCCTAACTGGACGTCAGACACTTGCACTTGTGCCCAATCTTTGCGCATCTGCCTTTTCCATTGGCTGAGGTGCGTCGCGGCGCCGCAGCCGTCCTGGGAAAGGTTTTCGTGTGCCCGCGCGGCTCCAATATAAAGTTGCTCTGTGTACTCCTTCACCATGCGCTGCGTGTTGAACACCGGAGTGACGCTGCGAATCGATTCGCGCATCAATTGCAGCCAGGCGAGGGGAAGTTTGCCGTCTGGTTTCGCGTAATAAAGCGGGACGATCTGGTTCTCGAGCAATTGATAAAGGCTGCTCGCGTCCACTTCGTTTTGAAATTCCGTACTGCCGTCATCGATCTCGCCGCCGATAGCCCATCCGTTGCTGCCGTTAAAACCCTCGCGCCACCAGCCATCGAGCACGCTGAGATTGATGCCCCCGTTCGGCGCCGATTTCATTCCGCTGGTGCCGCTTGCTTCCAACGGACGCAGTGGATGATTCAGCCAGAGGTCAACTCCTTGCACGAGCCGTCGTGCGATGTAGCTGTCATAGTCCTCCACGAAGATGACGCGAGTCTCCAGACCTGACTCGCGGCTGAATTTGTAAACTTCCTGGATCAGCGCCTTGCCTGCTTCATCGCGCGGATGCGCTTTGCCTGCAAAAATGAATTGCACCGGGCGCGTCGCGTCGTTCACCAATCGCTTCAATCGTTCCTTGTCGCTGAACAAAAGTGCGCCGCGCTTGTAAGTCGCGAACCGCCGTGCGAAACCAACAGTCAAAATTTCCGGATCAAGAATACGATTAACTCTGCGAATCGACTCTGGCGATTCGCCCAGGCGTTCGCGGCGTTGTCGTTCACGGTCACGGACAAAATCGATGAGGCGGCGTTTAAGTTGCTGATGCGTCTCCCATAGTTGCGCGTCAGGGATGTCGATGACGCCGCGCCAAAAATCAGGTTCAGTCAGGTGCTCTTCCCAATCGCCGAGATGCTTGCGATAAAGCGCCGCAAATTCCGGTGCCATCCAGGTCTTGGTGTGCACGCCATTCGTGATACTGGTAATCGGCACCTCGTGCATCGGAACGCCCGACCAGACGTCTTTCCACAGCGATCGGCTTACGTCACCGTGCAATTTGCTGACGCCATTTGCGTGGCGGCTGAGCCGTAAGGCCAGGATCGTCATACTGAATGGCTCCTCGGGATTAAGACGCGTGTGGCCGAATGAAAACAGCTCCTCGAATGGAACGTTTAATTCCTTTGCGAATTTCCCGAAGTATTTTTGCATCATCTCGCGGGAGAAGGAATCGTTGCCGGCGGGAACAGGAGTGTGCGTTGTAAAAACATTCGCCGCCGCCACGACTTGTAGCGCCGAATAAAAATCGAGCTTCTTCTCGACGACGTTCAGGCGGATGCGCTCCAGCGCGAGGAAGGCCGAGTGTCCTTCGTTCATGTGAAACACGTCCGGCTGGATGCCGAGTGCGGTGAGAGCTTTTACGCCGCCGATCCCCAGCATAATTTCCTGGCGCATGCGCATCTCGAGATCGCCGCCGTAAAGTTCGGCAGTGATGCGCCGGTCCTCCGGATTATTCTCAGGAATGTCCGTGTCGAGGAGGTAGACGTTCACGCGTCCCACTCGCAATTCCCATACTCTGGCGAAAACTTCTCGGTCGAGAATCAGGACCGAAATGAGAAGCTTCATTTCACCCCGGCGAGCTTCGCGGATCGGCAGATGGTAAAAATTTTGATTCAGATTAATTGCTGCCTGAATCCCATCCTTGTCGATCTGTTGCCGGAAATAGCCGTGGCGATAGAGCAGACCAATCGCAACAAAATTCAGATCAAGGTCGCTCGCCGATTTGCAATGATCGCCGGCCAGAATGCCGAGGCCGCCGGAGTAATTTGGAATTGATTCGTGAAAACCGAATTCGGCTGAAAAGTACGCGATCGGATTTCTGATCGCCGCGGCGGGTCCGGTCTTCCCGTACGTGTTCTGACGTCCGAGATATTTCTCAAAATCCTCGAAAACCTGTTTGAGCTCCTGCAAAAAATTCTTGTCCTGTGCCAGTTCTTCGAGGCGCGACTGCCGTGAAAGCTGCAGCATGCGCACGGGATTATGATTGGTCTGGCCCCAAAGCTCGGGGTCGAGTTCCCGGAACAATCGGCGCGCCGCCGGTTCCCATGTCCACCAGAGATTGAAACTCAATTCCCGTAGCGGCTCGAGCGCCGCCGGCAGGATCGGAGTGACATTGTAAGTTTGAAAAGTCGGCATGTGTTCTAGCGAGTTCTGTGGGCGCGGGCGTTAAACCACACTGCGAGGAAGCAGATTTGATGAATTACCATTCAAATACCACGGCGGACAGAGCCGCAGTTAATCAAGAAAAGTTAATACGGCAAGTAGTGGTCATTCCAGTCGCGAGGTTTTTAGAAGTCGGACATTAGTAGCTCCAGCCGGGGTCGCCGCCGCCGGCTACCGCACGTGGTGCGAGGAGGAGCCCGAGGAAAAATCCGGAAACCAATCCGCACATGTGCGCGGCCATGCTGACCTGCGGCGTCGAAAGATCGAACGCGATTTGGATCGCGACGATCAGGCCGATGTTGGCGAGCCGCTGTTTCGCGAATGGCGCATGACGATGTCGCATTAAAAGTCCCGCCCATGC
Organism: Candidatus Udaeobacter sp.; assembly: GCA_036002955.1. Classification (GTDB taxonomy): domain Bacteria; phylum Verrucomicrobiota; class Verrucomicrobiia; order Chthoniobacterales; family UBA10450; genus Udaeobacter. The sequence continues at coordinate 5,238 of DASYSX010000131.1, read as the reverse complement.
ACCGACTGCGCCCATGATGCAGCCTGAAGCGCCTACGAGTTGAGCGGGTTGGATCAGCCCGATCTCCGTTAAAGCAACTACCCCTGCGCTGGAGGCGACCCCGGAAATGAGATAGCACGCGAGAAATCGTATCGTGCCAATGGAGCGCTCGAGCGGCGGACCCAGAACGTAAAGAGCAAAAAGGTTAAATCCGAGATGCAAGAAGCCGGCGTGCAGAAAGAGCGCCGTGAACAGCCGCCAGTATTCGGCCTGCGCGACAACCGCGTCTGATTCGACCGCGCCAATCCGATGCAAAACGTCTGGATCGTTCCAGCCCCCAGCATAAATCTCGTAAAGGAAAGCAAGCATATTGACCACGATCAAAACGAAAACCGCTGGCGCGCTTCGAAGTTGACTGCCCCGAGTAGAAGTGGCCATGTCATCGGGCGAAACGGAGCGCAACGTACCCGAATGTGTGGCGTGAGATTTCAAATTGCGAAATGATCGGACTTGCTCGCGCAGTTCGGTGGTGGGATGCAGAATTTGGATAGCAGATCCAAGTCTTGCAGCCGATTCATAATCTCCCTGGGCAGCGAGTTGCGTTATTTTTCGCAATGCGAGCGTCGGCAGAAACAGCAGAAGGAACCATGCTACGCCGCCAACGTAGCCGCTGGCATCAGGCCGGAGAAGCCATGCAACGGCGGTAAGTGCCAGAACAACGACAGCGGCGAATCGCCAGCCGCGATAGGGTGCGCTGGGCCGCCACGCACGAGCGAGAACGAGCAGCGGCGAAACGATCGCAAGGAAAAGCAAGATGTGATTGAGATTCACCCGTGAGATGCGGAAACCGCCGTAATCGTTAAAGCATTGGACCGTTAAACGAAAACGACATTGTTGTTATTCTGAGTGAAGCGAAGAATCTCTGATTGTCTTCCGGCAGCGGTGCTAAACTAGAATCTGAGATGTTTCGCTTCGCTCAACATGACAAGCGTAGATACGGGCTAGTTCGATGCTTCAACGTGGTGATTTTTAAACCTTGTAACTCTTTTAAGCTTTCTAACATTCAAAAACATGACCATCACTGTCACTGATTATCTTGACGTCGTTTCAAGCTGGTGTTTCTGGTCCGAGCCAACGTGGGCGGAATTGAAAAGACGATATGACGGGCGGGTTCAGTTTCAGTGGAAAATCGCGTTGATGGATCCTACTGGTTTGCCAACTTCACGCGAGCAGGAGCAATGGTTTTATCGACGCAGCGGAATGATGATGAGGTCTCCATTCATGCTCAACACTGACTGGTACGATCCCAATCTTCCAGAGTGGCTCCCGGCGAATTGCGTGGCCGAAGCGGCAAAGGATTTTGGTTTTACTGATGATCGCGTTCGGCTCGCACTTGCTCGCGCCGCGCTGCGGGAAGGCAAAAACGTGAGTGAATGGAATGTCGCAGCTGAAATCGCGGCGGAAGCTGCCGGCATCGAAGCGGGCAAATTACTCGAGCGCGCGAAATCGCCGGCGATTGAGAAGCGCGTTCGGGCATCAACGTCCGAATTCCGCTCATTACAAATTACGCAACGGCCAGCGTTCGTGATTGATACTGACATTGGCGATCGCGCCATTTTTTCTGGAGTGGTCAAACTCGAACCATTGGCGGCGACAATCGATTCGATGCTAGATGACGCAGCTGCATATGCGGCACACAAAGCTCACTTTGGCGAGCCGCCCGCAAAGTGATTTCCGGAAGATCGACACGTAATCATTACTAGTTTGACCTTGCCACTGCCGAATTGTTGCCTACAACTTCTCTCTGCTTGCGACGTTAAATGCGAGCACTTCATGGCGGTAAATCGCAGTCGTCATGAAGAAAGGGTGCCCTGGCGTTTGCGAATGCTGATGCCTGAAATTGCGATAAATGTAACACGGCGGCGCGGTGCACTCCCGTTTCGCCGCTGAGGAGATAGATCTAATCTGCAACCACAAATTCGTGTAAACGGTCGGATTCGCGCTCGCGAAGTCCGAGTCATTATAGCGTCCTCCGGTGAACAGCTCGGCGTTATGCGCTTAACCGACGCCTTGCGTAAGGCTCAAAGTCTCGGCGAGGATCTGGTCGAAGTCGCGCCTACGGCGAATCCGCCCGTGTGCAAGATTGTCGATTTCGGAAAGTTCCGATACGACATTTCCAAACACTCGAAAGACAAAAAGCCGTCCGGCTCGAAACTGAAGGAAATTAAGTTCCGCGTTAACATCGACGAGCACGATTACATGACGAAAGTCCGGCACGCCGAAGAATTCCTCGACCGCGGCAACAAGGTGCGTGTTCAGCTGCAATTCCGAGGCCGTGAAATGGCGCACCAGGAGCTGGGGACTCATCTGGTAGAAAAAGTCCGCGACGATCTTTCAAGCATGTCGCAGGTCGAAACCGACCCGAAGATCGCCGGCCGCAATATCACCATGACCCTCGCGCCTTTGCCAGCGAACCGCCGGAAACGAAAATTCTCGACGCCGGAAACTGATGAGGAAAGCGAAGAAGCTGCTGAATTGATCGAGCCGTAATTTACGCGGTCGGAAACGGCGCAGCGGGAGTCAGCTGTCGAGAACGCCTGTTCAGGGCTTCTTTTTGGCTGGTGGCGAAGGCGTGGGCGTTCGCGGCGGAGGAGTAAGCGGCGTCCGTTCGGCAATTTTTTGTTCAAGACGTTGCTTACGCGCCTTCGCATCCTGATTGTTGGGGTCGGCCTTCAAGATTTTTTCGTTGTCGGCCATCGAATTTTTAAGATCGTTTTTTAGCTCGTAAATGTACGCGCGATAATTGATGTATTTGATCTCATTCGGCTTCAATTTGATAAGCTCCGTATAATCGGCGAGGGCTTTTTCGTAATCTTGTATCTTCATTTCGACCGCCGCACGTTGTTCGTGAATGCTCGGCGCTTGTTGCGGGGTCAGTTTAAGAGCCTCGTCGTAGTCGTTGATAGCGTCCCCGTATTTCTGGTCCTTTGCAGCGGCATACGCGCGTTGTTGATAAACTGCCGACAGCTCGTCGGTATACTTGTGGTCCATGGCGGCGGCTTTCTTGAAAAGATCGACCGCTTTGTCGAATTCCTGTTTTTTAGCGGCCTCAGCGCCCTCAACCGCCAGTTTGTTCGCTTCGGGACTTTTTTTATTCCCTTCGCCACTCTGTTTTTTTGCTGCCTCGCACACCTGTGAACCGCACAGCGCCAAAGACGCCATTAAAATAAAAGCAAAGGATCTCTTCATAGATTTGTATTAGACGTTGATACTCTTTAGACAATTCGAACCCGGAGGCGTGAACAGTTGGCTGTAAGTTCAACAGTTTCAAGTCTGTTCCGACGGCGACGCATTTTCGATATTCATCTTTGGCTCCGGATCTGACGCTGCCGGTGCATGCGGCGCGGGCTCATCGACCCGTGTAATGCCCACCGCACGACCGCTCGTCTCATCAATTTGAACGACCGCGCCGCGCAAGCGTACTTCGCCGCCGGCTACCGGAAACGATGAAGGCAGATTCGAGATAAACCGATTCAGAATCGGATCCACGGCACGTCCCAGGATGGAATTTACCGGGCCGCACATTCCAGCGTCGCACAAGAAAGCGGTTCCGCCCGGGAAGATTTGCTCGTCGGCCGTCTGAACATGAGTGTGTGTGCCGATGACAGCGGACACTTTACCGTCGAGAAATCGACCAAGCGCAATTTTTTCGCTCGTGGTTTCCCCATGCGCATCGACGAAGATGTTCGGCGTTTCGCTACGCATTTTCGTGACCGCTGCTTCGACTGCACGAAATGGATTGTCCAAGATCGGCTGCATGAATGTGCGCGCCTGGACGTTAATGACACCGATTTTTCCCTTGGCCGTTTGAAGAATGATGGATCCAGTACCCGGCGTGCCCTTAGGATAATTAATTGGGCGCAACAAACGGGGTTCGGTGTCAATGAACGAAAGAATTTCTTTCTGGTCCCAGATATGATCGCCACTTGTGATGACTGAGACGCCCGCGCGCAAAAGATCGATGGTGATTTTGCCAGTGATACCGCGGCCGCCCGCAGCGTTCTCGCCGTTAACGACGATGAAATCCAAGGCGTATTTCGCCTTTAGATCCGGCAACCGGCCTATTACCGCGGCGCGACCTGGCTGGCCGACAATGTCGCCAAGGAAAAGAACTGTTAACATGCGTGGGTGATTCGTTGAATCGTTACACAGTTACATCGGAATTGCGATTTAACGATAAGAGCGTTCACCGATCCAGCATGGCGAAGCGATTCGCATGGCACGCTGAAACCTGCCGAGTGCCGATCATTAAAGCTGCGACATACTTATTTGTAGCGATCGTTGCGGCAGGTCTCCAGGCCGCCGACAACATTAGCGTCCTTGGAAATAAGCCGCGGTGGGATGTTCTGGAACATTATCAGCAGACGATCACGCGTGATGAGTTTGCGCACCTCCTCAATGATGTCTACGGCACTCATGGGTTCGCGCCCGACTTAATCGAAATAAAAGATGACACGGCGCGAATCCTCATGAATCGGGATTCGCAGAAATTTTTCACCTTAAAATTTGCTGGCAGTAATTCCGCTCCGAAACCGGTGCCGCGTCTATGGCGACCGGCAAAATCTTTGTCGCCAATCAAACAAAACAAGCCGCTCTCGGGTTTAAAAATCGCGCTCGATCCCGGGCATCTCGGAGGCAAATGGGCGAAGATGGAGGAGCGTTGGTTTCAAGTCGCCGACAGCAAGCCGGTTCAAGAGGGCGATCTGACGTTGCGCGTGGCGCGATTATTGGCAACGCGATTGCGCGATCTCGGTGCGAAAGTTTCATTTGTTCGAAACGCTGATGAGCCAACAACCGGGCAGCGTCCGGATGATTTTCGCGAATTGGCCAGGAAGATTCTTATCAGGAATGGGGTGCCGCAGCCGCGCGCCGATGTTCTTGATTCGACTGACCCGGAGAAGGAGAACACCATCCGCTGGCAAAGCGAAATCTTGTTCTACCGCTATAGCGAGATTCGACGCCGTGCGGCGCTGGTGAATTTCAAACTGCATCCTGACCTGGTGCTGTGTTTGCATTTCAACGCTGAAGGATGGGGCGACCCGACTAATCCGCTGTTGATCGACACCAATCATCTTCATCTGCTGGTTAACGGCTCGTATTTGGCGGAGGAGTTGGAATTCGATGATCAACGCTTCGAAATGATCCGACGGCTCCTGGGTCGCGCTTACGAAGAAGAGTTGCCGCTGGCCGATACAATCG
>DASYSX010000130.1:0-7499 GCA_036002955.1 Candidatus Udaeobacter sp. | reverse complement strand
CCACAAGGTCGATCATCGCGCTGGTGATCGCCTGTTCCCCTTTGAACGCGGCGACACGGGCACCTTCGCCCATTGCCATCCCGCTCTGGTCAACATCGGCCATTTCCGATGCCTTCACTGTTTTGTTGCGCCCATCGTGGTCGAGCACCAAAAGGCTCTCGTCCGTGACGACCTTGTATTTGTCGAACAACTCCTTGGCGCGGGAAAGATTCCGCTCCGGATCGATTTGCTCGACGTCGATCTTTCCTTTTCCGGCGTACTGATATTCGGTCAGCAGATTCTGAACGTCCGCGGTGATCGGCGTGCTGGGCGAAAAGAAAACCGTGATGCGCATCTTGCCCTTGAGCGAGTCAAGGAAACGCTTCGTCTTGTCGGACAACGCGTATTTCTGGTCGCGCGAAAAATCCCAACGCTTGTAGTGTTTGAAAGCAAGCGAGTTCACCATTGCGGCCAGAAACAAAATCAAAACAATCTGAACGACAACGTTGAGACCGATCCGGATCCGGCCAATTTTCATTCTCGTGCGTGTACGAGGCTCCCTTCGTTCATCAGCCATATATCAAAGCCTCCATTTCCGGGATTGGAATGCCTGATAGGTGAGCATCAGCATGACAATGGTCATGCTGACGTAGAGAACGATCGGCCGTGTGTCGACGATACCTCGCGAGAACGTCCCCATGTGTTCGATCGCTGAGAAGTAGCCTAACAAATCGCGCGTCTCAGAGGTTACATCCAACAGGATGAACTGCACCAGGCCCAGGAAAAACAGCAGCGTAATTGCGCAGAACGAAATGACCGCGGCGATAATTTGGTTCCGGGTCAGCACCGATGTGAGACAGCCGATGGAAAGATAAAACATTCCAAGGAGCAACAGCATCAGATAAGAGCCGAAGTATGCGCCGGGAGAATGCGCAGCTGGCTGGTTTGTTACTTTCGCGAAAATCCAAAAATAAACCAGAGTCGGGATCCACAGGATCAGGTAAAAAACAAGAGCGCCAAAAAATTTCGAGAGCACTACCTGCCAGTCCCGAACAGGCGCAGTCGTGAGAGGCTCGATCGTGCCGAGCTTAAATTCCTCCGCAAACAAGCGCATCGTGATCAACGGAAAAATCAAAACGAACGCGAACCAGAAAAAGACCGAATTAAAGAATGCTTCCTGGATCGTGTATTGCACCTGGCGCTGATTCATGAACGAGACTTGGAAATAAAAATCGATTCCGCTGATGATCAGAAAAAAGATCATCACGATGTACGCAATCGGGGAGTAGAAGTAGCTGCGCACCTCGCGCGTGAGCAGAGTCCAGAATTTACGCATAACCAACCGCTGGGGTGATAGAGTGATGGAGTGATGGAGTGATGTATTCTTCCGGGTCCCCCATAATTCCGGCGATCCAATCGCCGTCATCGCGCTTCTGCTCAAGTTTCTCGATTAGCCGCGACAGCCGGTTCTCTACTTCGTAATGAAGCTCGTCGAAGTTTTTTAATTCCTCGCCGGTGATTTGATTCGTTCGACCGAGCCCGATCGCGCGAGTCAAAGTTTCTCCGAGCGAGCCAAGTCCGATATATAAAAACTGCAAATACTCGTTGATACCGCGCCGGCCGTAACCTTCAGCGATGTTTGCCGAAGCCGATTGTGCTGCATCGACAAATTGTGATCGAAGCTTGAAATCAATCACCACGTCACTGTGCGTGAGTCGCCAAGAGAGTTGAAACAGGTCCATCGCTCGCTGCCACACGATGAGATTTATGTAGCCGCGATTCTTGTTGCGAAGTTTTGTTTGATAATTCATCACTCCACTTTTTTCGCTCAGATCAGATCCGGATGGGTCAGCTCGACGAACACGTCCTCGAGCGTTCCCCGGTGCTGAGTGAGTTCCCGCACCGTCCAGTGGCGTTCAACGGCGAGTCGGAAAACTTCTTCACGCACATCCGTGCCAGATTCGACTCGCAAGGAGAATTTCTTCCAATCGTCCTCACCGGCCGTGACCACGTCTCGAACGCCCGGAATCTTCTTCAATTGCTCCTCGCCGTTGTCGTTTCCGACCTTGGCTTCAAGCTCTACGCCGCCGGCTTGTCTGACTTTCCCCAACAAGTTTTCGGGCGTATCGCAGGCTTCGATTCTCCCTTTGTGAATAATGATTACGCGGCTGCACGTCATCTCCACCTCGGGCAAGATATGGGTGGAAAGCAAAATCGTGTGCTGCCTGCCTAGATTCTTAATCAACTCCCGCACCTGCCGGATTTGATTTGGGTCGAGACCAATCGTGGGCTCGTCGAGAATGAGAAGGTCGGGTTCCGCTACCAGGGCGTCTGCCAGACCGACGCGCTGGCGATAGCCTTTGGATAACGTGCCGATCAGTTTTCGCTCAACGTCCTTGAGACCGCAAAGTTCCTTTACATCGCCAACCCGCTCTGTGATGCGGCGGTGCGGCACGCCCTTGAGCGCCGCACGATAATTCAGATATTCCGTGACACGCATATCGCTATAGAGCGGAACATTTTCCGGCATGTAGCCAAGGTGCGCGCGCGCCTGAAGCGATTTTTCAAAAACGTCGAATCCGGCGATGCTCGCACGGCCGGAAGTCGGCGGCATGAAGCCCGCCAGGATGCGCATGGTCGTGGTTTTGCCGGCGCCATTTGGCCCGAGAAATCCCATGATCTCGCCACGGCTCACCTCGAAATTCAAATCCCGGATGGCGGTCTGCCCAGCGTACCTTTTCGTTAAGTTCTCAACCTTGATCATTTTGCAATACTTCGTTGAGACAACCGAAGCGCGATTGTGTTGCCAATTTTTTTATCGCGCTTTGAGGGTCACGGCGGCGAGTTCGTGATTCTCTCCACGCGCGCGGACTATGCCGATCGTAAACTCCACGGTTGCACCGCTCTCGACCGCTCGCAGCACCTCGTCGACCTGTTTCACGGACACGGCCATCGATTTGTTAACGCGATACAGGACCATTCCGCGCTTAATCCCGGCAGCATCCGCCGGGCTGTCGGGTTCCACCGCCGTAATCAAGACGCCACGACCTTGCAGATACCCGAGCGCCTCGCTCAATTCTGGACTCAGGTTTTGCAGCTGCATTCCGAATAATTTTTCGGTGCGAGGACTGCTGGATTCGGCAGGTGCAGGAGAGTCTTTGAGTTTGCCCTGCTTCGTCGCCACTTGCTTGAAACGATTGACGGTGTCACGGACGACATCGGCGGGAATTGCGAAGCCCAGTCCCTGGGTGGGAACGCCTTGCGGCGTAAACGCCATTTTCGCGGACGCAATACCTACCAGTCGCCCAGAGAGATCGACCACTGGACCGCCGCTGTTGCCGGGATTGATTGCCGCATCAGTCTGCACCAAATCCTTGTACTCGGTTTCATCGACGGTGATGTTCCGTTTGACTGCGCTCAGCACGCCCCGGCTGATAGAACTGCCGTAACCAACAGCGTTGCCTACTACCATCACCGTCTCACCCAGCAAGTTCGGAGAAATATCATCGAGATTGATGAAGGGAAAATCGGTCTGCGCGTCGATTTTGATAAATGCCAGGTCGGTCTTGTCATCGCCGGTAATGTAATGCGCGCGATATGTTTTTCCGTCGTGAGCGGTAACATGAATCTTTAAGTCCGCAGCACGCTCTACCACGTGCTGGTTCGTTATGATGTATCCTGCGGGATCTATGATGAAACCGGAGCCGAGGCTCTGCAGCGTCTGACGAACTTCGCGCGGTCGAAACCGATTGTAACCAAAGAATTGGGAGTAAACTTCGTCGAACGGGTCGCGCACAGTTCGCTTAACGACTCGCTCGGTATTGATATTTACCACCGCTGGCAAAACTTTCGCCACAGCCAAAACGGCTGGTTCCGAAGCCGGATCAGTCTGCGCAAAAAAAGGCGCTGACGCCGCGACCGTTAGGAACGCAATTGCCGCGCAAACAGCACGATTTTTCAGAGGCATACGCGCAGCAAGTAACGAGGCGGCCTTCGGACTGTCAACTTGCCGGCATGCTTAATCATCCGACATTAACTCACCATGCGCACATCAATTGACGCTCGCGCAAATCTTCACCTGATCGAAGACAAGTATCGGCTTTGGCAGGAGAACCCTGACTCGGTCGATTCGGGGTGGTCTGCCTTTTTTGAAGGATTCGAACTGGGGAATCTTCCGGAGCGCAACGGGGCGGTGGAAGCCGACGTCGAGGCCCGCGAAGCAGCATTGCAGACGCGAGTCGACGGATTGGTTTACGCTTATTGCTCGTTGGGTCACACGATCGCGCGCATAGATCCGCTGGCGGAGCGGCGGCCGACAAATCCATTGCTGCGTTTGAGCGAGTCTGGGTTCACCGACTCCGATCTGGATCTTCGCGTTTCATCGAAGTTCTTCCTCAATAATCAGCCGATGACGTTGCGCGAGATGGTCGCGCGCCTCGACAAAATTTATGCCGACTCCATCGGATCCGAGTTCATGCATATTCAGGATCCGCACATCCGCGAATGGATCCGACGGCGACTGGAAACTCGTCCCGATAAACATTCCACGCCTCGTGCCGTCCAGGTCGAGCTATTGCGGGCACTGCTCGAAGCCGAGTCGTTCGAGATTTTTTTGCATACCCGCTACGTCGGACAAAAACGCTTTTCGTTACAGGGAGCGGAAACGCTACTGGTCGCTCTCGAGACAATTCTGCACAAATGCCCGGAGGGCGGCGTCGAGGAGATTTGCATGGGTATGGCACATCGCGGGCGACTTAACGTGCTCGCGAATTTCCTGCGCAAATCGCTCAAGATTATCTTCACCGAGTTTAGCGAGAATTACATTCCCGATTTGGTCGCCGGCGATGGCGACGTGAAATATCATCTCGGTTATGATGCCGTGCGCAGACTCACTTCCGGCGCGGAAATTGAAATTCGGCTTTCGTCGAACCCGAGCCATCTGGAAGCTGTCGATCCAGTCGTCGAAGGCAAAGCGCGCGCCCGGCAAAGAATTCGCGGCGATACCGAGCACCGGAAAAAAGTCTTGCCGCTGCTTGTGCATGGAGATGCGGCGTTCATCGCGCAGGGGGTTGTAGCCGAGACACTGAATTTATCGCAGTTACACGGTTACAGCACGGGCGGCACTATTCACGTCGTGGTGAACAATCAAATCGGCTTCACCACGCTTCCGAAAGATGCCCGATCCTCTCGTTACGCCACAGATATCGCCAAGATCATTGAGGCGCCGATTTTCCATGTGAATGGCGATGACCCGCTCGCAGTGACGTTTGTGACCGATTTGGCATTCGATTTCCGCCAGCAATTCGGGCGCGACGTGGTGATCGACTTGTATTGCTATCGCCGCTATGGGCACAACGAGGGCGACGAACCGTCGTTCACGCAGCCCGATCTCTATGCAAAAATCGAAAAACGTCCGTCTGTGACTCAGCTTTATAAGCGCGAGTTGCTGAGTGCTGGAACGCTGAGCGAAGACGATGCTGCTTCGCTTGAGACCGAGTTCGCCCTGCGACTGGAGATGACGCGGGATGAAGTGAACGCGATTGAAAAACGCAGAGCGAACCAGAAAGCCAAATTCAGAGAATCAACGGCCATCTTTCAACCTGAATACAGGAGCGAATCTGAGCCCACCGCTATCAGTGAGAAAACTCTGAAAACGATCGTCGAAGGCCTCACTCGTGTCCCAGACGGTTTTGAGGTTCAATCAAAGATACAACGCATCGTGATCGACCATCAGCGCCAGGTCTTCGAGGATGGCGGGCCATATGAATGGCATTTTGCCGAAGCGCTGGCATTTGGATCGCTGCTTCTGGAGGGAGTTCCAGTTAGGTTATCGGGTCAGGACAGTTCGCGCGGCACCTTCAGCACACGGCACTCCGTGCTTTACGATGCCAGGACGGGGAAACCGTACGTGCCGTTGATGCACCTGGCTGAAAAACAAGCGCGTATCTGCATTTACAACAGTCCGCTCTCTGAGGCCGCTGTGCTCGGTTTCGATTACGGCTACTCACTTGAATATCCAAAGATGCTTTGCCTGTGGGAGGCGCAATTCGGCGATTTCATGAATGGCGCCCAGACCATTATCGATCAATTCATCGTGTCAGCGGAATCGAAGTGGCAACGGCCCAGCGGAATTGTGCTGTTACTTCCGCACGGCTATGAAGGGCAGGGACCGGAACACTCTAGTGCGCGGATCGAGCGTTTCCTTCAAGAATGTGCCGAGGACAACATCCAGGTCTGCAACGTTACGACCGCTGCACAATATTTTCATGTGCTGCGCCGCCAGATGAAACGGGATTTCATCAAGCCGCTGATTATCGCCACGCCGAAGAGTCTCTTGCGTGCCAAGTATGCGTCGTCCCCCGCCGAAGAATTTATCCATGGCCGATTCGAAGAAATTCTCGGCTCAGCTGACGTTGGCCCGGCCGACAACGTGAAACGCATCATCTTTTGCTCTGGCAAAGTTTATTACGATCTTCTGAAGTATCGGAGTGAACGCAAAATCGATGACGCAGCGATCATTCGCATCGAGCAGCTTTACCCTCTGGCTGAAAAAAGGCTCCGCGAAATGCTCAAGCCCTTTCCAAAAGCCGCGAAGCTCGTTTGGTGTCAGGAGGAACCGCAAAACATGGGTGCATGGACGTTCATCGAACCGCGATTGCGAACGCTTTTTTGCACTGAAATTGCATACGCAGGTCGCGAGGCCAGTGCCAGTCCCGCGGTAGGCGCGCTCGCGCGTCACAAGCGCGAGCAAGCGCGTCTGGTTGCCGACGCCTTTTCGCTTTAATACTGACCGACGTCGCCATTGCCTGGTGGCGACTGCGTTGCTTCGCCGGTTGACGGATGTTAGCGTCGCCCGCTCGCCATGAGCCAGAATTACAAAGACACATTGAACCTGCCGCGCACGGATTTCCCGATGAAGGCGAATCTTGCCGCGCGCGAGCCGGAAATGCTCAGGGCTTGGGAATACACGAAGCTTTACCAGCAGATTCAGGAATCGCGCGATGGCCGGGAGCTGTTTGTTCTGCATGACGGTCCGCCGTTCGCAAACGGCGATGTGCACATGGGCACGGCGCTTAACAAAATCCTCAAGGATTTCGTGGTGAAATCGCAGACGATGCTGGGCAAACGCGCGCCGTACGTCCCTGGTTGGGACTGCCACGGCCTGCCAATCGAGTACAAAGTGGTAAAGGAATCGCGCGAGCTTTCACCACTGGAGGTGCGTCGAAAATGCGAAGCGTTTGCGCGAAAATTCATCGATATCCAGCGCGAGCAGTTCAGACGACTCGGCGTCTTCGGCGATTGGGAAAATCCGTACCTGACAATGGATCCCAAATACGAAGCGGAGATTCTGCGCGCGTTCGCGGTTTTCGTTGAGGAATGCTTGGTGTACGAGGCGCAGAAGCCTGTCTTCTGGAGCACTGGGGCGCAGACCGCCCTCGCTGAAGCCGAAGTGGAATATCAAGACCGCAACGACACCGCCGTTTACGTCAAATTTCCAATCATCGGTAGGGCACGACCGC
>DASYSX010000129.1:0-8948 GCA_036002955.1 Candidatus Udaeobacter sp. | reverse complement strand
GTCCGCAGGTGCGTTTGAAATTGATTTTTCGGTACGATAAAAAGAACAACGAATTTCACGGGCGCGTTATCCAACGCGTCGAACTCGATTCCTCTCGTCGATCTTCCGAACGCAGCCACCACTTCGTCGATCCGATCGGATGAACAATGCGGTATGGCAATTCCGAATCCAATCCCGGTGCTCATTGTTTCCTCGCGTTGCTTTAGCGCGGCCAAAATTGGATCACGATCCGCGGACTTGATTTTGCCGAGACTAACAAGCAGATCGATCAGCTCCACAATAGCCGACCAACGCTCGGTAGCTTTCATCTCGGGAATGATTTGCTCGGCAGAAAGTAAATTGGCGAGGGACATGCAGATGCTCCGTGCGGGAGGCCAAGCTTAGCGGCACGGCATAGCTTGACAAGCGCGTTTTCGGCAGCGTTGGCGTCCTAGTTCTCTTCGCGAATCTTGTAATTCAAACGCCGCGAGAGAAGCCACCGCACACCGAACATGTCGGTTGTAGCGCGCACTGCACGATTGCCCAGACCGTATTTAGTTTGACCGAAACGCCGCGGGCGATGGTTGACTGGAATTTCCACCAGCCGGTACCCTGCGTCTTTGATCAGCGCAGGAATGAAACGATGCATTCCCTTGAAGGGAAACAGCGCGCTGACGCACTCGCGTCGCATTGCCTTCAACGTGCAACCGGTATCGCGCACGCCGTCCCTTGTATAACGGCTGCGAACGGCGTTCGCAATTCGACTGGTGAGCCGTTTCAGACGCGTGTCCCTGCGCTGCGCGCGATAACCGCAAACAAGATCAGCTCCGCGCGAAATTTCATCAACCAATTTTGGAATATCGGCGGGATCGTTTTGCAAATCGCCGTCAATTAGAACCTGAATTGCCCCGTGTGCCGCTTCCAGCCCGGCGTAAATCGCAGCGCTTTGACCGGAATTTTTTTCGAACCGGATCACGCGCACATTCGGACCGGCCTCAATTTGCTCCACGGTGCGATCGGCTGATCCGTCATCGACAAAAAGGAGTTCGTGATCGATGGCCTTGAGCGCTGCTCTTAGCTCAGCTTGCAAGATCGGGACATTTTCTTCCTCGTTGAAGAGGGGCACGATCACAGAAACTTGGGGTGAACTCGCAGTCTGGTTCATGGCTACTTTTCGAGACAACATGAAGTCATGTCGAAGGCTCGTCATTCCGAACGAAGTCGAGGAATCCCATAGCGTTACCCTTAAGACGTCGTCGCGTGATCCTTCGACTCCGCTTCGCTTCGCTCAGGATGACTCGTGTTAAGAGCTCGTAAGGATAGCTTCTCATAACGGCAGTGTCCGATAACTACGACAGAGGAACATCTGCCAAGTCCGCATCACCTTTCCGTAACGCGACACTTCGATTGTCCCCACCAGCTCAGTGGATTGAAATGCCGCGTGGATGTTGCGAGGCACATGTCCCTTTTCTCCAGCCCTAACAAAAAGTGCATCCCGTCCTATGAACAAATTGATGCCATTCTCTTCAGTGTAAACCTCGCCTTCCGGCAGCTGGGTGCCGGGTTTTAACTCCACGAACTGGTCGTAACGCGGCCAAAACGAAAACTGATTCACCATGTCCTGCGATTCCGGAATGTAAACGGGCGGATGCCCCGGCCCTTCCACTCTTTTGTCCCGCAGATAAAACGAAATCTCGGACGCGCGATCGCGAGCGTCAGCAATGAGAAAAAGTTTCTCGTGCAGTTGCGCTTCAAGATGGTTGCGCGTTTTTTCCAGCGCGTCGGTCGCGCTTTTCCATCCGCGCATTCGATCACTGGGATCGCTCCGAGGCAGTTGGTAACCGACTACGCGCAGCAAATCTGTGTTCAATGCAACCAGGCTCATGATCAATCCCACCAGGACCGCGACGCTGGCGCATATTCGCAAAGGCGCGCTCACCTGAAGCCGTTGCCACCAGAAATACGTCGCGACCAAACCAAAGCCAAAAAAAGCAAGCCCATCCCAGTTCGGCGCGGCGCTCTTGTTAAGCGACAGAAGCAGGTAAAAACCAAACACCGGCAAGGCGAACCACATTAAGAAGAGAACTTTGAATTGCTGATTGATGCGCCGCCAGGTTGCGATTACACCCCAAGCCAACGCCAGAAACAGCAGCGGCGAATAAACGATGAAGTGTTGCCCGAGAAATGAGAGCACCTCAGCTGGATGAAATCCAAAGCCGCGGTCGAGATTCCCGCGCGAGCGCAAATGCGCCAGCGTGATCCAGGCGTGCTGCGCGTTCCAGACGATCGGCGGAATCGTGCAAAGAACGAACATTCCGATTAGCAAATAGACGCTTGGCCGTTTGAATTCTCGTCGCAGCCGTGGCACAAGCGTCAGCACGACTAACACCGAAACTAATTCGAACGCATTGGTGTACTTGCAGAGAAATCCCAGTCCTATCAGGAGACCTGTAACTGGCCAGTACCACGAAAAACTTGGACTTCTTTCCACGGCGAGCCAGAAGGTAAACATCGCGGCCATCCAGAAAAAAATCGATAGCGCATCGATTGTCATCACGATCGCGCCGATGTTAAAAATCGGCGTGGCATTCAAGGCGATCACTGTCCACAGGCCAGCGGTGGCGCCGAACAAACGGCGCGCAAAATAAAACACGAGCAGACTTGTGGCCGCTGCGAGCACAGGACTAAAGAAGCGAACACCAAACTCGTTGGCGCCAAAGATCGCGGTGCTGGCGCGTATGGCGAAAGCGATACCAGGTCCCTTACTGAAGTAGGCGGGCGCCAATCGCTCCGACCACATCCAATAATGCGCTTCATCGAAAGAGAGATCGGTTGTTGCCAGAAGTGAAAAACGAATCGCTGTCAGTGCAGCGACAAAAAGCCAGACTGCGCGCGTGGTGCTCATGTTGCGCGTTGCGGCGCGCCCGGCGATCGCGCCCTACCGTTGAGATCACCGACCAAACTCGGGTGACGCGCAAACACATCTGGCATCCATTTCCGCGCCGCGATTCTCCAAGTTACCTCAAAGAGGCTGAGCAAAAACAACGCTTCAGCGATTCCGAGAAAGAGCGTCGCCACTACGTCAGTGGGCCAATGCGCGCCCAGGTAAATTCGCGAATATCCAACGGCAAGAGCGACGAACCAGTACAGCCAGCCGCGGCGTCGATAAAACAAAGTACAATACGTTGCGGCAATAGTGTTGTTCACAGTGTGTCCGGACGGAAATGATGGTCCCGAGCGGGTACGGTCCGATGAATCAGAAAACCGAATGACCGATTTCTTAAAGAGCGTTAAAAACTTTGGCCGTGCTTTTTGTAATTGCACCATTCGGACACTCTGAACTTGTTTCGGCCGGGGACGGGCTACGCCCGATTTTAATGCACTCGTGATCAGTCCGGCGATTGCCAAAGAAATGCCCAGACAAATGACAAACGCGCGCGCTTTGAATCCGCCGAAAACCAGGGCAGCAATTCCAATTGCAATCAGGAACGGCCTCCAAATTTGAGAATCGCTCAACCCCGCCATGAACAAGTCGAGGGCCGGACTCGTCCATTGTTGGTTAATCAGGTGAAAAAGAGTTTGATCCATCCGATGGAATAAACCGGCGCGTAAGGTTCAATCGTTACACGCTAATAAACAAACGCGAGCGAATGACGAAGCACGAATGAGGAATATCGAAACAGTGACGAACCCGACATTGCACAGCCGTCCTCCTGAGCGAAGTCGAAGGATCCCGTGGAATTACTTCGAGGCTTTCGCCACGGGATTCCTCGACTTCGCTCGGAATGACAGAAATTCGATTCGGCATTCATGCTTCATCATTTGTTTTGCGATGACGCCCTTGTCGGTTTTTGCCGAGCCTCCGCCCTCCGCGAAAGAGATTCTCGATTCAGTTCGGATGGTTGAATCACGCCAGCAGATCGATCTGCAGGGGCAACTTCGTCAAGATGACACAGTGATTCCGTTTCGCCTGATGCAGAATGGGCCCTTGATCCGGTATACGTTCACAGATCCGGATGAAACTCTTGAGTTGCGCCTCGGCGAAAACAGCTCACGGCTCGAGTTGGTAAGCGACGCCGGAACGGAAAAAGTGGGGGCGTCGAAGCTCCAGGAAAAAATTCGCGGCACAATTGTGTTGTACGGAGATCTCGCATTCAAATTTCTCTACTGGCCCAATCCGAGCCTGGTAGGCGAGGAAAATGTTCGTACCCGAAAATGTTGGAAATTGCAGTTACGCGCGCCCTCGCACGACTCGCCATACTCCAACGTGTTTCTGTGGGTGGACAAGGCAAGCGGTGCAATGATGCGCGTGGAGGGCTACGACTGGGACGCAAAACTCATCAAACGTTTCGAAGTAGTGTCTGCGCAAAAAATCGAGCGGCGCTGGTTCCTGAAACAAATGCGTGTTGAACAGTTCCAGCCCGGAACGAATCACGTCGAGGCGCGAGCCTATCTGGAGATTAAGAGATAGGACCGCGGCCCCTGTTCAAGGAGCGACGGCTTGGGCAGCCATAGAAAAATCCATGACGACGGCTGGGAAGCCGTCATTCCTTATTTCACGCCTGGCGCGGCTGGTGCTGATCGGATTTCGCGCCGCTCACAACGAGCCTGCGACCGAGGAATTCCTTGTCGTGCAATTCCTCCACCGCGCGTTTCGCTTCCTCGACGGTTTGCATTTGCACAAATGCAAAACCTTTCGAGCGCTGATTATGCCGATAGCTTACGACCTCCGCGTTCTGTACGTGTCCAACGCCGTTGAACAATTCGAAGAGTTCGCTCTCGGTAGCGTCAAACGACAAGTTGCCATCGTAAAGACGCGGCGACGTGACTTCAACGCGCTCTGGCTTGCGCGCAGATCGCGATGATGGCTGCGTTCCATTGCGCGGTTGTGTCAGCGCTTTCTTTTTCTCGCCGCCGTTTCCGAAAAATTCGGCAACCCGCTGCCAGAAGGTTTTGTTTTGCGTCTTCGCCGGTTCCTGGGGTGCCCGAAAGCGTTCCTGGTTGTCTCTGCGTCGCCCCCCGCCGCGCGAGCGGCGTTGGCGTGTTCCCGATGAATAAGAGTTCATGTTGATCCTTAACTGTTTTCCAATTGTCAAAAGGGCGGAGCGCCCCGAAAACGCTCGGGACACCGTCCATGGCGCGCGACTCATCAAGAGCCGAGTCAAACTCGTTCCAAGCACTGTGGGGCGCCGGTGGAAACTCCGCCTCGTTATACCGGGAATAAACTTGTCCCAAAGCGCAAGCCGGCGGACTCAACGAACGACACAGTGACGCCGCGAACGTTTGCAGCATCAGTTGAAGAAATCTGAATCGTTGTAGAAACCGGACGCTCGGAAGATCGAAGAAGATTCCCGACATCTCGCGGTCATTATGGCTTGCTTAGTACGAGATTGCAAGTCTGACGCCTCAGACAGCGCCTTTCATCCAATCGTCGCGCAGTGAATACGCTCGCGATTTGAGATACTCGCGCGGACGCTCGCCGCGAATGGGCCTAACAAAGTAACGCAATTCGCGCCGGCTCAGCCGGGGTTCGTAGCCAAACTCCGGCATCAAATCGCGGCAATGCCATTCTACCCAGCCGATTTCATCGTTCGAAAGCTCGCGTTCCCAACGCGTCGCAGGTTCGGTGCTGATTTGCGAAAAGTTAGTGCGCGCCGCGGAGTTACCGCTCCAGAACTGACCCATTTTCGTCGGCGTCAACACTGTGTCTGCGTCGTAGTCGATCCCGAGGTAGCTGCAAACTTCCTCCATTGTTTGGGCTGGTTCACGCACCAGCCGCTCGTACTGGACGACGAGGCCAGGAACTTCGACGTCGCGGATTCGTCTGGCCAGTTTCGCTGCGACCCGCCAATGCGCTATTACGTAGTAAGTCGAGAAGCGTCCGGTTTGCCGCGTTTTCTCCAGCGCGATCTGCGCCGCGAGGATCGCGCGCGGGTCCCGCAGCGTGACCAGAATCTTTGCATGCGGGAAGCGATCGACGATCGCACTGACGTGGTTTCGATTCGCCGGAGTTTTTTCTACCCACCGCGTGATCGCATCAAGCGAGCACCCAAGTGTTGCGGCGTACGCTTTCACCATGAGGACTAACAAGTCCTCGTGTTCGTTCGCCCGATCGATTGCTGCGCGCTCAAATGTCTGGAGAAATTTCTCGCGGGGAAAGGATCCATAATTGCGCTTTCCCCATTTGCACGGGCCGCCGAATAGCACATTGGAAAGCGACTGTTTGGTCAGATATTCAAACTGCGCCCGGCGTCCACGAGGCGCATATTTGGTCAGGACAGTTGGGAAATAGGCTGTTTCCTCAGGCAGCACCAGCAGTTCGGGATGACTGTCGAGCAGCGCCACCAACAGCGTCGTGCCCGATTTTGCCTGGCCGGCGATAAAGCAGGCGCGTTGCTCGAAAGGAAGCCTCGAAATCACAGGTGAAGATTACAGCAGCTGTAGGTGAAATTCATACAGCGCAGCCGTTCAACGAGCGACGGCTTGGGAGCCGTCATAAATGTGACGGCTGGGAAACCGTCACTCCTTCGTCCCTTCCTATCCGTTTTGACTCCGCAAAAACCAATCGACGAATTTTGGCAACCCTTCGCTTAACTTCGTGGTCGGATTGTATCCAAGCAATCTTCTCGCCTTCGAGATATCCGCAAATGTTCGCGGCATATCGCCAGGTTGTTCTGCCAGCCGATTGATTTTGGCTTTTTTTTCCACGGCAATTTCGATCGCAAAAATGAGATCTTTCAGCTGAATCGTTTGATTCTCGCCGAGATTAAAGACGTCATACATTGGGCCATCGTAAGCGAGCGCAGCGATCGTCCCCTGAATGATATCATCTATGTAGGTGTAATCGCGTTGCGTGCTGCCATCCCCAAACTGGTCGATCGGTTGCCCGGCGTAAATGCGTCGGGTGAATTGATGAATCGCCAAATCGGGACGCTGCCGCGGGCCGTAAACAGTGAAATACCGAAGAGCTACGACTCGCATCTGGTAAAGATGCGAGTAAGTCGAACAAAGAAATTCGCCTCCAATCTTTGTCGCGCCATATGGACTAATTGTCTGCGTCAGATGTTGGTCCTCGGAAAATGGGACGGTCTTTGAAGCTCCGTACACCGAAGAGCTCGAAGCGAAGATAAAACGTTCAACTCCCGCAAGGCGTGCTGCCTCGAGAAGGTGCAACGTTCCGATAACGTTTGTGTCATAATAAAGCCGCGGCGATTGAATAGATGGCCGGACGCCAGCGCGCGCAGCCAGATGCACAATCGCGTCTATCTTTTGGCGGCCTAACAAAGTTCGGACCCAGTCGCTCTCTCGAAGATCAACATGGCAAACGGTTACGTCTTTTGCGAAACCAGCAATGTTCGCATGCTTGATCTGCGGATCGTAAAAATCGTTGAAATCGTCCAGGATGACGACTTCATGCTCCGCAGCGAGCAGCTTCTCGGCAAGATGCGACCCGATAAAGCCGGCGCCGCCTGTGATCAGGATTCGCATAAGGCAAGAAGTTGAACCACGAAGAGCACGAAGTGCACGAAGAAAATTGTAGGGCGTCTGTGTCAGACGCTTTCAAGGAGCGACGGCTTGGCGAGCCGTCAATTTAGATTGTGACGGCTGGGAAGCCGTCACCCCTTGATTGCTAAAAGTTGCGCCAGTGCAGCAGCAAATACATCCAGTTTAGCGCAAGCGCAGAGATGACTGAGACACGCAAGAATGTTTTCGCGCGCGGCATGGAAACATCGATCCGCAGTCGCGGCGTGCGCGCGACGACTGTTGCGAGCGCGTATAAGTCGAACGCGATCACGCCGCAAAGAACCACGAACACGAATGGATTCCACCGGAACGCCGCAAGAAAATGGCCGTGAAAAAATTGAATGGCGCATCGTGTCATTCCGCACGTCACGCACGGCAGGTTGGTAAGGTCGTGAAACATGCAGTGGGGCCACGGCAATCCTAGCGTTAACCAGACAGCGGCAAAGGCGAGCGATAAAACCGACGCGCTCAACCAAATCAATTCATGATCAAGCTCACCCGGAGCAAGCCGCCGAACGGAAAGCCGCATTTGCTGACTACTAATGATGCGACGCGGTCCAGGCGCCCATGAACATGAATGCGATAAGCACCCCGCTGCCGCAACAAAGTATCACCGGAAGGAAAACTGCGAGAACGGCGCGGCCGGTAGTGGTTTCGTGGGCGCGGGCCAATCCGATGCAGCTGCACACGAGCGCCCAAACGCCGGATATCAATCCACCGCAAAGCGGTATCATCTGCAAAGGACTAGCGGAGCCTTGAGAAAAAGCCACGACTCGAAAAGTGGTTTCGAACGATTGGTTCGCGCCGCCAACGATCATCAAGCACAGATGCACGATGCCGCTGCCGATAAAAAGCCCCACCACGAGAAACAGCGGCAGCAAGATAATCATTGCGACCGACCCGAGGCCTATCCCGGTCATCGCCGCTAGGCTGTTATTTTTGTCCGCAAATAGGCCGAGGGATTGGAAACCGAGCGAGAACAGAAACGACACAATCCCGCCTACGCATCCGCCTATGAGCGCGTAGATGAGCGGTTCGCCAAAGCCGCCTTCGCGCTTCATCACACTGAACGCTTCGGCTGGACGAGTAAGCACCATTGATAGCGTTTCGATAAACGCATTGAACAAGCCCCGCTCTTGCCGGTGCTCCCACGGCAAACCAGTACGCGATTCGATCGCCGTAGACGTGGGAGCTGCGCCAGGCTGGACAGGGGGAACAGCAGCCACGGCGCTCCCTCCGAACTCCGCGAACTGCGAGAGCGGCTGCCAAGTGGCCATGCCCTCGCGCCAGCCAATGTCGGTTGGCGCAAAGCGGCCAGCGCTCAACCCTTCGCGAATTTCCTGCTCGGAGAAAACACCGAGACTCGTACTGCCCCGATTAACATGAATCATCGCCATAACGCCTCGTTTTATTAAGGCGCGGCCGTAAAGTCAATGCGGTTGAGC
>DASYSX010000128.1:0-5694 GCA_036002955.1 Candidatus Udaeobacter sp. | reverse complement strand
GGTCACCGTTATCAATACGAAAACGGCTACCGTCTCAGCGACGATTCCGCTCGGAGGAAATCCAGAATTCGCGGTGGTAGATGAAACGGCAGGGCGCGTTTACTGCAACATCGAAGATAAGAGTGAAGTCGCGGTGATCGACGCAGACAAACATGAAGTTGTCGCGCGCTGGTCGCTTTCGCCGGGCGAAGAACCAACTGGCATCGCTTTGGATGCAACGCATCACCGTTTGTTCTCGGGCTGCCACAACAAAATGATGGTGATGCTCGATACCGAAAACGGAAAGCTGTTGGGGAACGTCCCGATTGGCTCCGGCGTCGATGGTTGTGCCTTCGACGAAGCAACGCAGCTCTCGTTCGCGTCTTGCGGCGATGGCACCACGACGATTGCCAAAGAAGAAGCGCCCAACAAATTGTCGGTGCTTCAAGTTTTGAAAACAGAACGTGGCGCGCGAACCATGGTCTTGGACGCGCGGACGCACCGGATATATCTGCCGACGGCTCAATTTGCACCGGCGCCTTCGCCTTCGCCGGGCGCGTCGCCCGCACGTCCGAGTATTGTTCCGAATACACTTAAGGTGCTTGTGTACGGTTCAACCGAATCCGTGAAACCTTAGAATGTGCGACGACTAACAATTGCGATCTTGGTCGCATCCGTGGCGCGAATCGCGTTTGGCCAGGGCGGACCGCCGATGATCACGGATGATCCGGGGACGCCTGGAAACGGCAAATGGGAAGACAATCTTGCGATCATATTCGGACATCGCCCGAATGAGACTTCGATCGACCTGCCAGAGATCGATCTGAATTATGGAGTGGGCGACCGTATTCAGCTCACATTACAAACTGCGCCGGAACTCTTAAAACGGAGCGGCCACGGGTTAATCGGTGGAATAGGCGGAACAGAAGCTGCAGTGAAATGGCGCTTTCTCGATGAAGCAACCAGCGGCTTCGACATGTCGATGTTCCCGCGCGTAATTTTCAACGTTGCGCAATCCTCAGTGCGCCGCGGCCTCGCCGAAGACGGCACACGCTTTCAAATTCCGTTTCAAGCTGCGAAGGCGTTTGGCCGCTGGCATGCGGACGTCGAGATCGGTCCGCGAGTGAGCACAGTTGGTCGAAGCGAATGGTTATGTGGAGTTGTCGCCGGGCTTGACGTTACTAAACAAACAATGCTGATGACAGAGCTGCATGATGAATCGCGAATGAACTTCAGCCGTGATGTGCTCACGCTGAATTTCGGTTTGCGGCATGCGTTTACCGAAAACTACATACTGATTGTGTCGATGGGCCACGAGCTTCGCTCACCTGAGCCGACTGCGCTTATCGGCTATTTCGGTATGCAGTTTGTTTACTGAATGACATCAATGCGCTTTTGAAGCGGGCTTTTGCGGAACGATCAGAATCAGCGCGACGATAACCACGAGGAGCGCGAGCGATGCGGTGTAACGGCTTAGAGCGAGGCCGCCTTCCGCGAATGGTTTGTCGAGAAAATCGCCGAGGGTGGCTCCGAGCGGGCGGGTCAAAATGAATGCTGCCCAAAACAAAATGACGCGCGACAGGCCCGTGAAGTAGTAAAGAAGAGCGCTCAACAAAAGTAATCCGCCGAAAATCGCAGCGGCGCCGAGATAGCCCATTTCATTCGTGTCGGCCACCCAATCACCAAGCGCCGTCCCCAGTGTTTGGGAGAACATGATTGTCACCCAATAAAAAATTTCGACCTTCGGCGTACTCACTGTTTCAATCGATATGCTTCCGGTCGACCAGCGCCAGATGAGAAGCGACGCAATCACACAAATAAGCAAAATGGTGGAACCGCCGGTATAACCGATACCGAGCGATCGCGTGCAGTAATCGGCCAGCGTTGTGCCGACGGTCGTCGTGGCGACAATCGTCAGCCAGTAAAGGAACGGATGAAACTTCTTGGCCCTGATCTGCGCAAGGACGGCGATGATAAAAATCACGCCGAATATTCCCGTGCCAATAAGATAGCCGGTGCCCTTAGCCTCACCGGTAGTTTCGCCGAGCCACGACATGGTTACAGCGTCGCCGCCGGTTTCGCCGAGCGTTGTCGCGATGATCTTAACGATCCAAAATAGAAATGTTACCTGCGGTACCTTGGCAACGAGTTCGGATCTTTGTTGGTCAATCATTGTTACGAAATAGATGCTATCGCTCCCGGCTTTGCTTGCTCATAAGCCCGACTGTTTCAGAGAAATCGCACGGATCAAGACCGGCTCGCGCGGCCGCTAATGAAAAGTTGCCGCAACTTTTGGCCGCTCGTCGACTTGAATAAGTCGGGCGAATCCGACAAAACTCGAACGTGCCGGCGTTGAAATCTCTCGCTGCTTTCTTCGGGCTTAAACGCAATCTCGTCATTCTGCTCATCACCATTTTCGTGATAGGCGCTGGCGAAGAACTCTGGATGCGTTTTGTGCCGAAGTATCTGCAAGCACTCGGCGCAACAGTTTTTGTTATCGGTTTTTATGATGCGCTGCGCACTTTGCTGGGTGCGGTGTATGCCTATCCCGGTGGAGTAATTGTAGATCACTGGGGACATCGGCGAGCATTCATCATTTTTAATGCGATCTCGATTGCGGGCTACTCGCTGGTCTTGCTGATTCCAAGTTGGGCCGGAGTGATCGCTGGAATGTTTTTCTTTCTTTCGTGGAGTTGTTTTTCTCTGCCTGCCACTTTTTCCCTCGTTGGAATCGCGCTGGAAGCACACCGCCATTCCATGGGTGTAGGCGTTCAATCAGTGATCAAACGATTGCCGATCATGGTAGCGCCGATTTTGGGCGGGATGATGATCGATCACTTCGGAATCATCCCCGGCGTTCGAATTGCGCTCATTATCTCGATTTTTCTCTCTGCTCTCACGATTTTCGTTCAGCGCCAATTCCGCGAAGACTCCGTTGCTGATTCGCGATCCGCTGCGGTTACCGCACCGGCGGCGGAGCGCTGGAATCTCTGGCGGAGCTTGCGTCAATTCAATCCGCCGATGAGACGTTTGCTGTTAAGCGACATTTTGATTCGTTTTTGCGAACGAGTTCCCTATGCGTGGATCGTAATTTTTGCGATGGACTACATAGGCATGAGCGCTCAGCAAGTAGGCATTCTCACGACTGTAGAAATGCTCGCTGCCACATTGTGTATCATCCCCGCCTCGCATTACGCGGATCGATATGGGCGCGAGCCATTCGTGATCGTGACCTTCATCATGTTCACGCTTTTTCCGATCAGCTTACTGATGTCGCGCAGTTTTTCCGCGCTGGTTATTGCGTTTACGATCCGCGGGTTAAAGGAGTTCGGCGATACGTCCCGTAAAGCGCTAATCATTGGCTACTCTGATCCAGAACGCCGGGGGCAAATGATTGGAGCGTACTATCTGGTCCGCGACTTGGTGGTGAGCAGCGGTGCAATCCTTGGCGCGTATCTGTGGAAACTCGGACCCGCACTGAATTTTCTTGGAGCAGCGGCCCTTGGAGTCGCAGGAACAATTTTCTATATCAAAACAACTCGGCGAAACAGGCAATCAGCCCTAAGCGTGATTTGAAAAAGGAGTTGGGGTTCCCACAAGCTCGCCGGAAGTAACGACCTTTTAATCTCAAAGCTAGGCGCGAATGCTGAATCAGCACAGACCAAAGCAAGATTTAGAGATTCCTCGACTTCGCTCGGAATGACATAATAGCTGGATGTCGATTTTGCTTTTTCGAATTGCAGCCGCGCTTTGCTTCCTGGCAGTCGCACTGGGGGCGTTTGGTGCGCATGCTTTGCGATCGACCCTTGAAGGGCGGGGGATGGTTGATGTCTGGAACAAGGCGGTGTTTTACCAGTTCATACATGCAATTGCGCTCCTCGTGCTTGCGCTCTACGGGACCATCAACCGTGGCGCGTGCCTGCTGCTGCTTATGGGGATTTTCCTGTTTAGCGGGAGCTTATATCTGCTTGCCCTAACAAATCACCGTTGGCTGGGTGCAGTTACGCCCCTTGGCGGTTTGTGTTTCCTTGCTGGCTGGGCGTGGCTCGTCATTGCACCGCCGAAATAGACATCGTCGCAAACTCGCGCGCAGCGCTCTTGGCTTACCAGTCCTGGCTTCACAAGCCATTCCGCCTTTTAAACGTAACTCAGAAAAACTATTCCAGAGGCCTTCTTCTGGTATAATGGCCGCTTGATGTTTGAGGCGGTTTCTGAAGCGGAGCGCGACGTCATCACCGTCGTCGTGTTTATCGTAACGTTTTTTGTCGCGCTTGGAATTGGGCGATTCCTTAAGCGTCGTGCCGGTGTGCGGCTCGGCCTGTTGTTCCGGCTCTTCTGTTTAATCGTCGCGTTCTACGCGGCCATTGCGGTTTACGGGGTTCATGCGTCGTGGCGACACCATATCGGCGCAGCAGCGATTTTATTGAGCACGGCGCTGGTTGTGGCGCTCGTGAATCGCTACGTCTGGGATTTTTACTTCGAAACGAAACGAGGAACAACGATTCCGCACTTTCTTCGCGAGGTAGTCGGCGGAATTATCTTTTTGATTGTACTGCTTTTTGTCCTGAGCTATGAATATCACGCAGAAGCGCAACTAAAGGGACTGCTCGCGGGCTCCGGCGTTCTCGCAATCATCGTTGGTTTCGCCGGGCAGAATCTGTTCGCCGGAATTATCGGCGGCATAGCGATTCAAATTAACCGGCCGTTCAAGCTCGGTGATTGGTTGAAGGTAGGCGACACCTACGGCGAAGTGCGTGAGATCAACTGGCGTTCCACACGGCTTTCTACGAACGACGACATCTATCTCGACATCCCGAACAACGAGATGGTGAGCCACCAGATCGTTAATCTGCACTATCCGACCGAGGTTCACGCCATGCGAATCCGGGTGGGGATCGATTACAGCGTGCCGCCCAACCGTGTAAAAGATGCGCTCGGACGCGCTGCGCAGAGAGCTAAAAACGTTCTGCCAAATCCCCCTGTAAGAGTATTCCTCGTCGACTTCTCCGATTACGCCATGACCTACGAGATCAAATTCTACATGGGCAATCACTCCCGGATGAACGAGACCAACGACTCCGTGCGCAGTAATGTTTGGTACGAGTTGAAGCGCCAGGGCATCACCATTCCTTTCCCCATTCGGACACTGCACGTTGAACGGAAAAAAGGGGCGGCCCTTCAGGAAGACCAGGTCGAGGCTTTTTCTATTCTGCGCGGAGAACGACTCTTCGACTGTCTTTCCGAAGATCAACTCAATCACATGGTCAACCAGGCGCGTCTCAAACTTTTCGGTCGTGGCGAACCGGTGATCGAGGAAGGCGCCGCGGGCGAGTCGATGTTCGTGATGCTCCGCGGGGCGGCGAACGTTTTCGTGTCAAAAAATGGATCGAAAATTCAAGTCGCAACGCTGGGGGCAGGGGATTGTTTCGGCGAAATGTCGTTGCTCACCGGCGAACCTCGTAGCGCTACAGTCCGCGCAGATGGTGATTGCTATGTCATGGAAATCGGAAAACCCGTAATGGCCAAAGTTCTGAGCAACGCACCAACGTGCATGGAGCAATTGAGTCAATTGCTTGCGCAGCGAAAAATGGAAACCGAAGGGATCCTGAAAGAAGCTACAAGCGCGGACGAGCACGCATTAACAGAACGCCAATACACGGCCAATTTCCTGCACCGGCTCCGGACGTTTTTCCAACTTTAAGATTTTGCTGTGGG
>DASYSX010000127.1:0-9911 GCA_036002955.1 Candidatus Udaeobacter sp. | reverse complement strand
TGCGAGCGCAGGATACGGAATCTATCTCGCAGCACTCGAAGCTGCCGATCGAGACTCATTCGATGAGCACCTGACTCGCGCGGCAGCTCAGCTCATGACAACGAGGCCGACGGCGGTGAATCTTTCCTGGGCGATCCAGCGCCAGTTACAAAATATCGCCTCGCGAAAAACCGCAGATGAAAAAGTCGCGCTGGCATTGCGTACGGCTGATTCACTTGCAGATGAAGACGCGGAACATTGCCGCATGATTGGGCAACACGGCGTGCAGCTCATTCGGCAGATCGCGGAGACGAAGCACAATAAGGCCGTCAATGTGCTTACTCACTGCAATGCAGGTTGGTTGGCATTTGTTGATTACGGCTCCGCGACTGCGCCGATCTATGCCGCGCACGACGGCGGTTTGCCGTTGCATATTTGGGTAACTGAAACGCGACCGAGAAATCAGGGCTCGAAACTCACAGCGTGGGAATTGGGCGAGCAGGGTGTGCCGCACACCGTGATCGCAGATAGTGCAGCGGGTCATTTGATGCAACGCCGCGAAGTCGATCTGATAATTGTCGGCAGCGACCGCACAACGTACACCGGAGATGTGGCGAACAAAATCGGCACATATCTGAAAGCATTGGCCGCGAGTGCCAATGGCGTGCCGTTTTACGTTGCGCTGCCTTCGTCCTCCATCGACTGGAAAATGCGCGACGGATTGAAGGAAATTCCGATCGAAGAACGTGGCGCGGACGAAATAAAAAACGCTGACGGCTGGTACAATGGGCAACATATCGCAGTCCAAATTGCGCCAGATGCAAGTCCCGCCGCGAACTACGGTTTCGACGTGACTCCGAGAGAATTGGTGACGGGTCTGATCACCGAGCGCGGCGTTTGCGAAGCAAACGAAAACAGCATTCGGTCTCTTTTTCCCGAGCACGCGCCGTGAGGAAATTTTCTTTAACGCCAATGGCGCCTGTCACGGTCAGGGCAGGGCATCTCCCAGGAATTTCAACCCGACGCTACAAGCGCTGAAGGCGCGGCTCACGCAAGGAGTGACGGCTTCCCAGCCGTCAGGTCCAAATCGACGGCTGCTCAAGCCGTCGCTCCTTGAAGTGAATCTCGTTTTCAGTCCCGAAACCTTTCGGGGTTACCCCAGGCTCAACGTTGAGTTCTGCGCCGTTGGCGCTAAACAGGAAATGTGAGCAAATATGTAAAGTTCACATACGACTGCGCAGGTGCTGAGATCGCGAAATTTGATCAGCTTGCTGAACTGAATGCATATAGGCGGAGACTTCTGGAGCAGCGTCTGATGGGCGTAGACTCAAATGGCGTCGGGTTCGGCAACCTGAGCGTCCGCGACGGCTCGAGCGCGCACTTTTACATCACCGGTTCGGCGACGGGTGGTCTGCCGGAACTGACGCCTGCGGATTGCGTACGAATCGTGGCGTACGATTTCCCAGGGAACCGGCTCAGCTACGAAGGCGCCGCGATTCCTTCATCGGAATCATTGACGCATGCTGCGATTTACGAATCCGATCCATCGGCCTCTGCGATCATCCATTGTCACGACTTGGATTTGTGGGCGATGCTTCTCGATAGCGCACCGACAACTTCGAAGTCCGTCGCTTATGGCACGCCGGAGATAGCGTACGAAATCGTGCGTCTGTTCAAGGATAGCGATGTCCGAAGCAGAAAGGCTTTTGCCATGGCAGGTCACAAAGCCGGCGTGATGACTTTCGGAAAAGATTTCCAAGGCGCATTCGATGTCTTGATGCGCGAGCGAACGGAATCATCGCCTTGCATTTGAAAACGGTTTTATGAACTTGTCTCCTCGCGTCATGAGGGATGAACTTGCCCGCAACCAAGAGCGCTACGTCACGCGTCGCAGGTTTGTTGGAATTACTCTGTCGAGTGGCGCGGCGCTTCTCGCAGGCAAATCCGCTGACGCATCGACATCATCAAATATGGCTACAAACCCGACTTTTAATTTGGGCGGCGACTTCAGCGTCAATCGTCTTGGCTTTGGCGCGATGCGCCTCACAGGCCAAGGCATCTGGGGCTGGCCGCCGGATCGACAGAACGCGCTAAAAGTTCTCAGACGCGCGGTGGAACTTGGGGTGAATTTGATCGACACCGCGGACGCATACGGTCCGGACACGAGCGAACTGCTCATTGCTGAAGCGCTTTATCCTTATCCGAAAGGGCTCGTGATCGCGACGAAAGGCGGTCTTACTCGGCCGGGCCCAGGTCAATGGGTGCCCAACTGCCGGCCCGACCACCTTAAGCAAGCGCTCGATGGAAGTCTCAAACGGCTGCGCCTGGACCGGATCGATTTATATCAATTGCACACCGTCGATTCGAAAGTGCCGATTGAAGAATCGGTCGGTGCGCTGAAGCAAATGCAGGATGCAGGAAAAATTCGGCACATTGGATTATCGAATGTTGACCGGAAAGAGATCGATCGCGCGCGTAAGATCGTTCCGATCGTTAGTGTGCAGAACCGTTATAACATTGAAGATCGCGAGTCCGAAGACGTTCTCGTGTATTGCGAGAAGGAAAAGCTTGGGTTTCTGCCGTGGTTCCCGATCGGAGGAGGCAGCGGATTAAAGAGCGAAAATCCGCTGAACGCTGCGGCAAAGGCACACGGCGTTAGTGTTTTTCAAGTCGCGCTGGCTTGGCTGTTAGAGCGATCGCCGGTAATGCTTCCGATCCCCGGCACGTCATCTCTCGCGCACCTGGAAGAAAACGTTGCCGCCGCGAAATTGAAACTAACGCCTGAAGAATGGAAGGCGATTGACGCCATTCGTCGCTAAGGGCAACAACTGGCGGAAATCAGGGCGGACATGGTGTTCCCAGAGGATCTGGAACGCATGTCGGACTGGGAGTAGCGCTGAAAACTGGAATTGCCGTTGGACTGAAAACTGGAATCGGGGTACCGCCTCCGCCCCCGTTACCTCCGCCGCTGCCCTCGTCACGCTCTTTTTTATAAGTGATGAAGAGCTTTGCGCCGACTATCGGCCTGATCTTCACAACAGCTGGCCCTGCAATCACAACTCGATTACCGAATTCAGGAAAATTCTGCGCGTTGCTGCCGGTGCTGAAATCAATTCGGGCCGCCGTGAGAACATTGGTGGTCCCGCCATTTTCGGTGTCTCCCGGCAGAGTCACCTCAACAACGCCCCGATCGGTGCCTCCATCCTGCGTGAAATTCGTGATCTTCATGAAATGATCGCCAGGCACGGTGATTTCAACAACCGAATCGTTACTCGAGATGATCTTGCTTTTAAACGGATTCGCCAAAGCAACTGCTGCGGCAGCCAACAAACACACCGCGACGAAACACCGCATGGTGAGCATCTTCATGTTTCAACAGATAAACACATTTTTTGTTTCGGCCACCGAAATCCGCAGTTGGCACCGGGCGTATAGGGACTCTATGGCGCCGTCGATGTAGAAGAACTACGCAGCGTCTCGTTCAATTCCAGCAGCGGCCGTTCGTCCAGCGAGATAAGGCCACCCCGCGGCGTATCGATGTCCGTAATCAGCGTGATGACGATGGCGACGAGCACTGGAAAAACGAATCGCTCAAGAATTGAGTGTCCCCCGGAAGTTCCTGCCTGGTAACTGACCAGCCACAAGCCGCAACCTGCTACGCATAGCAAAAGCAGCCAGACAGCGCCCGGCACATGGTTGCGTTTGGCAGAGATGCGTGTGGCTTCGAAATCAATTGTTTGGTTGAGGCTTGCTATAAAACTGGCGGTGATCGGAGATGGGCGCTCTGCGGCAGCGCCGACGGCCTCAGCCCACATACGGTCCTGAAGTTCGGCACTGCGTTTGCGCGTCGTTGCGAATTGATCGGAAAATTGCGCCTCGCGATGCGCTTCGATTCGAAGTGGAACGTATTCCCGAAGCAACCCCACAAGGTTCGCAGCGTGCGACTCGGGTAACAATTGCGCCCGGCGTGCGGTCGTGCCGATTGAGTTTGCCTCCTCGACCAGAAGTTCGCGGCGCGTCTCGTGTCGTGCGGCGGCGATAGCGAAACTGAATCCAAGCAGCAATCCCAACAGAGCCAGTACTGCAGATCTCACCGTGCCGCTGCCCTTGTCCGCTTCCGATTTCTTCCGGCTGTACGCCAAGCCCATGCGCCATGCCAACTCGGAAAGGCCAACCAGCAAAATCACGAGGCTCGCAAATACGATCCACTGGCTTGAAAAGAACTGGCCAAATATTTGATCGAAACAAATGTTTGCGCTGACCACTATGGCCCTGACATCCTCACTTGAGCGGTCCAGGAACGAGCCGGTCTCGCACGGTCATATCGCGTTTCTCCAACTCTTCGCGCAACCGTGGTGAAACTTGTCCGGAAAGAGCCACGACAATTTTTTTGGTTTGGCCGGATTGCGCGGCGATCTTTTGCACTTCTTCTGTGAACTGCGCAGCGCCTGAGGTCCAGGCAGCGTAGTCCCACTGAAGCGCGACCACAATTGTTCCGTCCTTGGCGGTGCCAATCGGAAAATCTCCGATCATCGTTATGCGAGCCAACGGTTTTTCGCCTTTGTGGATTTGCCCCATCAATGCGGCGGTTTGAACACAAAAAATTGCATCCTGCTCGTTCGAGCTCGTCTCGCCGGCGGTGCGAACAAATGCGCCACGATTGGCTACGCCATCGAGCGACTTCAGATTGAGAACAAACGCTGTCTGTTGCGACGGTGAGAATGCGTTGTTGTTGAGGAAGCGCTCTGTGTCTTTTTCACCAACGCCCATACTCCGGAGCGCTTTACGATTCATCATTTTCAGATCAGTCGGAGACTTCTCCTTTAGCACGTCGTTCAAGGTGCTTGTCACGTCGACGACTGTTAGCGCAGGGCCGCCGATCGGCATTGTCGCGAGCTGAACAGTCATTCCGCCGGCAAAAGACGCCCACGCTATTCCATCCAATTCATGCTGCAGCACTGTGTTGGTGCTGTATGGGTCGACATCCAGGCTAATAGCTACTTCCCGTTTCTCATCCGAGAACCCGATCAACTGCTGCATCCTGCTGCCTTCGGCGGCGTGCGACTCGCTTTTGTTGCCGACGTCTTTGATGCTTTCGCCGGCGCGTCTCATGAACTTCATGAGGCCTTTCGGCGCATTGGAGATTGTGTTCACTGGATCGGTGACAATGTTCTTCGCTGACGCGATGGGACTCTTCGCTGCTTTCGTCAGCGCATTCTTGAACTCGTCAGTGCGCGAGACTTCCCTTAGCCGCGCGATTGCGTTGATCTCTTTGATTCGCGTGAGCAACATTTCGTTACCATTGGCGTCGAACACGCCGAACTCAGAATCGATGGTGAACTGATTCGCTCCGAAATAGGTGGGAACAGTTTCTCGAACCTTGTGATGCGGGCTGCTGAAAAATTCTGGTTGCAGAATTTCGCTCGCGTTTAAGACCGGCAATTCCTCGAAGACAGCTTCAGCGCGGCGTACTTCAAACGGTTCTGGCGTTTGGGCGAGGCATTGAAATGCGGCGCTAAGCGTAAGCGCCAGGACGAAATTCCGATTCATCGTTGCGATGGCGATAGTAAATCGACAATGATGCGCGAGAAATTCGCATCCTGGTTCGCAGTGCGGCGCGTTCGGTAGCCAATTGTTGCTGCGCTGCTAGCGGCAGCGATGAGTCGTTAGGCTCATGGTGCTTGCGATTCGGAGCCCTGGTCCTCTTGCACATCGTCCTGCGTTACTGTCCAAGTCTTGTCGGGATTGTACTTATCCATGCTCTGGAACGTCTTCAGCGTATCTGGACCGAGATCTTTTTGGTAAACGACGCCATCGGGCCCAACCATGAACGTCTGGACTCCGGTAACCCGATACTGGGCCGGTGCTGCCGCCAAGGCGAAACCGCCGATCATTGCTCCTTTTACCAGAAAATCCATTTCGCCTAGAGGCGCAGCGGGACCTTGCCCTTTCAAAACTTTGAAGTAATAGCCGTGAAAGGGCTGACTCCGCTCTGTGTAACCTTGGTCCAATGCTTTGGCGATCGCTTCTCCCACCGGACCGCCCCACGTTCCATCCGGGTTCTGCCACGACAAGCCATCATGTTTCCCAGGCGTGCTGATGATTCGCTGTGCGTACTGGTTCACCTTGGAATCATCATGCTTTTCTTGAGCATATTCCTGCTGCGCTTCGACGAACCCGCGGCAAATGGCAATCGCGTCCAGTTCATTTGCGCCGACGCGACGATTCAGAATTTCCTGACGGCCCTCCTTGGTATCGAAGTACCACTTGCCATTTTGCTTCGCGAGTGGAATCGGGAAAGGAAAATCGTCGTTTCCAATCGTCAGAAGAGCGCGGTCCGGATTCTTAGCATCCGTGGCGATAGAATTTTTCTCTTTAGCCTTCGCAGCAAATGAGGCCGCGCGGTTTTTGTCCTCGACCGGATCTTGGGAAGTGACAAGGTCGACGCTCTCTGGACCGAGGATTTCTTTTAGGACTGGCATGTCAAAAGACGCCGCCGCCTGAACAAGGCTGTCGGCCGCCTGTTGTGGTGTATCGAATTCTTTTTGTTTGATCGGTGCAGCTGCGGCCGCATCTGTTTTGGCAGCTAGCGTCGAGTGCAATGCGAGAGCTACCAAGCCCGAGATAAGGATCGCAGAACCGAGAATTTTAGACGAACTCGTGATGTTTGATTTTCTTTTCATAGGATCTTCCTCCATCAGCCGTTTGCTTATCTTTTGCGTCCACCTCCGCCGCCGCCTTTCTTGCCGCCGCCGCCACCGCCGCCCTTTTTGCCGCCACCACCGCCGCCTTTGCCACCACCGCCGCCGCCACCTTTCATGCTGCTGCCACCCCGGCTGCTCGCGGCTTTAGCAGAGCTCCCACTGCCGCCAGCGAAGGCGCCGCCGCTGCCACCTCCCGACGGCTTATGTCCACCGACCTTGTCTGCGCCTCCTTTTCCACCACCCCCACTTGGCTTGCCAGCTCCGCCTCCACTTGGCTTGGCACCACTGCCACCACCTGCCTTGCCGGCGCCGCCGGCACCACCGGGTTTTCCTGCACTACCAGCGCCGCCCGCACCGCCCGGACCACCGGGTTTGCCTGCACCGCCCGCGCCACCCGCACTGCCGGGACCGCCCGGTTTTCCTGCACCGCCAACGCCACCCGCACTGCCAGGACCGCCGGCTTTTCCTGCACCGCCAACGCCACCTGCACCGCCGGGACCGCCCGGTTTTCCTGCACCGCCAACGCCACCTGCGCCGCCAGGACCGCCGGGTTTTCCGGCACCACCAACGCCACCCGCACCGCCCGGGCCGCCGGGTTTCCCAGCACCGCCAGCTGTCTTGCCGCCGTACTTACTCGCTGTTTGTTTGTTAGCGTAAGGCGCGTTTCCCCGATGTTGCGGGTTGTGCTGCCAGCTGTTGCTCTGGCCAGCTCCTTTGTTGACGTTCTTGTTGTAGTTCTTATTGAAATTGTTGTTGTTGTTGATGTTCACATCGCCGTTGTCCCAATCACAGTTGCCCCAGTTGTTGTTGGCCCATGCGCCACCCACGGCGATGGCCGATCCCCAAGCCAGTGCTCTTCCCGGCTGATACCCAGGATAGGAGTAAGGATAGTAGGGAGCTTCGGCAGGTGCAGGTCCATACACTACCTCGGGGTCGTATGACGGGACGTAAACTGCCTCAGGGTTAGCTTGTTCAATTACAATCGCCTGCTGACCGCCTTGCGTTGTCTTGGTCTCCACTTTCTGTTCCGAACCGGTCTTGAGATTCCCGGTGCCCTGCGCCTTTGCGCGCATACGTTGCACGGCGTCCATGACATCTTTTTGCTGCGCCAAAACCGCATTTCCCACGTCTGTCATCCACTGAATATTCTCCGCCATCCGCTGTACCACGTCTGGAAATGCGGCCATCGACTGGACGCTCGGGTCCCATGGCTGCTTGGCCACGGCGTCTACTAGGGCCTTGTCCTTCAGATTTTTGTTCTTATCCATCCATTGATCCAGCTGCATGACTTCCAACGGATAAGTGGAAGCGGCCAGCGTTTGAGCTAACAAGTCGTCGGGATAAAGTGCGATCGGCGCCACTAAAGAATCCAACTGTTCGTTAGAAATCTTAGGAGCTTCCTCGGTGGTCGTTTCCTGCGGCGCTTCCTGCGCCTGGACTAAAGAGCTCCACGGAAGCGATGCCACGCACGCAATACCGATCACGCTGTGAAGTGCACGTCTGTGAAATCTGAATCGAGAGCATTCCAAGTTCATAAATTCCGCCTTTCTTTGCGAGATGTTACGTCTGCAACATCACAAGCTTGTCGCACGTGTGCGATGCCGATGGAAATAGGACCTTGGTCTTACTACTCGAACCCGGGGATAACGGTCCTTATGTTTCGGGACGAAGCCGACTCGCCGATTATGAACGAAGTTTAGGCGACAATTGGGAGCTGCGATTGCAGGTAAGTGCGCTCAGTCTCGCCCGATTAAGCTCCGCGCTTACTTGTTAGGCTGAACTCGTTTCTACGATCCCGGACTTAACCTTCTGAGTCGTCCTCCACGTCGTCCTCAGTCACTTTCCAGGTCTTGTCGGGATTGTACTTGTCCATGCTCTGGAACGTTTTCAGCGTGTCGGGTCCAAGATCTTTTTCGTAAACGACTCCGTCTGGGCCGACGATAAATGTTTGCACTCCGGTTACACGATATTCTGCGGGCGCAGCCGCAAGAGCGAATCCGCCGATCATCGCCCCACCAATCACAAAGTCCATCTCTCCCATGGGCGCGTCAGGTCCTTGTCCCTTGAGAACCTTAAAGTAATAACCATGATAGGGCTGAGGTTTGTTAGGATTTGAATATCCTTCTTCGAGAGCTTTTGCCACTCCTTCTCCAATCGGACCCGCCCAGGTGCCATCCGCGTTTTGCCATGCGAGCCCGTCTTGTTTACCCGGCGAGCTAATAATTCGCTGCGCGTATTGGTTCACCTTCGAGCCATCGTGTTTTTCCAAGGCATACTCATGCTGTGCTTCCGCGAAGCCACGACAAATCTGAATGGCATTCAGTTCGTTGGCTCCTACGCGCCGGTTCAATATCTCCTCACGGCCTACTTTCGTATCAAACGACCACTTCCCTTTTTGCTTCACGAGCGGAATCGGAAGCGGAAAATCATCGCTCCCTACCAAGACAATCGCGTGATTCGGATTTTTCTTGTCTGTCTCCACCGACATTTTTTCTTTTGCCTTGGCTGCAAATTCGGCTGCACGATTCTTGTCCTGGACAGGATCTTGTGAAGCAATGAGATCCTCACCATCGGGCCCTAGAATCTCTTTCGCCGCGGCAACGTCAAAATTCGCTGCAACCTGAACGAGGGCGTCGGCCGCCTGTTTTGGTGTATCGAATTGTTTTTGTGCTGTCTGTGTCGCCGAAGTTGCGTCGGATTTCGACGCTGGTGCGGCGTTCAAAGCCAAGCCTAACGAGCAAAAGCTAACTATCACGCAAGCGATCGCGGGAATTTTCGGCGAAGTCATAATATATGTTTTTGATTTCATTGGTTTTCTCCTCATGGACAGTTGTTTTATCTTCGTCGACCTCCGCCACCACCACGACCGCCTCCGCCCCCACCGCGACCTCCGCCGCCACCGCCGCGACTGTACCCTCCGCCACCACCGCCGCGACTGTACCCGCCGCTACCTCCGCCTCGGCTATAGCCGCCACCGCCCATGCTATGGCCGCCTCTGCTACTGCTGGATCGGGCGTAATTTCCGCTACCGCCGCCGCCAAATCCTCCTCCACCGCGAGAAGCCGAACTCGGTCGGGATGATGCGCTGCGATTACCGACCTGGTTTTTAGCGCTACCGCCAGAAGGACGAGTCGATGGTTTTGCACCAGCACCGCCACCAGGACGATTAGCTCCTCCGGCCCCGCCGGGTTTTCCAGCACTACCAGCACCGCCGGGACGACCAGCGCC
>DASYSX010000126.1:0-5358 GCA_036002955.1 Candidatus Udaeobacter sp. | reverse complement strand
AGCTGGGAAGCTTTCGATGCAATCGTGGCCTCACTCCGCGGTCTCGAAAACGACGAAACGCTTCTCGTGCAATCGGGAAAGCCGGTCGGCAAATTCCGGACACATGACGAAGCACCACGCGTCCTGATCGCGAATTCGAATCTCGTGGGACAATGGAACAATTACCGTGAGTTCAATCGGCTCGAGCGGATGGGGCTGACGATGTATGGGCAGATGACCGCCGGTTCGTGGATTTACATCGGCAGCCAGGGCATCGTGCAGGGTACCTTTGAAACTTTTGCCGCTGCCGGGCGAAAACACTTCGGCGGATCGCTCGAAGGAAAATTCGTTTTGACCGGCGGGCTCGGCGGTATGGGTGGTGCGCAGCCGCTTGCTGCGACAATGAACGGCGCGGTCTTTCTCGGCGTGGAAGTCGATCCGGCTCGGATCGAGAAACGCTTGAAAAGCGGTTACTGCGACAAGATCGCGTGGTCGGTCGATGAAGCTCTCAAGCTAATTGATCGGGCACGAAAAGAACGGAAATCGCTTTCGGTGGGTTTAGTCGGCAATTGCGCTGATGTGCTGCCCGAGATCGTGAAGCGTGAAATCGTGCCCGACGTCGTCACCGATCAAACGAGCGCGCACGACGCGTTAAATGGCTATGTGCCACATGGGATGTCGCTCGAAGACGCGCTTTCGCTGCGAAGGAAAGATCCCGATGGCTACATCGAGCGCGCCATGCATTCCATGGCGGTGCATGTCGAAGCCATGCTCGCGCTGCAAAAGAATGGAGCGATCACCTTCGATTACGGCAACAACATTCGCGCCCAAGCACAAAAAGCCGGAATAAAAAACGCGTTCGATATTCCTGGTTTTGTTCCTGAATACATTCGTCCGTTGTTTTGCGAAGGGCGTGGTCCGTTTCGGTGGGTCGCATTGAGTGGAGATCGCGCTGATATAGCTCGCACCGATAAGCTCGCGCTCGAATTATTTCCCAAAAACAAAACGCTCGCGCGCTGGATGAAGCTGGCCAAGGAGCGAATTCATTACCAAGGATTGCCCGCACGAATTTGCTGGCTCGGTTACGGCGAACGCGCCGAATTTGGCGTCGCCATTAACGAACTGGTGAAGAGCGGCGAAATCAAAGCGCCAATCGTAATCGGTCGCGATCATCTCGACACGGGCTCGGTCGCATCTCCTAATCGTGAGACCGAAGGCATGCTCGATGGCAGCGACGCCATCGCAGATTGGCCATTGCTCAATGCCCTCGTTAATACCGCAGCCGGCGCATCATGGGTATCCATCCATAACGGCGGTGGCGTAGGCATCGGTTTTTCGCAGCACGCCGGCATGGTAGTTGTCGCTGACGGCACTGAAAATTCCAAGCGCCGCCTGGGCCGTGTTCTCACCAGCGATCCTGGCATGGGCATCCTCCGTCACGCCGACGCAGGTTACTCCCAAGCCATCGAGTTCGCCGCTGCGCGCGACATCGATATTGCGATGAAACCGCAACCGCGTGATAACGCTTGATAAGTCAACCCTCCTCATGAAAAAACTGATCGAGTGTGTGCCAAATTTTTCGGAAGGGCGCGACCAGAATGTGATTCGGCAGATTACTGATGCGATTGAATCAGTAGACGGTGTGTCGTTGCTCGATGTCGATCCCGGTGCGAGCACCAACCGGACGGTGGTTACCATTGTCGGTGATCCGGATGCCGCAGTCGAAGCCGCGTTCCGCGGGATCAGAAAAGCGGCGGAACTGATCGACATGCGGAAACAGAAAGGCGCGCATCCGCGAATGGGTGCGACTGATGTTTGCCCGTTCATTCCGGTGAGCAATGTCAACTGGGAGGAAGCGATTGAATGTGCAAATCGGCTGGGCAAGCGCGTCGGCGAGGAATTGAAAATCCCCGTATATCTATACGAAAGAGCGGCAAGAGATAAGTCCCGAGCGAATCTTGCCGTGATTAGAGCGGGCGAATACGAACGATTTTTCGAGAAGATAAAACAACCGGAGTGGAAACCAGATTTCGGGCCAGCGGTTTTCAACGAAAGATCCGGCGCAACCGTGATTGGTGTTCGCGATTTTCTGATCGCTTACAATGTGAACCTGAACACAAAATCGGTGCGGCGTGCGAATGCGGTGGCGTTCGATGTGAGAGAGCAGGGGAGAGTGAAGACCGAAGACGGCACGCCATCGGGAAAAACAGTGCTGGACGCGAATGGCGAACCGGTCCGCATTCCTGGTGTACTGAAACACGTGAAAGGAATAGGGTGGTTCGTGAAGGAATACGGCATCGCGCAGGTGTCGATGAATCTCACAAACATAGAGGAAACGCCTTTACACGCAGCATTCGATGCCTGCGTTGATTCGGCTGCGAAAAGGGGTTTACGCGCGACTGGCTCGGAGATCGTCGGGATGGTGCCGAAGAAATCCTTGCTCGATGCTGGCCGTTATTTCCTCAAAAAACAGCAATGGTCCCAAGGCGTTTCGGAAGAAGAACTGATCGACATCGCAGTTCGTTCGATGGGTTTGAGTGAACTGAAGCCTTTCGTCCCGAAAGAAAAGGTGATCGAATTAAAAATTGAATCAGCTGAGCCGAAGATGTCCCTGGCGAAGATGGATGTGCGCGAGTTTTGCAATGAGACGTTGAGTGATTCGCCCGCGCCGGGCGGGGGATCCGTCGCGGCGCTGATGGGAGCACTGGGCGCCTCGTTAGGCGGAATGGTCGCAAATCTTTCCGCGGGCAAACGCGGTTGGGAGGATAAGCTCGAATATTTCAGCGGGTGGGCGGTTAAGGCGCAGCAACTCAAAGACGAACTGTTGTCGCTTGTAGATGAAGACACGAACGCGTTCAACAAAGTGATGGACGCATTTGCCCTGGCGAAGAACTCTCCAGAAGAAAAAGCAGTGCGCACGGCGGCGATTCAGGAGGCCACAAAACGTGCAGCCGAGATTCCGTTGAAAGTGATGGAGACGGCGGCGAAATCTTATGCACTGCTGTCGCAAATGGCGGACAAGGGAAATCCCGCTTCGGTTTCAGATGTCGGCGTCGGAGCGCTGGCCACTCGGGCGTGTATTGAAGGAGCGGCGATGAATGTGCGGATCAATCTAGGTCAATTGAAGGACGAAAAATTTAAGATTCAGCTTCAGGAACGACTTCAAGAGGTAAGCGCGAATTCAGAGGCGCAGTTCAAGACGATCAACGAAGTTGTGGAAAGTAAACTGCGCTGAGTTCACCAATCCGCCCTGACCCATGTCATTCCGAGCGAAGTCGAGGAATCCCGTGGAGACACCTCTAGTTGGCGCCGCGGGATCCTTCGACTCCGCTTCGCTGCGCTCAGGATGACTGCGATAAGAACAATGAGTCCACTCGCCGTCCTGAACGCTTCGCAACTCGTCACACTGAGCGGACCCAAGCGCCCGCGTGTCGGGACAGAGTTATCCGCGCTCGGGATCATTCCTCACGGGGGAATGCTCATCCGTGAGGGGAAGATCGAGAGGGTCGGTCCGAGCGATGAAATCGAAAAGAATGTTGGCGATGCTGAAGTTGTAGACGCGCGCGGACGTGTTGTAATGCCGGGCTTCGTCGATGCGCACACGCATCTGGTTTTCGCCGGAAATCGCCTTGATGACTTCGAGCGTCGGGCAAGGGGCGAAACTTACGAGCAGATCTCGAAAGCCGGCGGCGGAATTTGGTCAACGGTAGAAACAACCCGCGCTGCGAGTGAAACCGATCTGCTCGCGCAGGCGAAGAAACACGCGAACTGGTTTCTGCGCTGTGGGACCACAACCATCGAAGCTAAATCGGGCTACGGGCTGACACCCGATGCCGAGCTGAAGATCCTGCACGTCTTACGACAACTGAACATCTCGGCTCAAGGGAGAGATGCTATACGTGATTCACGTATAGCATCGGGAAGGTCGGGTGGCCATGAAGCGATGGGATGCAAGATGCTGCCGGAAATCGTGCCGACTTTTCTCGGTGCTCATGCCGTTCCAAGGGAACTCTCGCCGGATGAATATGTGGACATTGTCATTGCGGAAATGTTGCCACGCGCGGCTGCGGAAAAGTTGGCGGAATTTTGCGACGTTTTCTGCGAGCGCGGCTATTTCAACATTGATCAGTCGCGTAGAATTTTATCTGCAGCCAAAAAATTGGGATTAAGTTTGCGCGGTCACGTTGATCAACTGACCAATTCGGGTGGCGCTATGTTGATGGCGGAGATGGGTGCAACCACCGCGGACCATCTGGAACAAACTAACGAGCAGGGGATCGCCGCTTTGAAGAAGGCAAACGTGCAACCAGTGTTAGTGCCGGGGTCGGTTTACGGACTTGGATCGGGCCGTTATCCCCGCGCGCGTGAAATGATCGAAGCCGGACTTGCGATCGTACTCGCGACCGATTTCAATCCCGGATCCTCGCCGACACCGAGCATGCCGATGATTCTGTCCCTCGCGTGCACGCACATGAAAATGTCGCCTGCGGAAGCGATCACTGCGTCAACGGTGAACGCAGCATACAGTCTCAATCGCGGCGACTCGATAGGCTCCCTGGAATCGGGCAAAGTCGCGAATTTCGTGATCTTCGATTACGAAGATTATCGTGAGTTGGCTTACTGGTTTGGAATGCGACAGACGCACTCAGTTTATGTGAGGGGCGAATGTGTTCCAAGGAGCGGCGGTCTCTAGACCGCCGTTAGAAAAGGACAAAGAATGACGGCAGAAGAAGAACTTTTGAAGCTGGAAAAGGAATTCGCGGACGCAATCGTTAAGAACGATCTCGAAGGTATCGCGCGACTTGTCACAAATGATTGGATCGTTGTTGGCCCAGACGGAGAAATAGTTGACCGGGCGCGTTTTTTCGAGGTCATCAAATCGGGCGCCTTGATGCACGACACAATGGAGTCCGAAGATTTTCGGTTCCGAGTTTATGGAGAGAGTGCGGTGGTCACCGCGATAACCCGCACAAAGGGCAAATTCATGGGACAGGAATTCAGTACGCAGGAACGGGCCACAGATGTTTTTGTGAAGCGCGATGGGCGATGGCAATGCGTGCTGACGCATCTCACTCGATTTCCGAACAAGTGAGCGGCGCGGCCGGCGGTCGCGCCCTACCAGTCGAGGGGAAGTTTTGCGGTGCCTACTGAGCGCCGCTACAGTGATTCACAATGAAGGTTGAAGTGGAGAAGGAGCCGGGCTCGGTCTCGAAGCTGCAGATTGAATTGCCAGCCGATGAGGTTGCGAAGGAATGGGATGCCATCGCAAACAGTTTTGCGCGGTTCGCGAAAATTCCCGGGTACAGGCCGGGAAAGGCCCCGCGCGCGGTGATCGACAAAAGATTTCGCAAAGAAATCCAGGAGGAACTCACGAAGAAG
>DASYSX010000125.1:0-9297 GCA_036002955.1 Candidatus Udaeobacter sp. | reverse complement strand
GCATCGTCGAGATCGCGCACTCCAAACTGGTGCGTTATCGGGGCAACTGGGACAATTATGTCGAGCAGAAAGCTGCGCGCGAAGAACAGCAGCTCGCCGCTTACAAAAATCAGCAGAAAGAAATCGCGTCACTGCAATTGTTTGCCGATCGATTTCGCGCCAAGGCCAGCAAAGCATCGCAGGCGCAGAGCAAGCTGAAACAGATCGATCGCATGAAAAAGATCGCGGCTCCGGTCGCGCGCGGAAAGACGATCAAGTTCCACTTTCCGCAACCGGTCCGCAGCGGTCTACGCGTAATCAGGTTGAAGGATGTCGATCATGCCTATGGCGATCTCGTTGTTTATCGCGGCATGCAGTTCCATGCCGAGCGTGGTCAACGGACAGTGCTTGTCGGACCGAATGGCGCAGGGAAATCGACTCTTCTCAAGCTGCTCGCGGGCGTTTTGCCTGTGCAACAAGGCGTGCGCGAACTGGGACATAATGTGCGCACAGGTTATTTCTCGCAGAACCGGATCGACGTGCTCGACGCAAGCAATACCGTTCTTGAAAGCGCGCGAGATATGTCCAATCCCGTTTCCGAACAAACCGCGCGCACGGTGCTCGGCTCTTTTTTGTTTCGCGGTGACGATGTTTTCAAGACCGTCTCGGTTTTGAGCGGTGGCGAAAAGTCGCGACTGGCTCTCGTTAGGTTGTTACTCGATCCACCGAATCTTCTGCTCATGGACGAGCCGACGACACATCTCGATGTTGGGTCGATCGACGCTCTCATCGGCGCGCTCAAGCAATATCACGGGACACTGATCTTTATTAGTCACGACGTTCATTTCATCCGCGCCATTGCTACAAGTGTTCTGCACGTAACCGCCAAGGCTCCTGGAACTGGAGGCCAACTGACGTTCTATCCCGGCGACTACGATTACTATCTGGACAAATCAAAAGCCATGTCCGCTGAGGCGGGCCTGGTAGGGACGGACCGCGGGGCTGTCCGACTGACGACCAGCGATAACGGCGCCGAAAGAGCGGGCGGGCTGCGGGAACAGAAGGCGCAGAAGCGTT
Organism: Candidatus Udaeobacter sp.; assembly: GCA_036002955.1. GTDB lineage: Bacteria > Verrucomicrobiota > Verrucomicrobiia > Chthoniobacterales > UBA10450 > Udaeobacter. The sequence continues at coordinate 8,241 of DASYSX010000125.1, read as the reverse complement.
TGGAAGCGGAATCGCGTAATGCACTTGCCAAAGCGCGTCGCGAAAAAGAAAAGCAGGTGCATGAACTGGAGACGAAAATCGCGGCATTGGAAGGACAACAGAAACAACTGGCCGCAGCACTCGAAGATCCGGCGACTTACCAACCGGGCGGCAGTGCCATTGCGATTAATCGCGATCTGTCCGCAGTGTCCCATGATCTAGCCCGCCTCACGGCGGAATGGGAAAACGTCACCTCCGCAGTGAGCGCGACCTAACGAGTCAAGCACTTGTCGTTTATCTGTCTTCGTGGCTGCGTCGCGACACGGGGTTGAGTGTTGAGGGTGCGCAGCGAAACACGAAAGTATCATCGCCGTTTGGCGACCTTGTTCAGTTCGAGTCCGCCGCGGAAAAAAAGTTTCAGGTGGACGAAACTTTCTCAGATTTTTTGTGTTTGAATCACACGAGAACCGTTTCATAAAAAACCCGAGGCCTTTAAAACCGAATATTTTTTGACCCGCGGCTATGAAAATACTCGCGAGCCGAATTGCCCAAGAATTGAAGAACGCAAAGCATTGCGCGGTATACGAACCAGACTTGTCCCGTGTTTGGCCCGGCGGTGGCACACATCGCGAACCTCAAATTGCTTCCTTCGCCAAAGCGCATGGCTGGCGGCTTCGCTATTACAAGGACGGACTCTGCGCGATTTTCGATAAAGACCCGTCTCGCTAGGGCAGCACGCGTCAGTCACAGCGCCCGCGTGGTCATTGATTTCAGGCAACTGGCTCAACGCGCACCTGCGATTGGATCTATAGGGAATTTCATTTCGATACAACGGCAACCGGGGCAATTGTATGAACGGCCTTACTGAAATGGCCGCCCTTATCAGGCAGCAACGGGAGGCTGTGCTATCGAGCTGGCGAAAGCAGGTCAAGCAATTCCCGTCGGCTCGGAACCTCGATACGCCAACCCTGAACGATCACATCCCGCAGCTGTTGGATGAATTAGCAGCTGCACTGGCGACAACGTCCGACGGAATGATGCCGAAGGCGCTGGCCAAAGGCACCTCACCAGTTCATGGCTTGATGCGTTTTCGTGAAGGGTATGACATTGAAGAGGTCGTAGCGGAATACAACATTTTGCGAAGGTGCGTTCACGATCTGGCAAAAAATCACGGCTTCAGCCTTCAGAGCGGCTCGTTCCACATCATAAATGACGTGCTGGACCGGGCAATTGGATTAGCAGTACAAACCTACGCCACAGAGCGATCACTGGAGTTGCAGAAACGTCGGGAAGAATATCTCGCCTTCGTGGCGCACGATCTTCGGACGCCGTTAAATGCTGTCGCTGTAGCTGCAAGCGTTCTGGAGGAAACGTTCCGGGATGGAAAGGCTCGAGAGGATACAGAATGGATGCTGAAGACCTTGCGTCGCAACGCGCAACAACTCCAGGGGCTGGTTGAGAAAATCATTCAAGAAAACACGAATCTTTCCACAGAAAGCAGGATCAAACTGGAACCCCGCGAGTTCGACCTGTGGCCGCTGGTGGAGGCGCTGATTTATGACCTGCGTCCGCTGGCAAAAACTAACGGTACCCAGCTCGTCAACGAAGTGCCGCATCATTTGGTTGCTTATGCAGATGCCAGTCTCCTAAAGCGCGTCTTTCAGAACCTCATCAGCAATTCAGTCAGACATACGGCACATGGCAAAGTCGTCCTTGGTGCTCGTGAATCCAACTCGGACGGGGCGATCGAGTGCTGGGTGATTGACGATGGCGCAGGCTTTTCAAAGGACAAACTACAAAAAGTCTTCGACGAATTCGAGCGCGATTCTGCGAACGGAAGCGGACTCGGTCTTGGCCTCGCAATCGTAAAAACTTTCATCGAAATTCACGGCGGGCGCGTAAGCGTCGAAAGCAGCGAGGGAAAGGGATCGAAGTTTCGTTTCACGTTACCTACGAAAGGCGAGCGCGAGCAATCGGCTACGCGCCAGACTCCAGCCGCTCACATGGTGTCGTGATTCACGTTCCCTGATTTCATTCGTTTGAACCGAAAGCGCTGCACAGCAGCGTGGCTACAGGGTTCCTAACTACCTGGATTCCTGGTCCATTTACTTTGGGAGGGGTGGCTGCGATTAGCTCCCGGCAAGCTGCAACTCATGGTAAGGGTCTTACCATTGTGCCGATGCGGCAGCTCTTAGTTACTGTAAACATCATCTTGTACATCTGTCGCATGTCGCGGAGTTCGCGTCAGTTACGTCAAAGGTAACAGCGAATTAACTTTTCATACGAGGCACGAGCATCGGCTCGTTACGAATTTGCCTGCAGAACCTCGAATATGACCACACTTATGACATCGCTTCGCTTCCTTGGAGGACAGATTCGCAGACACAAAGACAATTTGCGTCCGGGGGAACTCCCGGCAGGCGGCAAGGGTCAATCTCAAGATGGAGAAAAGATCATGAAAAGAACTCAACGATTTACTCTCATTGCTCTCACCACCTTATTTGTTGTGATGCTCGCGGTACTTTGGGCCAGCGCGCCTGCGAAAGTAAGCGCACAAACCAGGTCACCCTTTGCCTTCGCGCCACGCGCCCTAACCGGTCTCGCGTCGCAGGCGAGCCCATCAGCCTTTGTGCAGGGTTTATTTGAATCGCCCTGGCGAGGCTTCGACAGCGGAATTTTTGGGCAGGGTTTTGGCCCCAGATCATTCGCTCTCGGCGATCTCGATGGAGATGGGGATGTCGATATTTTGGTTGGCGATAGTTTTTTTGGCTCTCCGGGCGTTTCTGTTTTGAAAAACAACGGTGATCAAACTTTTGCCGCGCCGGTCTATTACTCGACGCCTCTAAATGAAGTGGTGGGAGAAGTGGGCCTTTCCGATTTCGATGGCGATGGCGATCTCGACGCGTTCGCGACTATCCGCGGCGACTTCGATCAAATGACCAAGATCAAGGTGTGGCGGAATAACGGGGACGGCACCTTTGTCGCGCCAGTTGAATTTGCCACCGGCCAGGGGCCTGTCGGAATCGTAATCGCCGATCTTACAGGCGACAATAAACCCGACGTTGTTACTGCAAACTACGGCGGGTCATCGATCTCTATTCTCAGGCATAACGGTCTGACCGGAAACGCGGCTGGATTTCTCCCGCCGGTCAGTTTTAGCACCGCAAATCGCGCCGAAAAAATCGCTGCGGCGGACGTGAACGGCGACCAAATTCTGGACGTCGTTGTCGGCGGCCAGGTGGGCAGCGGGTTCGACGCGACACTTGCGGTTATGATCAACATCGGCAACGGCGTTTTCGCCGCGCCGGTGCCATACGACGCAGCTCCTGGCGCGCGTTTCGATTCGACAGCAGTCGCGCTGGCCGATCTCGATAATGATGGTGACGTCGATCTTATTGGCGGCGGAGATTATGATAGTGGTTCTGTGGACAATGGAGCGGTAACGATCCGCCGAAATAACGGAAGCGGCACGTTTGGCTCGGCCGAAATAATCATGTTTGCCAATTTCGTTCCGATGCCAAAAGAGTTGACGACGGGCCGTATTAACAGTGACGGTTTTGTCGACATCGTACCTGCGGTTCCATCGGGGCGGATACCTGAGGGCTTCGTGACCGTCAACAGTAATGGATCCGGCGGCTTCAATACCCCTGTTTATTACGAAGCGTCGCAACAAACTTTCAACGTCGCAATTGTTGACCTTGATAACGATGGCGACGGGGATGTCGTCACACTCGCGAACTCTTCAGCGGCGGTCACTATTCATGAAAATCTTGGCGACGGTTCGTTCCCAGTGCTGACGCGATACGAGGTCGCCTCGCTTTCTGATGCGGTTGAAAGTGCTGACATCGATAACGATGGTGATATCGACATCGTGGTGAACGGCGAGTTCGATATCGCTTCGAACAATCCCCTGTTAAAAATTCTGAAGAATAACGGTAACGGAACATTCGCTCCCGCGATTGATTACACACCCGCGAGAAATTTCGCCGACATGAAACTGCGCGACATTAATGGCGACGGCTTTGTCGATCTGATCTTCGCGCCCGACGGTAACTATCCTTCGTATCATTTCGGTACAGCTTTAAATCTCGGGAACGGAACATTCGCTCCGACGGTTGTGACAAATGTTTTCGCCTGCGGTGAGGGCACTATCGATGCTGCCGATCTCGATCACGACGGCGATCTCGACATTGTACTGACTGAGGAAGAGACCTGTCAGGGAGGTGAGGCTCACATCTTTATTTTCCGGAATGACGGAAATCAGAACTTCGTCCGAATGCCAGATATCCTTCTTCCCGGTCGACTGCCTCACGGACTGGCTCTAGTGGAGGTAACCGGCGATAGTAACATCGACATCATCACTGCGTTATCAGACGGCATGGGTGTGTTTCCTGGAAACGGAAATCTTACTTTCGGAGCTCCCATTATCAGCACGACCGCGCCCTTCAAATTTAAGGCGGCCGATTTTAACAACGACGGTTTGCTCGATCTGGGCATGATCATGCAGCAGTCTTCCTTTGGCACCGACCTGATCGGAACTGCTCTGGGGAATGGTAACGGGACGTTTCAAGCAGTAAGAACACAGACCGGTTCAAGTGTTTTCGAAAATCTGCGGATCAGCAACGACTTGGAACCTGGTGACGTAAACGGCGACGGAACGCCCGACCTCGTCGTGTTTAACTATGCCTCGAATGATGTATCGGCCTTTATCGTTAACTCGGACGGAAGCCTGCGCCCGCATCAGCGGTATGGTATTGGCAACACGCCGATCCTTGGCACCCTGGCTGATTTTAACGGCGACGGTAGAATCGATGTCGCGGCGGCGATAGGGCTACCTCCAAGCGGACTTCACAATGCGATCGTACTTCTTCGCAATGTCCTCGGCGGACCACCGCCGACACCTACACCTACTGCAACTGCCACAAGCACCCCTCCCTCGCCTACTCCGACGGCAACTGGAACGCCGCCGTCGCCAACGCCAACTGCAACCGCGACGCCCTCGACCACGCCCACTGCAACAATGACACCCACCTCGACTCCGACCGCGACCGCAACGGTAACACCGAGTGGAACTCCTAGTTCAACTCCCACAGTGACGCCGAGCTCCACACCGAGACCGACTCCAACGGCAAGGCCAAGAACTACACCAAGGCCAAGGCCGACCGTGGCCCCTCGACCGTAAGTGAAAAGTAGGAGTTGAGAAGACGAAGTAAGAAAGATCACCCACGGAACGTTCACCCAAGGCCTGACTGAATCGGGACAGAGTCCAGCGCGCGCAACTACAACTATTAGTGTCCGTTCGCGCCAATTCGTGGTTAGACTGAAGGAATGAAGTTCACGGGTGGATGCCTTTGCGGTGGGACACGCTACGTCTTGAAGAGTCGGCCATCTGCGTTAGTCGATTGTCATTGCATCGATTGCCGGCGAAGCGCGGGGGCACCTTACGTGCAGTGGGGATCGGTGGCCCGCAAAGACCTGGTCCTGACAAAACGTGAGCCGCGCAAGGTCGCGTATGCGAACCGGCTTCGTTCGTTTGCTGCCTGTTGCGGCACGCATTTGTTTTTTGAGGATAGCAAGGAGTCGCACACGATTGATGTCACGATTGCGTCACTTGATGATGCGGCGCCGTTTGCGCCGCAAAAAACGATCTTCCTCGAAGATAAATTGCCATGGGTTGTGATCAATGGATCAATTCCGTCGTTTCAAACCGTGCCGAAGAGAGAGCCTAACGAGTAAGGGATCTGCGAACGAGAATTCGACAGCAATTTGTGCTCTCTTTCCTGGTGCACGAGCGGCAGTTTGACTTGAAACACTCCGGGATGGCAATGTCTTTCGCACGAACCATTACCGGGCAAGATCGAATTTCAGAATAGCACTTCTATTTAACTGTGAAATCTGTGAATGCAGTTGATGAAATCAGTGACGTAGAACACAACGTCGCGCGGGCAGGCGATGAGGATGTTCACATCTGCGAGGCCGATATGGTTGTTTATCCGATTCGTTAGGCATTCATGAAGCTTCCTAATCCATACACGCAGCGTAAACTGGCCGAAGCGCTGGAACTCCTGCCGCGTAACGGTCCGTTTGCGGCCATTAACGTGAGCTTCCACGTGACCTACACTCGGCTCGTCGAACAAGTTTTGGCACAACTCGGCGATAGCGTCCCTGTGGTCGTGGTGATTGGCGACGATGCGACGCTCCTCTGCAACGACCGGGAACAGCGTGAGCAGGTTATACCAGCCCGTTACCACGAGCTCAAGGCGCTTGCCCATCTCGCGTTCGGCGTCCAACTCACGCTCATGGCAAACGGACGCGGACAACTCACCGAGCTTACCGCGAACGAGCTTCACGAAAAGCGCACGCAGATTCGGGACGCACACGCTGCAGCGAACAGCGCTTACTCCACACCAATGGTAACCAACATGCTGGAGGCGCCGGCTGAGTTGCTTTGCCGCGCCCGCTCTCTCGCCGACAAGGTTCTCCAGGAAGGTGTCGTAGATTTCGAACGACTCCATGAACAGATCCGTGAGCTCGCGTCGCACGCCCTTGAGACTGCGCAACTTGCGGTTGGTATCGAGCTGGAGCAATTGCACGCGCTTCTCACACGGTGGCGCAACAATCTTGGCGAGCCGCGCTGGGCTGGCCTGTACGTCGTTATCTGTGGCTCCCACCAGCCGAGGTATCGCGAAGCAACGTGCCAGTACTTCGGGCAACTCCTCCACCAGCCCGAAGGCTATGCCGCTGAACGGGAGGATCGCCTGGTCTACGGCGAAGGTCTCTGTGATGTCAACGCTGCGCTCGACCTGCTTGCGCGACACATTGTTGATCAGCGGGCGTCGAATCTTTTATTCGCCGATCGGCGCCGTCTTCAGGAGGATCTTCTTGCCGACGCCGCTAGAGCAGAAGTGCGGAAACTATTTCCGAAGGTGCGCGGCTGCCCAAGCGGCCTACACCGGCACGCACAATGAGTGTTCTCGTGGCCGAGAGTTAAGAAAAGTTCGCGACTCGCGAAAGCTTTCGGACTCGCGGGGTCGCCGCGGCGACCCCTCCCCAGATTTGAATTCGTGGTTATTCGTGGCGATTCGTGAGTTGCGATGGCATTCGATCTTCAACCGCATCTAAAAGGTGAACTGATCGAGCTGCGTCCACTCACACCTAACGATTGGGGCGAGCTGTTTGCGGTCGCGTCCGATCCGTTAATCTGGGAGCAGCATCCTGAGCGGGATCGTTACAAGGAAGACGTGTTCAGAATTTTCTTCAAAGAAGCATTGGAATCCGGCGGCGCGTTCGTCATCATTGATCGAAAGATTCAACGGATCATCGGGTCGACACGGTTCTACGGTTATGATCCACAGAAATCGGAGATCGAAATCGGATGGACATTTCTGGCCCGAAAACACTGGGGCGGCCGATACAACGCGGAAATGAAACGATTATTGCTGAATCACGCATTCAGGTTTGTTGAAAACGTTGTGTTCTTCGTCGGAGAAAACAATGTTCGCTCCCAAAAAGCCATGGAAAAAGTTGGCGCGATCAGAGTCGGAACGGCGACTCGAACGTATCGAAACCATCCGCCTACCTCGAACCTGAAGTACGTAATCAAGCAGTGGTAGCGAAGATCTCGCAACGAAAATTCGCTCCCGGCGGCCAGCAGAAATAACAGGCTGGCGGCCTGTGCTCCCTAGTACGGAAAGAAATTTTGGAATTTTGTTGACGAGAACTCAGAGTGAGTTATTTTGCCCGTCCTGCGATAAGCAGACCAGTCGAATGCACGGCTGGTGTTCTTCCAGGCTCAGGGTCGAGCCGATCTTTGGTCAGATTACTGACGGGGTCGGTTTTTGCCTTGTACCGGAGGATTAGTTGATCTTTGAGAGAGTGGTCGCGGATTTGCTGCCGACGCCAAGGCTATGGCGGCCAAGCGTTTTGGGCAAATTCGAGGACGGATGGAAGCCAAGTCAGCAAACATTGAATTGTGCGTTATCTGTCGATCTTCTTTGAATACAAAGATTTAGATCGGACAAACCCTGGATTTGGAAGAGACCGGCCACAAGCCGGTCGCTACAGGTTCAGGCAGTGAAAGTCAGATCTTCAAACTTTCGGTCTCCCTCACGGGAGCCGATTCGTTTTTAACGGAGAGTTTGATTCTGGCTCAGAACGAACGCTGGCGGCGTGGATAAGACATGCAAGTCGAACGAGACTTTTCGTTGTAGCAATACGATGGAAAGTTTAGTGGCGAACGGGTGCTTAACACGTGGGCAACCT
>DASYSX010000124.1:0-6819 GCA_036002955.1 Candidatus Udaeobacter sp. | reverse complement strand
TGCGCGAGACCGGCGACGGCGTCGCGCGCGTGGAGGGTCTTAGCGACGTGATGCTCAATGAAATGATCGAATTTCCGAACGGCGTGTACGGTCTTGCGCTCAATCTCGAGGAAACTGAAGTCGGCGCAATCTTGTTAGGCGACAATACGCTGATTAAAGAAGGCGACGAAGCTAAAACAACTGGCCGGCTCCTTTCGGTTCCCGTAGGCAAGTCGCTGCTAGGTCGCGTAGTCAACGTACTCGGTCAGCCTCTCGACGGTAAAGGCCCTATCAAGAGCGACACATTTTATCCTCTGGAAAAAATTGCGCCGGGAGTGATCAAGCGGCAAAGCGTGAATCAGCCGGTTCAAACCGGAATCATGCCAATCGACACGATGATTCCAATCGGACGCGGTCAACGCGAGCTAATCATTGGCGATCGTGCTACGGGTAAAACGACAATTGCAATCGACAGCATTATCAGTCAGGCACGCTTAAATAAGGCGGCTGAGGATGCGGGCAACAAAAGTTATCGACCGCTCTACTGCATTTACGTCGCAGTTGGCCAGAAGAATTCCAACGTGGCGCGAGTGCTAGGTGTTCTCGAGAAAGAAGGCGCCATGCCTTACACCACAATCATCTCCGCGCCCGCGTCAGACACTGCGACCAACCAATATCTGGCGCCGTTCGCTGGCGCTGCGATGGGCGAGTGGTTCATGGATAAGGGGATGGATGCGCTGATCATCTTCGATGACTTATCAAAGCACGCAGTCGCTTACCGTCAGGTATCGCTGGTGCTGAAAAGGCCTTCAGGGCGCGAAGCGTATCCGGGTGACGTGTTTTACCTGCACTCGCGATTGCTCGAACGTGCTGCCCGCATGAGCGACGAATTCGGCGGCGGCTCATTGACGGCTCTGCCAATCATCGAAACCCAAGCCGGTGATGTGTCCGCTTATATCCCGACGAATGTCATCTCGATCACGGACGGTCAGATTTATCTCGAGACCGATTTGTTTTATCAAGGCGTGCGGCCAGCAATTTCGGTAGGACTGTCCGTCAGTCGGGTTGGATCAGCGGCCCAGATCAAGGGGATCAAGCAGGTCGCGGGCAAGGTGAAGCTCGATTTGGCCCAGTTTCGGGAGCTCGCTGCGTTCGCTCAGTTTGGGTCGGACCTCGATGCCGCTACGCGAGCGAGACTCGATCGCGGTCAACGTATTGTCGAGCTTTTTAAACAAAAACAGTACAACCCAATTTCGGTCGAAGAACAGGTGGCCGTGATGTGGTCGATGCAAAACGGCTATCTCGACACTGTGCCTGTCGAGCGAGTCAAAGAATACCAGGTGAAGCTTCAGGATTACCTGCAAACACGCAAAGCCAGTTTGCTCCAAACGATTCGCGAGAAAAAAGAAATCGATAAGGATCTCGAAGCGCAAATGAAAGCGGCGCTCGACGAATTTAGGACCGGTTGGCGGTAATCGAACGAGACATTTAGATGGCGAACACCCAGGACATACGGCGCCGGATCAAATCGATCCGCAACACCGCGCAAATCACCAAGGCGATGCAAATGGTGGCTGCGTCGAAGATGCGCAAAGCGCAACAGCATGCCCTCGCCGGACGCCCTTATGCCGGATTGATGAATAAGGTTCTTGTTTCCTTGCAAAACCGGACTGATCCAAGATTTCATCCGCTCCTCGCGATTCGCCCGCTGCAGAAAGAGTTGGTATTGATCATTAGTACGGACAAGGGACTCTGCGGAGCATTGAACACGAATCTGTTTCGAGAAGCGGCGCATTTTGATCCGGCCAAGACAAATTTTGTAGTAACGGGAAAGAAGGCCCGACAATTTGTCGCGCGCACAAAGCGCGAACTGTTGGCAGATTTTGAATTAAAAGATTCGCCGAGTTTCGTTGAGGCGAAGCCAATCTCGAAATTCTGCATGGAAAAGTTTCTGAGGCACGAAGTCGACAAGGTCTCGGTGCTGTACACGCATTTCATTAACACAATTAATCAGCGCACGGTCGTACGAACATTGTTGCCGATCAGCAGCTTTGATTTGCCTAAGGGAGAAGGTGCTCAAGCTGATACTAAAGGAGTCGATCCGATGATCGGGTACTTATTTGAACCCACTGCCGAGGTCGTGCTCGATTCGGTACTTCCGTATTATCTTTCCTATCAGGTCTTTCAGATGATCCTCGACGCACGCGCGTCGGAGCACAGTGCTCGCATGGTGGCGATGAAGAATGCCACGGACAATGCGAATCAGTTCATTAAGGATCTGACGCTCGAATATAACAAAATGCGCCAGGCCGGTATCACTACCGAGTTATTAGAAATTGCCACGGCGCAAATGGCGCTCTCTGGGTAACACAAGTTTTATGAATAAAGGAAACATAGTTCAGGTGATTGGTCCCGTGGTGGACGTCGAATTTCCAGAGGGAAAAGGACTGCCGAAAATCTACAACGCACTGGAAATTGAATACGAGGTTCACGGCCAGCCAACAAAGCTAACGCTTGAGGTTCAGCAGCACCTCGGCGAGAACTGGGTCCGCTCCATCGCCATGTCTTCGACCGAAGGACTCAAGCGCGGCATGAGCGTAAGCGATACGGGCAGTCCGATCACCGTGCCGGTTGGCGAAGCAGTGCTGGGACGCCTCTTCAATGTAACCGGCGATCCCATTGATAACCGTGGCCCGGTAAAATACGAAAAGCGTTACCCCATTCATCGCGCTGCACCTTCGCTTACGGACCAAGACACAAAAGCGCAGATCCTTGAAACGGGCATCAAAGTAATCGATCTCGTCTGCCCGTTCTCGAGAGGCGGCAAAGTCGGCGCGTTTGGTGGCGCGGGCGTCGGCAAGACCGTTGTCATCCAGGAGCTGATCAACAACATCGCGATGAAGCATGGCGGAGTCTCCATGTTTGCCGGCGTAGGCGAACGAAGCCGTGAAGGGAACGATCTTTACAAGGAAATGAGCGAGGCCGGCGTAATCGATCAAAACGATTTGTCGAAGTCGAAGGTGGGGATGGTGTTCGGTCAGATGAACGAACCGCCGGGAGCGCGTCTACGCGTCGCTCTTTCGGCGCTCGCAATGACTGAATATTTTCGCGACGAACGCAATCAGGACGTTCTTCTTTTCATCGACAACATCTTTCGGTTCTCACAAGCAGGATCAGAGGTGTCAGCCTTGTTAGGCCGAACGCCAAGCGCCGTTGGTTATCAGCCGACGCTTGCCGCAGAGATGGGGGATTTACAGGAAAGAATTACATCGACGAACAAAGGATCGATTACTTCGTTCCAGGCCGTTTACGTTCCGGCAGACGACCTGACAGATCCAGCTCCGGCGAACACGTTCGCGCACCTGGATTCCACGATCGTACTTGAACGTTCCATCGCCGAGCTTGGAATCTATCCTGCGGTTGATCCGCTGGCGTCGACATCGAAAGCACTGGCACCAGAGGTTGTGGGCGAGGAACATTACAATGTTGCCCGAGGCGTGCAGCGCGTTTTGCAACGTTACAAGGATTTACAGGACATCATCGCAATTCTTGGAATGGATGAATTGAGTCCGGAGGACAAGCTCACCGTCCATCGTGCGCGGAAGATTCAGAGGTTCCTAAGCCAGCCATTTCACGTGGCGGAAGTTTTCACAGGCTTCAAGGGGCAGTACGTGCCCGTTGCCGAAACAGTTCGAGGCTTCAAAGAAATTCTCGATGGCAAACACGACGATGTGCCCGAGCAGAATTTCTACATGAAGGGCGGCATTGAGACGATCAAGGAGGGTTGACGCCTTCGAACACCATGGCCACGCTCAAGCTCGAAATCGTAACGCCTGAGGAAAAAATTTATTCCGAAGACGTGGAGATGGTGACACTGCCCGGGTCTGAGGGGGAGCTTGGTGTTTATCCGAAGCACGTCCCGCTTCTGACCACATTGAAGCCCGGTGAACTGCGCATTGTAAGAAGCGGCCGTGAGAGCACGATGGCCATCGGCGAGGGCTTTGTTGAAATCAAAGGAGACTCGGTTTCGGTGCTGACCGACATGGCGCTCGAGTCAGAGAAAATCGACATTGCTATCGCCGAGGCAGCAGTGGAGCGCGCCAAAGCAGCTATGAGAGAAGATCACACCGCCGAAGAAGTGGCAGCCATTCAAGCTTCACTGCAAAAAGCGCTCGCGCAGTTACAGGTCAAACGTCGCCGCCACGCTAAATGAAGTCACGTCATTCCGAGCGTAGTCGAGGAATCCCGTGGCGTCAGTTTTAGCTAACCTCGCGGTATTCTTCGACTCCGCTTCGCTCCGCTCAGAATGACAATTAGCCGAGAGCTCCCGGAAAAGCTGGGAATCATTGCCGGCAACGGCGTTTATCCGCGATTGCTCGCCGATGGAGCGCGCAAAGCGGGCGTTAAAAAAATCGTCGTCGCGGCTTTCACGGGTGAGACCGATCTGACAATCGAGCAACAGGTGGAGCTAGTCGAGTGGATGCGCGTCGGGCAACTAGGCCGGCTTTTGAAATTTTTCCGCAGCCAGGGAATTCATCACGCGATCATGGCGGGCCAAATCGCGCCGAAAAATCTTTTCGATCTTCGCCCCGATTTGAAGGCGCTGATGTTGTTGGGCAAACTGAAAGAGCGCAACGCGGAATCAATTTTTGCCGCAATCGCAGACGAACTCGCGAAAGTCGAAATCGATCTCCTGCCAGCCACAACCTTTCTCGAGGATTCGCTGGCGCGGCCGGGCGTGATTTCTGGACCAAAATTGTCACCTCGCCAAGAGCAGGACGTCGAGCTTGGCTGGAATGCTGCGAAGGAAATCGCGCGACTCGACATCGGCCAAACTATCATGATCAAAAACGGCACGATCGTTGCCGTCGAAGCTTTGGAAGGAACGAACGAGGCCATCAAGCGCGGTGGAACGCTCGCGCGTGAGGGCGCAGTCATGGTCAAAGTCAGCAAACCGAATCAGGATATGCGCTTCGACGTGCCAGTAATCGGTGTGGAAACAATTCACGTTGCTGCTGAATCGGGAGTGCGCGTCATCGCTGTTGAAGCCGGCAAGACCTTGCTGCTCGAGCGGGACACCGTTATTGCTCTGGCGAATAGCTCGAATTTGTCAGTCGTTGCGCGCTGATCGTGTGGTGCTCCGATGCCGTTGCTGGTGCTTGATTCGATAGGTTAGAAAACATTCGGCGCCGACTGTGCGCATCTCGATCAACGAGCAATGCACGCTCCCGGGAAGAAATTCTTTACTCAGGCCTGTGAGCGTAGGCGCGTTGCCTCCGCCGAACATGTAGGGTGCGATGGTAAGATTGAGCTGATCGATTAAGTCCTGTTCCAATAAGGAACGAAAAAGAGTTGGCCCGCCTTCACACGCCAGCGTGCGGACGTTGTATTGATTCCGCAAAGTTTTCAACATTGCATTGAGATCGACTTCCGTGGCATTCGTTAGGTGCAGCGTTGTTGTTTTACGTAAAGCCGCCTGATTCCTCGGAGGCATCTGTTTAGTTGAAAAAATAATGATTGGCGAAATGCCGGATTGAAAAATCTTCAGTCGAGAATCGATTCTGCCTTTGTTCGAGACAATCACGCGAAGCGGAGAGCGAGACTGACCGCGCTTCTCTCTCAGTTCCTGAAGCTCCGCCGGGACTCCGAGCCGGACGTTATCGCGTTCCAGACTTGTATGGCCGAGAAGAACCGCATCCGCCAAAGCGCGCTGGCGAAACAAATGCAACTTGTCTTCACGCGAGGTGAAATCTACCGGACCAAAATTCTTTGTCGTGACTTTGCCGTCGGCGGTCATCGCAAAAGTGGCAATGACAAACGGGCGGTTGCGAATGCGGGAGCCGGCTTGGCGCGGCGATGATCGGGACACTAAGGTCCCTCCCACATTCTTACTCGGGTTCGCCGAGTTCATGTTCCAACGTGACAACTTCCTTTTCCATTTCACGGAGTTTCACGTGTTCTGCTGCGCCACTCGGTTTGTAAAACAGGTAAACAACAGCGCCCGGAAGACAGCACACGAGAATGATCACAAAACTCAGCGATCCGATCAGGATGGCTTTTGCTTCGGGAACGCCACACAGCCCATTGAGCATGATCTGCAAAACTTTTTCACGGAGTCCGATTCCTGCGAAACTAATTGGCAAAGCCGAGATTGTTCGTTCAACCGGCATGATGGCAAAAAAATCAACCAACGGCACTCGCACACCAAGCGCATACGCGGCAAACAGGAAAGCTGTAAACGTTGCAAGATGTGCCACGATCGACACACCAAACGCAACGAGCGACGCCCGCCAATGACGCGCATACAGATGATATGCGGCGAAGATCTCAATCAGTTTGTCGCGCCCCGGAAAATGGGCGGGGAAATAATGAAACAGCCTGAAGCCGCTGATTACGAACGTCGCAATGAGAAAGGAAACCGACGTACTCAAAAGAATGAGCAACAGCCAGAGTAAATTTCGCGTCTGCGGTTTCTGCGCAAGAAAATCATATCGCAATGCGATTAGTGTCGCCGTGACTGCAACGAGAGCGACGAGTCCGATGAATCGATCGAACACTACCGCCAGCAATGCGCCGGCTTTCTTGTCAGGCGTTTCCTTTAGCAGGTAATAACTCTTGATGATGTCGCCGCCGGTGCCTCCGGGAAGAAATTGATTGTAAAATAGCCCGATAAAAAAGAGTCCGGTCAGACGCGCGACACTCAGGTGGATGTTTTGCACTTTCAGCAACACGTGCCAGCGAAACGCCGCCGCTGCTTCCACCACGACGTAGGCCAGCATCGCCATCAGAACCCAGCGGTACTCCGCGTTCCGCAGCGCTTCCACCATCTGGGCGCGCCGG
>DASYSX010000123.1:0-13952 GCA_036002955.1 Candidatus Udaeobacter sp. | reverse complement strand
TAAGCGCGGCGCGGGCTTGGCCACGGGGAAAGCGGTGACAGTTGCATCGCGCCCGGCTGGTGGAATGATAAACGCCTATGCAAGACGAGCGGTTCGACAAACTCGCAAAACTCCTGGTGGAATATTCCATTCGCCTAAAACGCAACGAGACGGTCCTCATCGAAGCATTCGATATTCCTGACGAAATGACGGCGGCGCTGATACGAGCGACACGGAATGCAGGAGGCGTTCCGTTTGCGCAGGTATATCACGCGCGAGTGAACCGCGCACTCGCTTTAGAGGCCTCCGATCGACAGTTAAACATCATGGCAAGCCATGAGCTGGCGCGCATGAAAAAAATGAATGCGTACATTGCGATGCGCGGAAGCCACAATGTTACGGAGTTGGCGGACGTGCCGGCGGAAAAGATGCAGCTGATCGGCAAAAAGCTGCGCCCAGTGCAGGATCAGCGGGTAAAAAGGACGAAATGGGTTGTGTTACGGTGGCCCACGCCCTCGATGGCTCAGCTTGCGGGGATGAGCACGGAAGCGTTTGAAGACTTCTTTTTCGATGTATGCACACTCGATTACCGCAAACTGCAGCCGGGTATGAAAGCGCTTAAGGCGCTGATGGAAAAAACGGACCGCGTCCAAATCAAAGCTCCCGGCACGGATCTGAATTTTAGTATCAAAGGGATTTCAGCTATCATTTGCGGTGGGGATCGCAACATTCCCGATGGCGAAGTTTTCACGGCTCCGGTGAAAGACTCGGTGGAGGGCCAACTCACCTTTAACGCGCCGAGCATTTATCAAGGCACCGCTTTCGACGGTATCCAGCTTCGTTTCAAACGAGGTAAAATCGTCGAGGCCTCAAGCAACGAGACCGAAAAACTCAACAAGATTCTCGATTCAGACGTGGGTGCACGTTACATCGGCGAATTTTCGCTCGGCTTTAATCCGCGAGTCTTCCAGCCGATGCGCGACATCTTGTTCGATGAAAAAATCGCCGGCTCCTTTCATTTCACTCCCGGGCAGGCCTACGAGGAAGCCGACAACGGAAACCGAAGCCAGGTTCACTGGGATATGGTCAGCATTCAGCGTCCCGATTACGGCGGCGGCGAAATTTATTTCGACGGCAAATTGATCCGGAAAAACGGTGAGTTTCTTCCGAAACAATTGCGCTCGCTAAACTGGCGCTGATTTTCGACCAGTCAGTTGGTCGAACGGGCATCGTTAGGCGCGCTTCGGTCCGCCAAGTAGGTTCAGTTGCATCATTACGATCTCCCCGCCTTCATTCAGTTCGAGATTAGCGATCTCGAACATTGGCGCGCCTTCGACTGGACCGGGGCCGGTCCCTGGCAACTGGACGACAACCTGCTTCGAATTTGAATTCAGCGTGACCGATCCAATTTCGAGCGTAGGAGAAAACTCAAGCGTGCTGATCTGGAACGGCACCGTGACGAACACAGATGCGCGCCCCTGCGACGATGGGGTGAGTTGAACCGGAGCCGTTTCGGAATTCGGCACGACCTGCAATCCGGCAACTGCAAACGAGGGCATACCACCCATGGCAGGCCGCTGTTGCTGAGACGGAACGACGCGAATGGTACCGAGCGCGCCGGCGACGGGCTGGATTTTGAGTACTTCGAAAGCAACCTGCAAATTCAACGGCGATTGCGCCCGCTGAGGCGAAGGCAAACGCATCGTGACGAGCTTCGATATGGGACGAACTTTCAAAACTCCCATCTTGAAGCTCGGCGTTAACTGCATCGCTGCGATCTCGAACGAGAAAGTAAGCTGCACAGAGGTTTGCATTCCGCCTGCCGGTACCGGCGCTTGCGGCTGAGGTTGCGGTTTGGGCACAGGCGGTGCCGGGGCTTTGGCTATCGGAGCAGGTGGTGTTTGAGTAGTTTCTGGCATGGTTGCAGGTATGGTTGGTTGAGGAAAGGCTGGCCGGACCGGAAGAGGCACAGGCTGAAAATCAGATGCTTGTTCGGCAATAATTTCGTCCACTGGAGCTTCATGGTCTGTGAAGGACTCGTGGCCAGAAAAATCGTTAGGTTGAACAAAATCTTCCTGATCAACGAAACCTTCACGCTCGGCAAAAATTGGTTCATGCGGCTGCTCGTTCTCAACAGGCAGAGCTGTTACTTCCGCTGCGGCTTCAGCATTCGGCCATGCATAGTCGGATCCGCTGGCGAAGACCTCGCTTGGCTGCTCGTACGCAATTACAGGTTCTTCCCTTGGGGCGTCAGAAAATTCGTTGGCATCTTGGGCGCCGAACACCGGTTCCTCCGGAAGCTCCAAAATTTCTTTCTCCACTGATTGCGGTGTAGTCGTCGAGGCTGCGGCAAATTCAGTGACTGGTTCAAAACCGTCCAGTCCATTTTCCTGCGGAGTAAGTGCAGACACGACCTCCGGTGCTTGTTCGACCACTGGTCCGACCGACTCGAAGAATGGGTCGGCCACCGGAGTTGATTTCTTAGGCAGCTGCGGCTCAACGGCCGTGACTACTGGGCGAACCGATTCAAAGACTGGCTCGATCAATGGAGCCAATTCCTCGCGTGGCGACTCAGCAACCGGCAGCACTGACCCGACCGATTCAAAGAACGGCTCCGCTACCGGGGCTGATTCCTCTGGTTGCGCCTCCAAAGGAACAGGAAGTCGTGAAGGCTTCGACTTCGAGCTTTTCAACCGATTAAAAGCACCGCCAGCTTTCGACAATGGTAACGCGCTGGGCCGCACCGGAGAATTCCACGCTTTAAGTTCGAGTGAGACCTGGCGTGGTCCGCCAGCGAAACCGTTGCCCTGAACACCAATCGTATGGGCAGGCGCTGTTCTAGCGGTAAAAACCGGAGTATCGGCACCTGGTTCTGGCTGCGACGAACCCGGGACCGAGAACTTGTATCCTCGGCGAACCGCCGGGACGGTAGCAACGGCTATCAGCACCACGGCCGCCAAGAGTAGTCCGCCAACAATCCATAGTCTGCGGTTCGACGCCTGAGCAAGGTTTGACGACACGGTTTTGGTCGGTGCTGTCGCAGCGATTGCGTGTTCGGGAGGACTTGTTTGGGCGACAGGCTGTTGCTCAGCCTGATTTTGGCTGGTGGCAACAGTCGAAGCGCTCGCGGTCTCAGACGCGAGAGGTTGTTGCTCGGTTTGATTTTGGTCGCTGGAGACAGTCGAAGCGCTTGTCGTCTCAGGAGCGGCAGGCTGAGACGCAGCTGCCGACGCGCTGCTGGTCGAAGGCGATTGCGCCACTGACGGCTCGACGGACGAATTCGTCTCGGCCGCAGACGCAGTCGAATTGGTCTGGTTAGCCGTCGCTCCGGTGCCGGCAAGTTCCATTCCGCTGTCTGGAGCACCCGTCGACGGCGCGAGGGCAAGGGTTGTTTCTCCTTGTTTATTTGCGGCAGGACCTTTGTCAGGAATAGGACTCGGCTCTACTGCGGGGCCGCCATCCGTCTGCGACGTTGCGACGTTGCCCGTATCAAATGCGACGGCAGGAGAGGTTGTGCCTTCGGGTCTTTGCAGCCATCCGACATCATAGAACGCATCAGCAAAAACGCTGTTGAGCGCCGGCGAGTAAATCTTATTGGCAGAGTTCGTCCAATCCTCGGCCTTTTGGGCATTATTGTGCTTGTACTCCCACGCCGCTTGTGCGTAATAGAGGGCGGGGGTATCGCCGGTGAATTGAAATTCCTCCATCATCGAGTGCGCCCGGCTCTCTTTGTCCTCCATCAAGAGGGCCATGTAAATTTTGAACTTGATCAGCTCGGCCGCCTGGTTCTTTTCGCCGCCGGGTATGCGTTTATACAACGTCTCGAAACGGTCGCGCGCTTTGGCGTACTCTTTCTTTTTGAACGGAATTTGCGCGAGATTGTATTGTGCATCGCGAAGTTTGGGATCCAACTTTGCTGCCTTTTTGAAAGCGGCCTCGGCATTGTCAAATTGCCCCTGCTGCATGAGAATTTCGCCTCGCAAATTCAGCGTCGCAGGCTGATTAGGATCGACCTTGTCCGCTTCGTCCACCAGCTTTAGCGCGGTGACAAAATCGCGCTGCCGAAAGGCCTGTTGCGACTGCTCAAATTTCGACCGGGCAAACGCCTTCGTCTTTTCTGTGCGTTCGGCTGCCGTCATGAGCGGCAACGAAGCTCGCCGTTGACCGGATGGTTTTTCCATCCAACCGATTTCGTACAGCGATTCCACGAAAAGCTTGTTTAGCTGCGGTGAGTAGTTCTTTTCCGCGGCAGTGATCCAATCCTTCGCTTCCGGCTCATTTTTCTGTTGGAGCGCGACCGCTGCCTTTACATAATCAACAGCGGGGGTATCGGGCGAAAGCTCCAGCTTGGCCAGAATCGAATCGACCATATTGCTTTTCCCCTCCATCAGATAAGTCAGCAAGATCTTGTACTGGATCAGCTGCGAAGCTTCCTTCGCCAGATCGGACTGACCGGTGGTGAGCAATTGCTCGAAGCGTTTTCTCGCTTCTTCCCAGTCTTTTTTGAGAAATGGGATCTCCGCCATGTTAAAGCGCGCATTCCAAAACTTAGGATCAATCCGAGCCGCCTCCGTCAATGCCGCTTCAGCCTGTTCGTAATTGCCCTGCCGCATGAGAACGACGCCGCGCAGATTTTTCGACGCGGCAAGATCAGGCTGGCGCGCGTCGATGGCGTCTAGTTGTTTTAGCGCCTCGGGAAATTTTCCCGCATCGAACGCGCGGTACGCGGTGTTGTACATCTCTTCCAACTCCGCTTTGGTCGGGGCGACATTATTCGCAGCAAAGGCTGTAAGTCCCAGCGCTGCGACGGCAGCGATCTTCCACATTGTCATGAACCACCGATTCAAGCCCTGATTAGCATCCCTGACAAGTCGAAATTGCGTTGGGCGCGAAGATTTTCGGTTCGGTTCGGAAAAACATTTTGCGAGGAACGAGGGCTTGGGCAGCCGTCGCTTTTACATGTGACGGCTGGGAAGCCGTCCCCTTGTCTTCAACTCAAGTTTCCGACGATCCGCAATCCTTCGAGGGTCAGATGCGGATGAACCACTGCGACCTCCGGCACTTGATTTGCAACAAGGCGCGCATAACCGCCAGTCGCGACGACGTTGACTCTTTTTCGTGAAAACTGCTCCACTTTGATTCGCGCCAGAATCTCTCGAACTAATCCACGGTAACCGAAGACGGCGCCGGACCGCATTGCCTCAACGGTGGATTTACCAATGACACGGTGTGGCTCTTTCAGCGACAGCCTCGGGAGCAGCGCCGTCCGTTGATAAAGAAAATTTGTCATCGCTTCCAGTCCCGGCGCAATGACGCCACCGATGTAGCTGCGCCGTTCGGAAACCACGTCGAACGTCACCGCTGTGCCGAAGTCCACGACGATGGCAGGACATTCATATAGTTCGGCGACAGCTGCGACGTTCGCCAGGCGATCGGCGCCTATCGATTCGGGTTTCGGATACTCGATTGTGACACCCATCTTCAGTTTCCAATTTAGCCAGAGCACTTGCACTTTGTTACGTGCGGCCTTCGAGATCGCAGAATTTTTTGCCGGAACTACTGATGAGATGACTAGTTTTTGTACCTGTCGCCGCCGCAAAAATTCAGCGACGACACTGCTTGAGAGCTCCGAAGTAGGAATCCGCGCGGGGTTGGAGAGTCGCTCTCTCGATGCGAACGCAAGTTTTGCATACGAGTTACTTACATCCATCAATAAATAATCAGACCGACGAGCCATCGCTAAGATGCAGACACCCAACGCTCCGCCCCGTCAAGCATCCGTCACGCGCTGTAACCACGGTCGGCTTGCGACAATCGCGTGCCACGGGTAGCCTCGCCGTGTGAGAAGATTGGTGCATCGACCACGTCGCCTGCGGCGTTACGCTGCCTTGAGAAACCTGGTCCGTGAAACGCATTTGACCATTCACGATTTTATTTTGCCGCTCTTCGTGAGCGAAAAATTGGACCAGCGCCAGCCTGTCGCCAGTATGCCGGGAGTTTTTCAGTTACCGGTCAAAGAGATTGTGGATGAAGCGTGCCGAGTTCAGGATCTTGGGCTGCAAGCCATCCTGCTATTCGGAATTCCCGCGCGCAAGGATGAGCAAGCAACCGGCGCTTACGCAGAAGACGGAGTGATTCAAGAAGCGCTTCGATCGATTAAATCGAAATGTCGGGAATTAGTCGTGATCAGTGATGTTTGCCTTTGCGAATACATGAGCCATGGCCATTGCGGTGTCACCCGAATCGATGGCGATCATTTTCATGTCCTGAACGACGAAAGCGTCGAACTTTTGGTGAAAACGGCGCTGTCTCACGCCGGCGCAGGTGCGGACGTTGTGGCGCCAAGCGACATGATGGATGGCCGCATCGGCGCGATTCGCGAGGCACTGGATGCCAGCGGATTCGATCAAACAGGCATCATGAGTTACGCAGCGAAATTTGCGTCGGTATTTTACGGACCATTTCGCGAGGCAGCCGAAAGCCCGCCGCAGTTCGGCGACCGCCGTTCGTATCAAATGGATTCTGCGAACGCAAACGAAGCGCTGCGCGAAGCAGCGCTGGATGTTGAGGAAGGGGCGGACATTGTGATGGTGAAACCTGCCCTGCCGTATCTCGACATCCTTTGGCGCGTGCGGGAACGCTTCGCAAAACCAACCGCCGTCTACCATGTCAGTGGCGAGTACGCCATGGTCAAAGCTGCGGCCGAGAAAGGGATTTTCGATGAGCGCGCCGCCGTTCTCGAGATCATGACTTCGCTGAAGCGCGCTGGAGCGGACATCATCGTCACCTACTGGGCACGTGAACTCGCGACATGGCTGCAGGAGTAAGAGGTCGCCGCGGCGAAACAACACAACACGTCAGGCTCAAGCAGTTCGCATTTATTTGGGCGCAGATGCACGGGTTTTCAGCGTGCGCGATGGAAGTGACTTTGCCCCGATGCAGATATCGCGCCGACGTGGCCGGCTATCGGTCGGTCCCCAAGCAAATTGGATCAACAGCAATCTTCGAATGCAAACAGGCGCTGTGCGATTTGCGCCGTGACAACTGTCGCAGCGAGTCGGCACGCAAGAAACTCGAAGCAATATGTAATCGTCGCCAGCTTCTTGAAACCCGTCTCCACACGCATTATCCAAACCTGAACAATGGCGATTCGCTTTTCCCGGAGTTTGATTCCGAAAACTTCAGCACGATCGGGCACCGCGGTTATGCACGCCTCGTTCGTGAGTTGCGGACGCTGCAAAATCGGCTCTACGATTGCACAAAGTTCGAGAAGCTAATTCGCTACCGCTGCGCGAACTTGTTTTTTATCGTGCTGCCCGAGCAGTTATTTCGCGAATCGGAAGTGCCGATCGGCTGGGGCGCGCTGGTCGAATCGAACGACACACTGATACTCATCCGAAAACCAGTCTGGCACGACGCTTCAGCGGCTAATCGGCTTCACGTTTTGCAACGAATTGCCGCGGCGGGAACACGCAACTTAAATCGAGAACTCTCGTTAGATTGGCACGAGCAAATTGTGCCCGGTCATTTCTTTGGGTTGCGGCAAACCGAGCAAAAATAAAAGAGTCGGCGCGACATCTGCCAGAATGCCGTCTTCGCAACGGAACTTCGCCGCGTCGTTGGCTACATAAATAAAGTGAACAAGGTAGCTGGTATGCGCAGTGTTTGGGGATCCGTCAGGATTACGCATTTTCTCGCAATTGCCGTGGTCGGCGGTAACCAACGCTTTTCCGTCGAGTTCTAGAAGTTTTGGAATGATGCGGGCGCAGCATGCGTCCACGGTCTCCACCGCTTTAATCCCGGCCTCGACAACGCCCGTATGACCAACCATGTCCGGATTGGCGAAGTTTAAAACGATCAAATCGTAGTCCGCCATGTGTGCGAGCAGTTCGTCGGTGATTTCGAACGCGCTCATTTCCGGTTTCAGATCGTAGGTCGCGACTTTGGGCGAAGGAATGAGTTTGCGATCTTCACCAGAAAAGGACTTTTCGATTCCGCCGCTAAAAAAGTACGTGACGTGCGCGTACTTCTCCGTCTCGGCGATGCGCAATTGCCGTTTGCCCGCAACGCTAACGATCTCCCCTAAAATGTGTTTGAGTTCTACAGGCGCAAAGATGAATGGCGAGGAATATCGAACATCATACTGCGTGAGCGACACGAAATGAATTTGCGGCCACACTTCACGCTCGAATCCGTCGAAGTCTTTTAGCAAAAACGCTTGTGACAGCTGGCGCGCACGGTCGGCGCGAAAATTAAAAAACAAAACTGTGTCGCCGTCGCGGATACGCTGTTCATCCGGGAAGGCAAAGACGAGCGGAGGCATGAATTCGTCGGTCTTGCCAAGCGAATATTGTCGCTCAATAGCGTCAGCGGGTGATGACTCGCAAAGTTCACCGCGACCCAGAACGATTGCGTCCCATGCTTTTTTCGTGCGGTCCCAGCGGCGGTCCCGATCCATCGCGTAATAGCGGCCAACTACGGTGATGATCCTGGCGCCGCTCTTCTCAAGTTCCTTTTCGCACGTCCTTAAAAAACCCGCACCGCCAGTGGGCGACGTGTCTCGTCCATCGGTAAACGCGTGCACGAAAATTTCTCCGACCCCTGTTGCGTGCGCGGCGTTCGCCAGCGCGATCATGTGCGAGTAATGGCTGTGTACACCGCCGTCGGAAACCAATCCGAGAAGATGCAATCGATGTCCGCGCGCTACGGCAAGGGCGTCCTGCAAAACACGATTGCGTTCCAGTTCTCCATCGGCGATAGCCTTATTAATCCGGGTCAGATCCTGATAGACGATTCTGCCCGCTCCAAGATTAAGGTGGCCAACCTCCGAGTTCCCCATCTGTCCTTCCGGTAACCCGACGTCTGCGCCGCTGGCGCTCAATCGCGACCACGGATAATCGCGGTACAAATCATCGTGAAACGGAGTTGATGCGAGCAGCGTCGCGTTGCCGTTCTCTCGGCGCTTCTCCGGGCCGCCAGGATTAATCCCCCACCCGTCGCGAATGATGAGCATCACCGGGCCAGCCATGTACCCGCACTTTGCCGACGAACGAGAACGTCGACAAGCAGTTCTTTGAAACAAGGTAGCGCACTCCTTCGGCTCGCCATTTTCGCCGCGCAAGCGAGGACGCTTACGCTACACTAAGCGAAAATGAAGTGGCGCAACCAGTTGCTGGCCTTCGTCTGTCTGCTCGCCTTCGCCGGAGTGGGTGTCATTTATTTTCAACATTGGGTCATCCGAAAACCCTTCGGCATTATCTTGTTTGTCGGAGAAGGACTCTCGCCTGGAAGGCTGGCGCCTACTCGCACCTTTGCCGGCGGAGCGGGCACGCGTTTAAATGTCGACTCCATGCCTTATGCCGCGCTCGTGATGAATTACTCGAAGGATTTCGCCGCGCCGGATCAGGCGGCTGCCGCGACCGCTATCGCCACCGGCGAGCGTGTAACCAATCGCGCGATCGCGATTAACGGCGACGGCAAACCGGTCAAGAGCATCATTGAACTGGCGCGCGAATACGGACGAGCTACAGGCTTGGTAACGGACGCAAAGCTCACCGATACCACAAATGCAGCGTTCTACGCGCACACGGGAGACGCCAGCGACTCTGAGAAGATCGCAGCCGAGTTTGTGGATCGCGGAAACATTGACGTCGCATTGGGCGGCGGTGCGGAGGAATTTGTTCCGACGACAAAAGGCGGTGAGCGACAAGACTCGCGCGATCTATTGCTGGAGCTTCGTGGCAATGGATTCGACATCGTTCGGACACGCACGGATTTGGAAGCGGTTCCAGCGTGGCGCCGGTCGAAAGTTTTCGGCGTCTTCAGCAACAACGATCTCGCGTACGCAAATCAGGTCGAAGAGCGAGGCCAGCAGCCCAGCCTTTCGGATATGGTGAGGCGGGCGATTCAATTGCTGCAGTACAACGCCGGAGGCTATTTACTCGTGGTCGATGCGGGGTTGATGCGAAAAGCGGCTGAGCAAAACAATGGGGAACGAACTCTGACGCAAACGCTCGAGCTAGACCGCGCGGTTGGCGTCGCCCGAAGTTATGGCGGGGCAAAATCGACGATCATTGTGTGCGGTGATGCGGCCATTGGCGGGATGAGCTTGAATGGATTTCCTTTTCGGAAAGATAGTGGAATTGCGCTACTGGGTTTTAATTCAGCTGGTCAACCGTGGATCACCTGGGCAACGGGGCCGCGGGGAACGAAGTCCTACGGCGCAGCAAAACTACCGATGAACCAGGACCCGATCGAAACCAAAGAGCCGACACAGGAACAGCCCGAGCCGGCGACGATTTATACAAAATCGGCGCTGGTCACCGTTGAAGATGTCGTTGCATTTGGCAGCGGCCCCGGAACAGATTCGCTGCAAGGTGTGGTCGAGAGCACAGCCATTTTTAAAATTCTGCGTGACGAGTTGTGACGGCGTCAGCTTCGCCGACATGAATCCTGAATCGCTTTGGCGCTATTTCACCGTTTCACGGTACGGCATTCTGAGTTGATACAGCGCAATTTGCTGATCGAGATCTGTCATCACAGCTTCCTCGCTGTGCATTCGAGCGAGTTGCATCGCAGAGCGGGCAGTTCTGATGGCGTTGGCGAAGTCGCCATTTTCTGCGTAGGCAGCTGCCAGGGTGCGCAACACAAGAGAGTTCGTTCCTCCGGCCAGTCGATCGGCTTGTTTCGCAAGTTCAACCGCCTTCTGACCATTTCGCAGTGATGCATCCGGCGATGTTGCCAGCAGCCACGCCAGATTGCTAAGCGTGGCAATGGAACTGGGGGCAAGTTCCAGCGCTTTTTGGTAATGCTGCACTGCTTCCGCAGGGTTGCCTTTTTCCTCCAGGGCAATAGCGAGAGTCGTTTGGCAATCTGCATCCGAAGGGCGAAGCAACAGTGCACTCCGGCACACCTGGATAGCACCCTCGAGTTCCCCTTTCTCCAGCAACGCATGACCAAGACTGTAACGAGCGAGAAAGTGATCGGGGTGTACAGTTATTGCCTGTTGGTAATGAGCGATTGCTTCGTCGATCCGTCCCTTTTGAAAGAGTGCGTTGCCCAAAGAGACCTGGGCATCCGGATCCGTTGGTCGCATGCGTACCGCCCTTTCACAGTGAAGGATCGCCTCGTCCACCTGAGCTTTTCCTAAAAGCGCCGTACCAAGGTTGTACTCGGCATCCCACGAGTCAGGCTGCATTTGCAAGGCCGCCCGATATTCAGCAATGCCCTCGTCGATCTTGCCTTTCTGAAGGAAAACAAGACCGAGATTCGTGTGAGCCATCCAGCATTCGGGATTTCTTGCGAGGGTTGTGCGCCAAAGCGTTTCAATATCGGTGTACGTCGCAGCTTGCCGCCACGTTAACGCGCCCAAGCTTGCGACGATTAATAAAGCACCGCTTATAATGACGGTGCGGTACTCAGCAAATTTGTGGGACAAGCTCACTACGCCTGCGCTTGCAAGGGCGATCGGTCCGATGCATGCCAGATATTGATAATGATCTGCCACAAAGGTGTAACGGAACGTGAACAGCATGATGAATCCCAAGACCGGGCTAAGAGTGGCGACGAAAAAAGCAGCCGCGACTTCAACGCTTCGTCCGAGGAATCGCCTGAGGAAGTAGATGACCACGCATGCTCCGATGCCGGCAATCAACCAGGTATAGTTGAGTACATCCGAGGGTGAAATGTTCCATCTCGGATAAATAAAAGTCAGATTGGAAGGCCAAAAAATTTTGCTCAGGTAAAACCAAACAGCCCGGCTCGCCACGAGGATTCGTTCGATCGGACTGAGGAAGGTAAACACCTCCCGGTTTGTTCCCTGATGATAACGTTCCCACCAAACAGCGAGTAACCCAATCCCAACGCCGAGCATGACAAAAGGAACAATTTCCAGCAGACGCCGCATGGTGATCGGCTTTTGCTGCAACCAAAGAATTAAGAACAATGCAGCCGGGAGAGTGCAGGCGGTTGCTTTCGCTGAGAGCGCCAGCGCATAAAAAATCAGCGACAGGCTATAGAAGATCCACGCGCGCCGGGTTCGTTCGTCAACAAATGCACTCCACGCAAGCAAAGTCAGCAGGAAAAAAAAGCCCATCAGCACGTTCTTGCGTTCGGTGATCCATGCGACTGACTCGACCTGCACTGGATGTAGCGCAAAAATTGCCGCCGCTAACCACGCGCCCGGTATTCTTAAGCGTGTCAGCACCGCCCATACCAAAAGGGCATTGGCAACATGAAGCAGAAGGTTGACCCAGTGATAACCAGTCGTGTTTAGACCCCACAAGGCGTGCTCAACGCGAAACGTGCTGTAAGTGAGCGGGAAATATTGCGACGGTGAATCGAGAGAAAACCAAATCCGCTGCCAACCATGCGGAGCGGTTAACAATTCGTTATTGATGATATAGGCGTCGTCGTCCCACAGGAATCCCCCGTGCCAGGCAGGCTGATATGCCAAAAGCGTCACCGCCGCCAGAACGACAGCGAAAATCAACGCGCGACAGCGCGGCGAAAAGATGTGCCTCGGTATACCGTGCATACGTTACCCGCAGACGATCACAATTGAGGAGACAAAGCGACGAGTTGCTGAAGTCCAAAGCGCTTCACCCGAAATTTCGAGCGTCACCTTTAGTTGCAACGTTCCGTTTCTCATCGAAATAGGAGCTTTCGTGGTGCGTACGACCGACATCAACGGAAAGCTCGTTCAGTTTGCATGGTGGCTTCTGGCGACAGTCGCTTTTACTCTCGTCGTCACAATCAGGATTGATCTCTTTGGACCATCACTAGAACGCGACGAGGGCGAGTACGCTTATGCCAGCAAGCTGATATTGCAAGGCATCACTCCTTACAAGCTTGTGGTGCGGCAATCAGTAAACTCACGAAGATTCATTGCCACAATTAAGAGCCATCTCTTCGTCGGCAAGCGCTCCGAAACAGTGGAGACTATGAAGAACTACTTCCTAACTGATAGGCGAAGCCGGTTCGCGCTTCCAAAAGTGTAAGGCCGCAAATGCACAGAATCAGCCGATCAAGCCCTCTCCACAGGCGAAATCTCCGTTTGATGGCCGCGTGCGTTTGCGTGTGTCTCTTTGTCCTAACATGGATCGTCTTTGGTCAAACACTCAGGTACGATTTCGTTAACTACGACGATCCTCGTTACGTCTATCAAAACACAAGGATCACGAGCGGCATCAGCCTCGCGAACGTCGCCTGGGCATTTTCCCATATCCATTCCGAAAACTGGCATCCTTTGACGACGATCACGCATATGCTCGATTGCCAGCTGTACGGGCTAAAGGCAGGGCGGCATCACTTCACTAACGTCCTCCTGCACTCTTTCGCCGTCGTTCTCCTGTTTGTGGCGCTCGAGCGCATGACAGGCGCGTTCTGGCGAAGCGCGTTTGTGTCTGCGGTTTTCGCCGTTCATCCGTTGCATGTGGAGTCGGTCGCGTGGATCGCGGAACGCAAAGATGTGCTGAGCGCGTTTTTCTTCATGGTAACCCTGCTCGCGTACTCACATTACGCGCGCGCGCCATCGGTTGGCCGGTATTTAATCGTGGCACTTGCCGTCGCCCTCGGACTGATGTCCAAACCGATGCTGGTTACACTGCCGTTCGTTCTCTTACTCCTGGATTATTGGCCGCTCGAGAGATTTCAAACCCGAAGACCAAATAGCGGACGTCGACTGTCACAACTCGTTCTGGAGAAAACCCCGCTGATCGCGCTCTCTGCCGTTTCAAGCATCATCACCTTTCTAGCTCAACGAGGAGCAATCGGTTGGACTGAGCAGTTACCAGTATCGGAACGAATAAGTAACGCCTTGGTCGCCTATGTTATTTACATCCGGCAAATGTTCTGGCCGGCAGGGCTCGCTGTGTTCTACCCGCATCCGGAAAACAGACTGGCACTATTGGAAATCAGTCTAGCCTTTATCGTTCTCGTTGGAATCACGACGGCAGCCTTCGTCTTTAGAAAAA
>DASYSX010000122.1:0-9750 GCA_036002955.1 Candidatus Udaeobacter sp. | reverse complement strand
GCTTAACTCCGAAACTGCATTCGATACTGCCGTGCTTGAGGACTGGAGAGGAGACTGGAATTTACGGTGTAGCGGTGAAATGCGTAGATATCGTAAGGAAGACCAGTGGCGAAGGCGGGTCTCTGGACAGTTCCTGACGCTGAGGCACGAAGGTCAGGGGAGCAAACGGGATTAGATACCCCGGTAGTCCTGACAGTAAACGGTGCACGTTTGGTGTGGGAGGATTCGACCCCTTCTGCGCCGGAGCTAACGCGTTAAACGTGCCGCCTGGGGAGTACGGTCGCAAGATTAAAACTCAAAGAAATTGACGGGGGCCCGCACAAGCGGTGGAGTATGTGGCTCAATTCGATGCAACGCGAAGAACCTTACCAGGCCTTGACATGCATCTCTAAGTTGGTGAAAGCCAGCGAGTCCCGAAAGGGACAATTTGCACAGGTGCTGCATGGCTGTCGTCAGCTCGTGTCGTGAGATGTTGGGTTAAGTCCCGCAACGAGCGCAACCCCTGTGAACTGTTGCCACCGAGCCGAGAGGCTCGAGCACTCTGTTCAGACTGCCCCGCTTTAACGGGGAGGAAGGTGGGGACGACGTCAAGTCAGTATGGCCCTTACGGCCTGGGCTGCACACGTACTACAATGCCCAGCACAGAATGATCCGAGACCGCAAGGTGGAGGAAATCTCTAAAACTGGGCCCAGTTCAGATTGAAGTCTGCAACTCGACTTCATGAAGCCGGAATCGCTAGTAATGGCGTATCAGCTACGACGCCGTGAATACGTTCCCGGGCCTTGTACACACCGCCCGTCACATCATGGGAGTCGCTTGTAGCCGAAGTCGGCGTGCTAACTAGCAATAGAGGCAGCCGCCTACGCTATGAGTGGTAACTGGGATGAAGTCGTAACAAGGTAGCCGTAGGGGAACCTGCGGCTGGATCACCTCCTTTCTAAGGAGAAATTCATCGGCACTTCGGTGCCGGTTGATTAGGTCGACGGCTAACTCTGAGGTCTCTCGAGAACTCAGATATGCCGTTAAGACTTTGGAATCGAAAGAAACCAGAGCTTCAAAGGAGATCAGGGTAACGCACAATTCAGTCTTTGCTGCACATCGACTGCAATGCCGGATGACGAATCGCAAGAATCGACATCCGGCATTTTGTTTTTGTAATATTTTGAATCTGGGGAGCACACGCGGCTCGCGTGCGGGTTTCGGCGGCTCGCCGAAACGAACTTCAGCTCCGCAAATGCAGATCGTTTTTCGCTACCGCGCTATTTCTCAATCCGCGAAACATGTCCGGCGGCAAGCTGCCAACGGCCATCGCGTTTGATCAAAGTGTCGGTGAATTGCACTATTCGATCGAACTGTTTGCCGTCAGCTGTTCCTTTCACGCGCGTTTTTCCCAGAACAACCGCCGTGTCATTGCCATAAAGCCGCGCTAACATGTCGTAGTTTTCAAACACGTCGTAATGCACTTTCCCGCTGCGCAGCTCGTTTATCTCGTCCGCGCGCGTTTCCACGTCGCCGTTTGAAAGAGTGAGCGTGAAATCGGGCATTAACACGCGCTCCAGCGCGGCCACCTCTGCATCAAGAAATGCTTTGCACGCGTCCCGCTCGAACTGGAGCACCTCTTGTTGAGCCGGCGTTTGGGCAAGGCAGACGTGGCACGCCGCGACGGCCAGCAAAACAATAAGCGTCGCAGTTTTCATATCGTGTCCAAGATTGCGTGAGCCTTCCAGTTGCCGATAGGGAAGCCGAAGTCGTGAGATTCAGCGTGCGTTAGAGGAGGCGATTCGACTGACGTCGCACAGGTTAAGGTGAATTGCAGGACGCTTAGCCAGTAAATTGATCGCAGTCCCATAGCTATGGCGATAATTGCTTCCGACCTTACGAATTCCGTAAATGATGGCTCTCGGCGTTACGAGACAGCTGGCGTTCTTCCTTCCTCCGCATCATGCAGGTCCAGCCACGTTTGAATGTCGTCACGATCGCCGAAACCCGCCTCTTTCTTAGACTCAGCGAGTTCCTCGCTCGCCTCATCTCGCCAGCCGCGCTTTCTTAGGAATGCATTCCACACAGAAATTTCCTCTTCGTTGGGCCGGCGGCCATGGGCAAAGCACCACTCGAGGATTTCCTCATCCGATCCGCCTTGAAGCGTTTGTTTCGCAAGCTCATCGTAATTCACTCCGAGAAATCTTGCGCAACGCGCGTCGAAATGGGTCGGGTCCTCGACACCGGTAAAATACTCGGGCGGCAATTTTCCCGCGGCCTTTAGCCGGATCTTGTCCAGCATTCGAGCAAAATAAATAAGGCCTTTTGTTTCAATGTAAGCGGTACATGGAGTTTTATTCTGCATTTGAACGAAGCTTCTGACCATGTGGTTAGGTGTCAACAGTCCACTTGTACCGAAATGGCCAGACCACTTTCGATGGATAGTTGCTCTTACTCAGGCTCGTGCTCATGCTCTTGCTCATGATCGAAAGGAAACGCCGCACACCGAACGCGGAAGACCCAACGCCACATCTTCACGGGAAACGGCGTCGACATTCCATAGTGGCTTTTGAAATGGTTCGGCTGGATCGCGCAGCGACCGAACCACTTCATCAACAACTTTATCGGCAAATTCGCGATGAACTTGCGTCAGGAAGTTTCAACAATAACTCGTCGCGACTTCCCTCTTCTCGCGCACTCGCCGCGGACTTCGGAGTGTCACGTTTCACGGTAAATCTCGCGCTATCGAGGCTTCATGCGGAAGGATATCTTCATTCTAAGATTGGATCGGGCACCTTCATCTCCGATGCGTTGCCCGAAACCTTCCTGAGTGCGCGAATAATAAAGGCAGCACCACCCACAGAACGTCCATCGCGACTTTCTAACCGGGTAAAAGATATTCCGGATCACAGGGCCGGTAGGCAATTCGATTTCGGAATCGCCGGACCGCCTGGTGTCTCCTTTGTTCCAGCTGTTGCCGCCCTGGATGAATTTCCCATCGACGTTTGGGAACGACTCAGAGGACAAGTTCTCGCACAAAAAGGAGCGCATCTGCTGCAGTATGCGTCAAGCCGCGGCGATGCCGGACTGCGCAACGCGGTGGCAACGTATTTGTGCGATTATAGAGGCGCGCGCTGTCATCCGGACCAGATCATCATCACTGCCGGAACGCAGCAGGCAATGATGATCAGCGCGATGGCACTAGTAAATCGCGGCGAGGTCGCATGGATTGAGGATCCAGGTTTTTATCAAGCTCGCCGAACGTTCGGCTTTGCCGGGGCGATGGTCGTGCCACGACCTGTTGACGCAGAAGGAATCACAATCGCGCGGCCGTCGAAACAGCGCTCACCAAAAATAATATACGTAACTCCTTCTCATCAATTCCCGCTCGGGATGACAATGAGTCTCGCACGCAGAACGGCGTTGATCGATTTTGCGCGGAGGTGCGACGCTTACATTTTCGAGGATGATCATAACTCGGAATTTCGTTATACCGGTCCCCCGCTCCCGTGTTTACAAGGCTTGGATAACGTCGGCCGTGTTATCTACTCCGGCACAATGAGCAAGATTCTGTACCCATCATTGCGGCTGGGCTACATCGTCGCGCCACATCAATTGATAGAACCGATGATCAAGATTAGGGCAGTAATGGACCAACACTCGCCGGCCATTGATCAGGCCACACTCGCCCGGTTTTTAACCGAGGGGTTTTTCCTTACTCACATCAAACGGATGCGAAAATTATATTCCGATCGAAGGGACTTCTTTATCGAACAATTCAACCACTTGTTAGGCAGGTATTTCATCCTCGAAATTCCCGAAGCTGGATTACACTTCGTCGCGTGGGTGCGACAGAAAGAACAGATGCCGGTGATCACGCGTGTGTGCGCTGACATCGGTATCAGGCCGTCGCCGTTGTCGTCGTGCTACATGAAAGCGGAGCCAAAGCCCGCGCTTACTTTTGGGTTCGCCGCCTGGTCACGCGCGCAAATCCGTGAAGGCCTTGGCAAGTTCGCCGCGGCGCTTGATTCGAAATTGAATTAAGCAACTTGGGCAGGCCATGAAGCGGTCTCTGACAAGCCGCAAATTAATCATCCGTCGGTTTGGATCTGTTGGTTAGCCGGCCAGACATTCAAACTGAAATGGCCCGTACCAAATCTGCGAAGTGGATATGGCAGTGGCACCTGGCCAGTTCCTAAAGTGTCGTCATGAAAATTCAACAAAGGAGACAAACATGACAACACAGTTCACAACTACAAGAGCTAACCAAACTCTTGGCATTATTCTGATCGCTGTCTGCTGCAGCGCGATACTAACACAGGTGAATGGACAAAAGCCGGAAGCAATGAAGGTAAAATCACAGTATCAGGTGTCGAGCCTTCCCACGCTCGGTGGGACCAGTAACGCCGGAAACAGTATCAATAATCAGAGTTGGGTCGCAGGCTACTCAAGGCTGACGGGAAATCAGAGCCGACACGCTGCTTTGTGGCGCGACGGTTTACTCTCTGACCTCGGCACACTCGGCGGGCCAAACAGCAGTGTCACATGGAACGTGAAGAATACTCAGGGCATCATCGTAGGTATCTCTCAAACAGCCGATCCGGAGCCTCTCGGGGAAGCTTGGAGTAGCGCTGCTTTCTACACCGGGCCATTCACCGTTGGTTTTATCAATCTCGGATTTGTTTGGGAACAAAACCAAATGAGAGGCCTGCCTAATTTCCCAGGTGGAAACAATGGTTTTGTTACCGGAGCCAACAACTTGCGTCAAGCGGTGGGATGGGCTGAGAATGGCGTTCACGACGCGGATTGTGTCTCGCCTCAGGTACTCCGATTTCTTCCGGCAAAGTGGACTCTGGGACCGCCCGATCAGATCCAAGACCTACCTCTCTTTCCGGGCGACACATCGGGAGCTGCCACGGCGATCAATGACAATGGCCAAATTGTGGGCATTTCGGGCATCTGTGACCAGGCAGTCGGAAGACACACGGCCAAGCACGCAGTTCTCTGGGAAAATGGCGGCGTGATTGATCTCGGAAACCTCGGCGCCCAGTGGTGGAACACGCCCACGGCAATCAATCAACGAGGCGATATTGTTGGGTTCGCTGGCGACGCGGCGTTCGTTGAAGGCGATATCTTACATGCTTTCATCTGGACTCGAGAAGACGGGATCCGACATCTCAAGCCTTTGAAGCACCGTACACCCGAGCACGTAGATAGCGAGGCCTACGGCATTAACGAAGCCCGCCAGGTCGTCGGTGTTTCATGCGACGCAGACTTCGTTGATTGTCGTGCAGTTATTTGGGATCACGGCAACACACCTACAGACCTCAATGATCTCAAAGGCGGCTTTTCTGCGCGCCTCGAAACCGCGAAGGACATAAATGACAAGGGGGAAATTACGGGCAGAACGCTCGATGCAGGTGTGAGAATGCCGTACTTGGCGGTGCCAGTCGAGGGACACTAACAAAAGAAAAATGCGGCCGCGTTCTTAGCGCACGAACGCAACTTCGCCATTCCCACAGGCGCGCGCAGGCCGGATGCCGATCCGTAAGATCGACATCCGGCATTTGTCTTTTCTTCCTTGCAATCGAAAATCGGCAATCGAAATTCGGCAATTCTTTCGGGGGCATAGCTCAGTTGGTAGAGCGCCAGCTTTGCAAGCTGGAAGTCAGGGGTTCGAATCCCCTTGCCTCCACTTATTTTCGATTTGCGATTTACGATTGCCGATTTAAGTAAATGCGCACGAAGGCGCCTCAAAACAAAATCGAAAAACAGCAATCGAATTCGAATTTTGCGGCGTTACCCCGATTCGGGCCTGTAGCTCAGTTGGTTAGAGCATGCGCTTGATAAGCGCAGGGTCACTGGTTCGAGCCCAGTCAGGCCCACTTTTTTAAGCGATTTCGCAGGTTCGATGCTTGCCCTCGGCAATGAACAAAAACCGGCTCTACTCAAGGCAAATTCGAGACCGCGTCGATCGGAAGAACCCCAGAAGAATGTTGACCTGCACTTTGCCGTCGAATCTCAGATCCATTCGAGCAGCGTGGCGCCCCAGGAGTAGCCGACTCCGAAGCCGACGAGCATCACGCGCATGCCGGCGCGGATCGCGCCCCGCGCCATCGCCCGGCGTAGCGCGATCGCGATCGTCGACGAGCCGGTGTTGCCGCAATCCGCCATGTCGATGACGAATCGCTCGGGCGGAATGCGGAGTTTTCGCTGGAGATGGGCGAGGATGAACGCGTTCGCTTGGTGCGGCACGAAGAGATCCACATCGTCGACCGAAAGGCCCTTCGCCGAGAGCACGCGGCTGATCACCGCCGGCACTTCACGCAGCGTGAATGCAAAGATCTCGGCGCCGTTCATGTAAACGTTGTTGGCGGTGCGCTCATTCCCGCTGTCGTCGATCTGCACGGGGGCGTTCGGGTCGTACGCCTGTCGCATGCCGCCTGCGGGAACAATCAGGTTCGACGCGCCGCGCCCATCGGTTCCGTACACGAACGGGCCGGCCAGCCGTCCGCCCGTAGCGGACGCGTCGCTCGTCAGCAGCGTGGCCGCGGCGCCATCGGCGAGCACGCTCCGAACGCTCTTGTCGCGCGGGTTGAGGTACTTGCTGTACGTGTCCCCTGTAAGAAACAGTACGCGGTTCGCTTGCTCGGATTCGATCAGGCCCTTGGCCAGACCGAGGCCGTACACGTAGCCCGAGCATCCGAGATTGATGTCGACCGCACCGCAGTGCTTGGGCAGACCGAGGCGGTTCTGGATTACGCAGGCAGTGGTCGGCAGAAAGTAGTCCGGCCCCTGCGTGCAGTGGATCACGTAGTCGATGTCGGCGGGCGATGCGCGGCCCGACGCGAATAGCTTCGTGGCGGCCGCGACCGCCAGGTCCGACGCGCACTCGTCGCTCGCCGCGACATGCCGTTCGTCGACGCCCACGATTTCGTGAATCCGCGCGGGCGTCCACTCCGGAAACTGCTCGGCAAGCGCGTCGTTCGTGACGCGTGCCTCCGGGAGGTGATACTCGATGGCCTGAAGAACGGCGCGGTTCGACTGAGTCACGACGCTCCCGGGCCGGATTGGTGCGCTACGGCTTGAATCCGCAGAGGACGGCCAGATCGCTGACCTGACGGCAGGCGGCTATTTGCGCCGGCTCGAGCTGAACGCCAAGCTTTTCGTCCGCCATCGACATGAACTCGACGACGGCGAACGAGTCCCACCGCGAGATGGAATCGAGCCGCTCCTGGCCTTGCACGGTTCCCGGTGGCAGCGAAGCCGTCGTTTCGAATTCGGAAAAAAACTCGGCGAGTGTCATCGCGTGAAAAATAGTAGACGGCTGAAGGGGCCGCTGCGCACATTGTTCAGACCTAACAAGTAGGTAAGCACAAACCAGGTGTGACTGGAGCGCTCGCCGATTCGGCAATAGACAACTGTGTCTTTGTCAGGCCTGACGCCGCACGCATGTCGGACAAGATGGTAGTATCATAAAGCAGTGTCAACGCATAAATAGAGATGGGTGGAATTAATGCACAAGCCAAAGAACGCGAGCCTGTTTTCCGTGAGAGATCTAAAGCAAGTCACTGGTTCAAGCCCAGTCAGGCCTATGTCCTTTCAGTGATCAGAACTGAAAGTAGACGAATGGCGCCGGGCCGGTTGCGGGAAATAGTTCCAGCGCGAGAAACGCCAAGACGTATGCCGGAATTTGAATACGTGCCGGTTGCAAAGCCAGGCGATCAATAAATTGACTGCGTTCCTGGGCGACGGTGAGAAACAGCGAAATGAAGATCAGCACGATAGTGCCGGTCGTGAGCAGGAAGTCCCCGGTTATATGCGTGGACCCAAACAGCGCACCTAAGACATATCCGCTGCTCTGAAGAGTTTTCCCCCGAAAGAAAGGCGCGCATAAAACGAAGGCAGTAAACATTGCTCCTACGCTAAAAGGTACAAACCAATGCTTCTTCATAACTTTGTCGACTGCTGTTCCTACTGTCGCCCGGTCGAAAAGGCGGTAGCCGATCAGCAGAAGCCCATGGTATGCGCCCCACATTACAAACGTCCAGTTCGCTCCATGCCACAGACCAATTAACACCATCACAACAAAAATGTTGCGATATAACACCAGACGCCCTTTTCTCCCCCGGCTGAATGGAATGAACATATAGTCATACACCCATGTGGAAAGCGTTATATGCCACCTTCGCCAGAAGTCAGGCGGGTTTCTGGCCAAAAATGGGCGCGCGAAATTAAGCGGAAACTCGAAACCAAGCAGCTTGGCGCAACCACGAGCGATGTCGGTGTAACCAGAAAAATCGAAAAACACCTGGAAGGTAATGGCGAGACATCCCGACCACGCAGCCAACCACCCGGGGTGGGCCGCCGGGTCATTGAAATACGAATCCGAGACCACGGCGAAGCGATCCGCGAATACCATCTTCTTGATCAGACCTGATAGGACCAGAATGATTCCACTCTGGATCACGATTGCTGACGGGGTCCGCCATGACCAGATCTGAGAAATGAATTGCCGGGCACGAATAATCGGACCCGCGATCAGATGAGGAAAAAATGCAATGAACAGCGCGT
The DNA here is from genome assembly GCA_036002955.1 of Candidatus Udaeobacter sp. Lineage (GTDB taxonomy): Bacteria > Verrucomicrobiota > Verrucomicrobiia > Chthoniobacterales > UBA10450 > Udaeobacter. The sequence goes on along the minus strand of DASYSX010000122.1, from coordinate 1,196 downwards.
AATCGATCGGGTTCCTAACCGCCTTCATCTTTCCCCAGTAGACATCAAAGGTGTAGGAAAGACTGGCAAAGGTGTAGAAGCTGACGCCGATTGGAAGCACGATTTGCAACACCACCGAAGAAGGAGAAACTCGAAGCAACGTAGCGAGCGAGCCGGCGAAGAAATCGTAATACTTAAAGAAGCCGAGTATCCCCAGATTAACAACGAGACTAACGACAAGCAGAAACTTCTTACGACGCCCGCTTGCAGCTTCCAGCCGGATACCTAGGAAGTAGTCAACTACTGTCGAAATCAGAATCAGCACGATGAATCGTGGATCCCACCACATGTAGAAAATGTAACTGGCACACAAGAGGATCAATTTGCCGAGTCGAAAACGGACGCTGTAAAACAGCACCACTACGATCAAAAAAAAGATCCAATACTGAAAGCCGTTAAATAACATTGTAGACAGCTGTGTCTTCAGCTCCGAATGTAGCCATTAACGCGAAGAGGAACACGCAAATCGCTGCACCGTGTCTCACAACCAACCTCATAATATCCGCCGAATCTTCGCTGTCGGTCAGCGATTCTTCTCAGCGTCCAGTTTCCGATATCCTAAGGGTTCGCGAAAGGACAGAAGATGCGGGTTTCGATTCCGTTGCCCTTTCAGCTTTACCGCGTCCCGCTTTGTTCGCGTGCGGCAGCTTGCTTACGGTTACGTCGCCACGACCTTATCATTCTCTCGATCCACGGCCGCACCGGATTGGCCCACGTCTTCTTGGGCAGCACGGGCCGAGCAAGTCGTCCGCCGCGCCGGCTGCCACGTGCTCGTAGTGCGGGAAAACGAGCGGGAATTTGTCCGCAACACGAAGCGGGCAATTGGTCGTTACCGCAGGCGACGCAGACGTTAAGGCAAGCGAAGTGGAGCTTTCGCCAAGTGCTTTTTAAGCTTTGCAATTGGGGCGCGAGGCTTTCTTCTTGTTCGACCGAATGAGCCAGCCTTCGCCCACGTGGCCCACGTTCAGCCTGTTGTTCTTCGCCAGCGCCCCGGCGGAGTTCGAGCGGGACAAGTTCGATCTGTTCCGCCAGAGCACGCGCTTCGCCGATGAACGCGGCTTTGAGGCGGTGTGGATTCCGGAGCGGCATTTCCATGCCTTCGGCGGGATGTTCCCGAATCCGGCGCTCTCGGGCGTGGTGCTGGCGGAGACGACGCG
>DASYSX010000121.1:0-6674 GCA_036002955.1 Candidatus Udaeobacter sp. | reverse complement strand
GATGCGCCGACTGTCGATGAAGCGATTCAAATCTTGAAAGGTTTGCGCCCGAAGTACGAGGCGCATCACAAAGCCAAGCTCACCGACGAAGCACTCGAGACCGCCGTTAGATTTTCCGATCGTTACATCACTGGCCGCTTTCTTCCCGATAAAGCCATCGATGTCATGGACGAGGCAGGTGCACGCGCTCGCATTAACTCAATGACGCGGCCGCCGGACGTGAAAGATATTGAGAAGGAGATCGAAGCGATCCGTCTGGAAAAAGAGGGAGCGATCAAAGCGCAGGATTTTGAAAAAGCCGCTTCGCTTCGCGACAAGGAGAAACAAACCAAGGAAAAACTCGATGCCATTTTGACCAAGTGGCGCGAAGAACGCGAAGAGAAGGAAGTCGTCGTGACCGGCGACGACATGATGCACATCATCTCGAAGGTCACCGGCGTGCCGCTCCAGAAGATGGAAGAGCAGGAGACCCAGAAGCTGCTCAGGATGGAGGCGGAGCTCAAAGAGCGCGTCATCGGCCAGGAGGAAGCAGTCATAGCGATCAGCAAGGCGTTGCGGCGCTCCCGGGCCGATTTGAAAGATCCCAAGCGCCCGATCGGTTCGTTCGTGTTTCTTGGTCCGACAGGTGTCGGCAAAACCTATCTCGCTCGCACCCTCGCAGAGTTCATGTTCGGCGATGCCGACGCATTGATCCAAATCGACATGTCTGAGTACATGGAGAAATTCACGGCGTCCCGTTTAATCGGATCGCCGCCGGGTTATGTCGGTTATGAGGAGGGCGGCCAACTTTCCGAAGCCGTGCGGCGCCGGCCGTACTCGGTGGTGCTGTTCGACGAAATTGAAAAGGCGCACCCAGACGTGATGCATCTTCTTTTGCAGATTTTGGAAGACGGCAAGATTACAGACTCGTTAGGCCGTAAGATCGATTTTCGAAACACGATTATCATCATGACTTCCAACGTCGGCGCTGAATTGCTTAAGAAGCAGACGGTGATGGGCTTCGGCGCACCGAGTGACGGACACGATTACAATTCCATGCGCGACAAGATTCTCGAAGAATCGAAACGCGTCTTTAAACCCGAATTCCTCAACCGGCTCGATGAGATCATCGTGTTTCATTCGCTCGGCAAACCCGAGCTGTTGCAAATTGTGGATCTGGAAGTCGACAAAGTGCTCGCCCGCATCAAAGCCAAGGACGTTCATATCGACCTGCAGCAAAGCGCGAAGGAATTTTTGATCGAGAAAGGATACGATCCGCAATATGGCGCACGACCGATGCGTCGCGCTGTCGAACGTTTTCTTGAAGATCCACTCGCGGAAGAATTGCTCCGCGGCAACGTCAAACCGGGCGACCGCGTGGATGTCGTTGCCGCCGACGGCAAGCTGTCATTCAAGGTTCCGGAATCACAAGCACAAAGTAGCGCACCGGCGGCGCCGGCTGCGAGCTAGCGTACGGCGAAGGCGCTGGAATTGACGTTTCTAAGTCAATGTGACACAATGTGTCACATGAAGACGATAACGATCCGCGAACTTCACCACAATACGGGCGAGTGGCTTCGGAAGGCCGCCAAAATCGGCGAAATTCATGTCACTGAGCGAGGTAAAACGATCGCACGAATCCTGCCACAAGCGCCCACGCCCGAAGTACCCTACTTCGCACGGCGGAAGCTGACCCCACAGTTTCGCAGAATAATGCACCGGCTTCGTGGTGGTACCGACAGTACTCAAATCATTTCAGAAGATCGAGACAGGCCCATTGAATGATCTATTTCGATGCAAGTTATCTCGTTCGGCTGTATTACAATGATCGCGGCTATGAAGAAGTCCGTCATCTGGCCAGCACCGACAGCCTTGCCTGTGCGCAACACGGACAAGCGGAGGTAATTGCGGCTCTTCACCGCAAATATCGTGAAGGCAGTTTGACACTGACTGTGTATCAATCGGTGTTACAGCAATTCGCTGAAGACATCCATGCCGATGCCTTCAGATGGCTGCCATTGTCCCCGAGCGTTCTAGACCGCATCCGGGTCGACTTCGAGACGCTACCCAGAAGGAATTTCCTTCGCGCATCCGATGCACTACATCTTGCAATTGCGAGCGAAAACGGGTTCCGCCAACTGTACTCAAATGACAAAAACCTGCTAGCGGCTGCTCCGCACTTCGGAATCCGCGGTGTAAACGTGTTGGATTAAATTATGCTCGCGGATGCGCATCCGCGTACGCTTTCTTCAGACGTTCGACGGTTACGTGCGTGTAGATCTGAGTCGTGGAAAGACTCGCGTGCCCGAGTAACGCCTGCACGCTGCGCAGGTCTGCGCCGCGATCGAGCATGTGCGTGGCAAAGCTGTGGCGCAATTTGTGTGGGCTCATGGAAATCGGAATGGACGTGCGCCGAACGTATCGTTTCAACACCAGCCAAACTGAGCGCGCGGATATTCGCCTTCGCGCTTTATTGATGAAGAGGGGACCCGCGTGAACGTTGGCCGTCGCTCTATATCTTTGGATCGCTTCCAGCGCTGGCAAGCCTACCGGGCAGACGCGTTCCTTGCGGCCCTTGCCAAATACGCGCACCGATTCTGTGTAAGGATCGACATCGGATACATCGAGCGCAGCCAGTTCGCTCAGACGCAAGCCGCTGCTGTAAAACAATTCCATAATACTGACGTCGCGCAGAGGCATCCATGATGGTGCAGATCGGCTCTTTGACTCGCGGGTTGGCGCTATGAGAAGTTCGTCCACCTGTTGGCGTGTTAGCACGAGCGGCAGCTTTTTCTCCATCTTTGGCAGTTGCACTTCCCGAACAGGATTATGTCGCAGGCGTTTCCGAGCAGCGAGAAACTGATAGAAAGTACGTAGGGCCGAGAATTGCAGTCGCACGTACGAACGCGCCTGGCCGCGTTTCATGACCGCAAAGAGATAATCGCGAAAGTCGTCGGCTGCGCATTTTTTCCACGCGGTTTTGTTTTCCGCGCGGAAACTAGTCAAAGCATGGCGGTATGCCTTGAGCGTACGCGGTGAAGCATTCCGCTCATTGGCGAGGTAGAGGAGGAATTCCTCCATGACAGAATCGCGCGTCACCCCGAGCGCCGTCGACGGACCCTGAGATGAGGTCTTTGAGAGCTTGCCGCCGGATCCCGCGGCTTCTCGCGTGTCTGCGCGATCCGCTCGGGATGACGAAGCGCTCATTCGGGCTTCTCGACGACGTACCGCAGGTCAGTTGGATTGCGACCACTCATTTGGCTCTTGAAAATGGGCGTCGGGGTGGTGGAAATGAGCTCATACCCTTTCAAAACGAACTCCGGATAAATCCCGTTGCTAGCCGGCTCATACACTTTGTCGCCACTGAAGTAGCCGTAAAGTTTGTATTCGTAGTTGTTGTCGCTCCCGAATTCCAGACGTTCGCGGTCCGGCGCGAGTTTCGCTTTCTCATTGAGCATCACCAACTCCGCCGTGCTCCATGGCTGGCCCGGCTTGCGAACGTAACCCCAGAATTTGTAATCGGGTTTGTAGTAACGCCGCCCGATATAATAATCACCGCTAGGTTCCGCTGCGATTTGTTGCACCATCTCGACTCTCGCCTGCTGAATGCCTTGCGGAACAGTTTCGCAACCGGCGAAGAACAGTGCGCCCAGCACCACATTCGTGGCCAACAAAAACTGAGCAGCGCGTCTCATTGCTTGAACGGGCATCATTTACGCAGCTTTGCGTCGAGCGCAATTGCTAGCTCGCAGGCGAAAGATTCGGCAATCATTTTTCGTCTGAGATGAATTGCATGCCTCGGACCAGCCCGCTAGTATGCGAAGTATGTTTGAAGTTGAGATCTATGCGCGTGGCTTGCGCGAAATGGACAAGGTCCTGGAATTGGACCGACAGCTCGTGGAGATCGCCGGTCTGCGTTACAAAATGGACACAAATCACGATATTGTTTACCTCGAGTTCGACGAACCGACTTTGAGCATCCGCGAAATTCGCGCCATTTTTCTTAAGCTCGATCTCGAACCACTTTTTATTGGCGCGATTCCACCCGAATTGCAGTCGCGAACAAAGACCGAGCGGCTAAGCGTCTAACGACGTATCGGTGAGTAGTGATCAGAACAAAACGTTGCGCAGCACGCTCTTTACCCGTTCACTGTCCGCTCATTTCTCATCGCTGCTTTCATAATGGTCCGCTTCTTTAGCGCCCTCGGCGCGCCGCTGCTCGCATTCGTTCAATATCTCGGCGAACTCGTCCTGCTGGCTGCTGACACGTTTCGTTGCATTTTCACTCACAAGCTGCGGTGGAAATTATTTCTTAACCAGGTTGTCGAAATAGGATTGCTTTCGCAGCTCGTCGTCATAATCACTGGCGGATTCACTGGCGCGGTGTTTTCGGCGCAAACATTTTTCCAATTTAACAAATTAGGGATGGGCTCAGCTGTAGGCGCGGTAGTTTCAGTTTCGCTCTGCCGCGAACTCGCGCCGGTGCTGACTGCTCTGATGGTAGCCGGACGCGTTGGCGCAGCGATGTCGGCCGAGATCGGCACGATGAAAGTCACCGAACAAATCGACGCTTTGCGTGCGCTTGCTGTTTATCCGGTTGATTACCTGGTAGTGCCGCGCGTACTGGCCATGATGGTCTCGATGCCACTTCTGGTAGCGGAGTGCATCGCCGTGGGCATCGCAGCCGGTTATCTCGTAGCGATTTTCATGCTCGATATTAACGGCACTTACTACATGGCGAACATGGTGCGCTGGACGCGCAGCCGCGATATCATCATGGGTCTCTCCAAAGCGTTTTGTTTCGGGATACTCATCGTGTTCATCAGTTGCCAGAAAGGATTGGCCACGCGGGAGGGAGCAGTTGGCGTCGGTCGAGCCACTACTGAGGCGGTGGTGAACGCCTCGCTTGCAGTCCTGATTTGCAATTTCTTTCTCACCATGATGTTCAACATTATTTATCCGGCCGGATATCAGTAATGCTGCTCAGTTGAGACTTGTCGGCCAAAAGTCGAAGTTTGAGCTACGATGATCGAAGCGCCTCCATCTCCAAAGAAGTCAGCGGAATCTCCTCTGGTTTCGGATAATTCATCGCCCATGATTGCCGTCCGCTCGTTGCAAAAGAAAATCGGCGAACAGGAAATTTTGCGCGGTGTCGATCTTAAGATCAGCAGCGGCGAGACATTGGCCATCATTGGGCGCAGTGGTGGCGGCAAGAGCGTTTTGCTCAAACACATGGTTGGATTGATGGAGCCCGACTCGGGGGAAATTTGGATCCAAGGCCAAAACATTATTGGATTGAAGGAGCGCCAGCTCGGCGCGATCCGCAAAAAGGTCGGCATTCTATTTCAAGGAGGCGCACTGTTCGATTCGATGACAGTTGCAGAGAACATCGGTTTTCCTTTGCGCGAAGCCGGCGAGCGCGATCGAAAAGTTCTGCGTACAAAAGTTAGTGAGATGCTTGAGGTGATGGAAATGGAAGGGCAGGAAGATAAGATGCCGGAAAGTTTGAGCGGCGGGATGAAAAAACGTGTCGGCCTGGCCCGCGCCATTATTCGGCGGCCCTTGTGTGTATTGTACGATGAGCCAACAGCCGGTCTTGATCCTGTAGTCGCCGATAGCATCAACCGGTTAATTCGCCGGCTGCAACAACGTTTTGGAATGACCAGCGTCGTTGTCACCCACGACATGAAAAGCGCGTTTGATGTCGCCGACCGAATTGCTTACCTGCACGAAGGCCGGATTTATTTTAGCGGAACGGCTGATCAGCTTCAGCAATCGAGCGATCCACTCATTCAAGATTTCCTCCTCGGCCGATCTGACGGTGGAGGTGATTGAACTCAATTGCGTGCAGTCGCGAGGCCGAATCGCGCTCGGATAACCCCGTGGTTATCTTGCGAAAATCAGCAGAAACATCGACAATAACCATCCGAGATGAACCGGCACGAGCGAGGTTTGGAATTCAAAGTTGGCATTTTTGTTTTTGTAGGGCTGGCGATGTTAGGCGCGCTGCTCGTGCAATTCGGCCGACTGGGTGAAGGTTTTAAGACGTATTACACCATCACCGTGCGCTTCAGTGATGCGAGCGGACTTCTGAAAGGCACCGACGTTTTGCTCGCCGGAGCGAGAATCGGAAAAGTAGCGGGCGGCCCGAAGCTACTCCGTGAGGGCGAGGGCGTGGCTGTACCACTGAAAATCTATGATTACATTAAGATCCCTCAGGAAGCGAAATTCACAGTCGGCAGTTCGGGTTTGCTCGGCGATCGCTTTGTGAATGTAGCCATACCGCCCGGACCTCAGAAGGCATATCTGCCGCCGAATGCAGACATCAAAGGTGCACGCGAGAGCGGCATCGACGATCTCACGCGTTCAGGCGGCGCGCTCGTGAACGACCTCCGCGGTACTGTGCAAAAGATCGACACAACTGTGAACCGTCTGAATCAGGACACGCTTTCGCCGGCCAACATGGAAAACCTGAAAGCGAGCATGGAACATTTGAACCAGGCTACCGGCGCGTTGGCGGAATCTTCCAAAAAACTGGACGGCGTGATCGAGCAAGCAGATTCGGCGATGTCCTCCGCAAAAAAGGCCGCCGACGGCTTGCAGAATGCGATTACCGATACGCGGAAAGTTTTGCATACCGCCACACAAGGCAAAGGTTTGGTGGCGACGCTGCTGAATGATCAACAACTGTCGAA
>DASYSX010000120.1:0-6688 GCA_036002955.1 Candidatus Udaeobacter sp. | reverse complement strand
GTCTTCAATCGACATCAGCACGTTTAGCTCCAAGTCCGTGGATTTGATTTCATCGGCCTGCGTTTTCGCATAAAAGCCGTCCCGCAAATAATTGTGCTCGGCGCTGCCCATCTTCTGCAACGTATCGGCGCCGACGTGATGGTTCGTGATGACTAAGCCGGTTGGCGAAACGAAGGATCCGCTCCCGCCAGAATTGAAGCGAACACTGGCCTTTTGGAGATGTTCGAGCCACTGCGGCGACGGCTCGAATTGATATTTTTCCTTGAGATGTTTTATCGGCGGCGCGTTGAAGAGCCACATGCCTTCATCGGCAAATGCAGAGGTCGTTATTGTGAGAGCTAGAATGAGAATAGAACCTGGAACAAATGTGCGAGGCGCATTCGGCATGAGCGGAGCATAGGTTGGGCTAATACGCGCGACAAGTTGCAGGCGAAGCTGTCAGCTTCCCCTGCAGGCTTCGCGATGTACATTTCGCTGATGTTTCGGACCAGGCGTCGAAAAATTGAAAGGCTCGATTTCATTCTAGCCGGGGCGCAAAAGTCCGGCACCACGGCGCTGCATTATTTCTTGTCCAGACATCCTGAAATTTGCATGGGCGACCAGCAGGAAATCCATTTTTTCGATAATGATGCGATGTTCGTTGCCGAGCCGAATTATGCGGAATTGCACAAGCATTATCCGCCGGTTGCTCCAGCGACTATCGCAGGTGATTGCACGCCGAGTTACGTGTATCACGAACCGGCGATGCAACGGATTCGGAATTATAATCCCAAGACTAAATTGCTGATCCTGCTGCGGAATCCGGTCGAACGTGCATTTGCCCATTGGAACATGCAGCGATACAAAGGGATCGAGCCGCTGGATTTTTTCGACGCAATTCGGGAAGAAGAAACACGCATTGCTGGCGCGCCGCCCGCTCAAGCTCGGCGTTTTGCGTATCTCGAGCGAGGATTTTATGGACGCCAACTCGAGCGCGTCTTTAAATTTTTCCCGCGCGAGCAAGTGAAGGTGGTGAAGTCCGAGGACTTCAAAGCAAAACAGCGCCAAACCCTCGCCTCAATCTTCTCCTTCCTTGGCCGTAAACCTGTACATTCGCTGCGCAACAAAGACAGGAACGTAGTTCCGTACGAGCGAGCGATGAACTGGGAGGAGCGCGTCTTCCTTTACAATCTATTCGCCGAAGACATCGCTGAAATTGAGCAACTGCTGGGCTGGGATTGTTCGGATTGGAAATTGTGACGCGTATCTCCTGCGCCATCCAGACAGCGTTTGAGAGACATAGCCATGCGATGATCCGTTAAGGGTCCTTGCGTTGAACATCTCATTAACACCCTGCTTTAGCGGGGTGGGTAACCGCACGCACCCGTGTAGGAACCGCTTCACCGGTTTCTGCTCTCGTTAGATAAATCGCTAAAGCGGTTCTTACAGCGAACGCTGGAAGCCACCTCACTGAAGCGAGGTGTTAATGGAAGGACCAGCAGTTACACGAAGGCCGCTGAACACAGCCGCGCAATCTCGCTTACCTGAGTTGTTTGAATTGCGGCCGCTCCGCCGGATCCGCAGCAAGCAAGGCCTTCCAACGAACGATTCGCGCGCCTTGCGATTCAAAGAACGCGCGCAGTTCTGGTGTGAAAAATGAAGAGCCGTCTCCGCGCCGATTGAATTCCAGAAGGAGCCGCCCGTCAGGTTTAAGGAATCTCGTGCGCACGTCGTGGATAAAGAATTTCCAATCAGTCTCTGTCCATTCCAGCCATTCACCGTTTTCGCGTCTTGCGATGCGGTGGAAACAGACGCGATGCGCAGTAACGAGATCGAATTGTTTGCCGACATCGAGCAAAGGCTCCTGCGCATTAATTCGCGCAACGACGCGGCTAACCCCGAAGAACTTGGTCGTGCCGCGGAAAAAAGGTTCGTCATCTGGATCGAGCCCAAGACCCTTGTGACCAAAGATCCGGCAGAGATAGAGGAAATATCCAGGCCCGCAGCCTAGATCTAGAATGTCCAGCGGCGGCGAGCGATCAAGCCAGAGGTCCTGTATGCGTTTTACGTTAACGCCAACCCAGTAATTAGCGTCCTCGTAGGCGTTGATTTTTCGCGCGTTCGGCCGATACGGGTACTGTTTGCGCAGCCTTACCAATTGCGCTTTATCGACCGTTGCGAGAATCCGTCGAGAGCTTACCGGGTGCGTCCAGCGGCGAGCGTGTTCCCACAAGCTTTCCGCCGCGTCGCGGGTAAAAAGCTTTTGGAATTTTCGCGCCAGTCGCACGGCAAAACGATGCTATGAAGCACGCTTTACACAAGGAACGGCGGCTTCCAAGCTGCCGAGGGATATGACGGCTGGGAAGCCGTCACTCCTTGATATCTACTCGAATCAGACCCGTTGAGCCTTCTCGCGTCATCACGCTGCTTGTCCAGCCGTTGCCGGGATAAAAAAATTGGTCGTAACGCCAAAGCATTTGCAGGCTGGCGCCAGAAGACTTCTTCCACAGAATTTTCTGATAAGTATGCCGTTTCCAAGACGGAGACTGACCGGTGATTAAATTCATATCAAACGGTGTTGGCCAACTGAGAACGCTGTGACTCATTGCAAGATAGGCCTGATCGCCTGAAGGCGGTGCAGTAGAGAGACGTTCGCCAGTATTCTCGGAAGTGGATGCCAGCGGGCCGAAAGGAAAAACCTTCCCGTTCGTCGCCAACGCAAGTTGGTTGTCTTTCGTTGAGCCAACACTTAGCGATAAGCCCTGGCCAAGGTCATTCAGACTTAAATTAACGCCATTGCAGATGAGAATACCGCCGGTGCCGCTACCTTCGTACGCGATGGATTGAATAGGTGCGGATTGGGTTTCCACCGTCCAGTGACGATCGATAAACGATGAGATTTCCCGGCCGCGAAAAATCCAAAGGGCTGCCAACATGGCGGCACCCGCCGCAACAACCGCAAGCAGTATTAGCATCCGTCTCATACGCGTGGAATTTACACCGTCTTCGCCTTCCTCTTAGCTCAGAGTGTAATGCCGAAAAGGCGAGGCAGACCACATTTGATGGCCGGCCGAAACAGAGCAAGCGTGACGCAGCTCATTCAATGATGGGCGCAAGTATTGATCACATTACGAATTTCGTTTATGCGGAAAAACACAAATGTCAGATTACGTTGATCAACCAGAACCACGCGGACAGACGATAGCCGCAGTTCTTGCCGTCGGCGGGATTTACCTGGCCCTGCCACGCAACGTTGTTGTAGGTCCGATTTGGTTGTTGCCGACTGTGATTGTGGTTTTGCTGGTGCCGACTGTAGTGAGCCATCGCGTAGGAAGACAGTCGCTCAATCGCCTTCTCGGATTCGTTATTAATGGAATCACAACACTGGCGCTGATTGCTTCTGTAGTTTTGCTCGTCCGTCTATTGCCGTCGCACCGCGAATCACCATTGCAATTGCTGCGGTCCGGCGGGCTACTTTGGCTAACGAATGTGATTGTGTTTGCGCTTTGGTACTGGCGCCTGGATGGCGGGGGGCCAACCCTGCGTCACAAACAAGAGAGATTTGGCAGCAAGAGTTTCCTCTTTCCACAGATGCAAATTACACACGACGAGCGACCCGAGTTTGCATGTGCACACTGGCATCCACGCTTTGTCGATTATCTGTTCGTCGCATTTACGCAGAGTTCCACATTCGGACCGACCGACGCGCCGCTGCTCGCACGCTGGGCAAAGATTCTGGCGATGATGCAAATCTTCATTTCGCTGAGCATCGTCGTCTTACTGATCTCGGCAGCCGTCGGAGCACTGTGAACAGCCCATCGAGCTTGGCAGCTCGCCGGATCTGTTTATTGCGCTTTCGAGGGAATCAAAATCGCATCGCTCATGCCGTGTAAGAACTTCTTATCCGCTGGAACGATCGTAGCCAGTGCACCGCGTAACTTCACGCGATCACCTTCGACGAAGTAATACGGGCATAGACGCACGCGGCCTTTCATTGCTTTCACTTCGCCTGAATCCGGATCCCAGTAACTGTGCTCAAACAGGCGGCCCTTGTGAAAACGCTGCAGAATCGTTGGTGACGATTCAAATGTTGCCAACGCCTTTTCAATTCGTTTTTCCCAATCGGCATGCGGCAGGTCGCTCCCCAGCGCGACGCCGCGGCTGCCCCAGCCGAGCGGGGAGAACCCGCTTACTTTCAAGAGAAGATCGCGATCTTTCTGACTGAACTTCGCAGCCTCGCGCCAGTCATGAATTTCCAAACGTGGAATGACTGCATGCTGGGGCAGAGGAGTCGGATCGAGTAGCCACGAATAGGGGATTATTTCCTGTAGCTTGATGAAGTATTTGTCTCCCAATTCGCGTCGCCAAAATTCGTGCAGCGGCTGAAGCCAGAATAGCGCGAACCACATTTTCTCTTCCAGATAAGGCTTGATCGGCGGTGTAATCGTAATTCGCTCCTCTGCGTTGGCTCGCAGCGTGTTTTCAATTCCAGGAATATTTGGCAGATCGAACAATTCGAAGAATCGGTACACCGCACGTCCGTCACGTGGTTCGTAATTTTCTGCCGGCATTACGCGCCAGGCAGAGGCTCGAGCTTCGACGTCTGTCGTTTGATTCATTCCCGCGGCGAGCCACTCCATTTCCGGCCGGTAGGTTGCTGATTCCTGCGAAATCACGATGTCGGCGCCGTTTGGCACAACGGCGCGAAAACCCTCCAGCATTCCGGTCGCGCCGCCGATGATATCTTTATCGAATGAAGAATACGTCTGGTTTAGCCAACCGGTTAGGCCAATTCCGCCCGGGACTGAATCGATCTCAGCAATGATGTAGCCTTTCTCAGTGAGGATCAGGTCTGGCCGGATTACTCGCGGCAAATCGTCGCGGATTTCCTTTCGCCGCGAAAATTCAATCAACTCTTTTGGTTTCCCGGCATCGAGATAGCGGGCGACCCACTCGGGCTGTTTGCCTTTAATGCTGAGTTGATACAACTGATTGCAAGCGCGCTGAAAAACAAACAGCCGATGCCCGAGTTGCTCGAGGTCCGCGAGAAATTTCCTGTCTATCGGAAATGCGTCTGGTGAGAGCAGCCACTCTTTTTCGGCGAAGAGGCCCTCTTTTGGGAAAGCAGCGCGAATGGTGCTTAGCCGGTCGGCCTGTTCCTGCACTTGCATGATGAAAGAACGTCCAACGCTCAACGCCGAACGTCCAATGCGGAATGGAAACGTCCCGACTCGATATTGGATGTTGAGCGTTCGCCGTTGTCTTCCTACCTGCCAGCCGCTATTCGCTTCAGCGCCAGCTTCACCAGTTCCTCGGCTGATTTGCCTTGGCCTTCGCCTTTCTGCTGCAAATCGTGCACTGCCTTGTGTGCATCGGCTTGCTTGTAACCGAGCGCGATCAAAGCGAGTACTGCTTCGTTCGCCTGTTCCTGTTCCGGCGTAGGTGCATGCGCAGCGCTCGCTGCTTCCCAAGCTGCAGCCACGCCGACCTTGTCTTTTAATTCGAGAACAATTCGCTCGGCCGTCTTTTTGCCAAGGCCGCTGATTTTCGAAATCGTTCCGACATCAGAATTCACTACAGCGGCTTTGAAACTCGTCACGCTCATCCCACTCAAAACTGCCAGCGCCAGTTTTGGCCCGATGCCGCTGACATGGTTAACGAGTAATCGGAAAAGATCGCGCTCGGCGGCCGTCATGAAGCCATACAGCACATGCGCATCCTCGCGCACGACGAGATGCGTGAGAATGCGGATAGCTTGCCCCACAGCAGGCAGCTTGTCGTAGCTCGAAAGGGGGATGAATACTTCGTACCCAACACCGCCTACATCCACAATCGCCTGCGTGGGCAAGGCGTTCATGAGTTTGCCATCAAGGAATGTAATCATGTTAAGTCGTGAATCGTTAAATCGTTAAATCGTTGAATCGTCAAATGCGCTCACTCTGATTTTAACACCAGCGTGAGATCGACTTGTTTGCCTTTCGCGATGTTGAAACCATTGATCGTAAAGAATCGCCAGCTTGCGGGTGGGTTCGCAAAGAGTTCGCCCGCTACGGCTGTAGGCAGGACGATAAAACGTGGATCGGGTGTGCTCATGAACTCAGCAGCGCGCCGCTTGTTCAGCGGCGTGAGAAAGCCTTCGACACGGGAGCGAAAATACCAGACGAGACTCGGTTCCTGGAACTCCACCGCAGCAAATTGCATGTTTGGCTGTAAGGAAGCGCGAGACACTTGAAAGAGCTGAAACGCGGGGAAAAACCGCGGCACCAATGGCGGCACCACGAGAGCAATTGCGATCCAAACGCATGCTGTCGCGATCGCGATCCTCGCGAATGAGAAAGGCCGACTTTCAGCTGGTGCTCCTTGATGCCAGTGTCGCGCAAGCAAAAGCGCAAGCAACGGAAACGCCGGCAGCGTGTAGTGCGGTAATTTCGTGCTGACGAGAGTGAAGATGACGAAGACGACCGCGATGCCCGAGAACAGATAAGTATCGAGGGGTCTTCCGCTGTAGCCGGACACGTCGACCGCGACTCCTCTATTTCGCCACAAATTCCGGATCAACCACGGCAATTTGATCGACCACGGAAAGAAACTGATGAAGACCGTGACAAAATAAAACGGCAATAGAAGCACATACATGCCGAAGGAACTCGCGCCGTGACCTTCCAACGTCATAAACGAACGGCCGAGGACATGTCGTCCGATTCCCACT
>DASYSX010000119.1:0-9006 GCA_036002955.1 Candidatus Udaeobacter sp. | reverse complement strand
AAATTTTCCGGACGCGATTCGCGATGCATCAGCGTTCCTTCCACTGTGGGAAGGGAGCGCCGTCCGATGATTGTTAACTCGTTGTTTTCAACCGAGATCTCGAGGCCTTCTTTTTTTACTCCGGGCATCTCGATCTCGAGCATGTAGCCATCACCAATTTCTCTGACGCTGGCCGGCGGCGTCATAAACTGCTCCGCCTGGCTGCGATCCGATTCGCGAGGTTCTCGGGTTAAAGTGTTCATTGATAAATTCCTTTCAGTTTTTGGTTAGCTCACCTGAATTTGTTTCGGTTTCGCTTCTTCAGCCTTAGGCAATGTCACCTTGAGAATTCCATCCTCGTAGGTGGCACTGACCTTACCGGCATCCACACGGGTAGGCAGTGAGATGCTGCGGCGGAATGTTCCGACGTAGCGTTCAGTACGCTGGGCCGTCTCGCCATTGTTGCTCTCGTGTTTGCGCTCGCCGCTGATCGTCAGCGTCCCGTCATGCAAAGAAATGTCGATGTCTTCCTTGCGCATTCCGGGCAACTCGATAATCGCGACGAAATGGTCGCCACTCTCGTAAAGATCGAGCGCGGGTGACCACCCGGTGAAAAGCTGGCTCGTGCGGCCAAAACCAGACGACAACGGCATATCAAAGAACGAGTTCAACTCGTCGCGAAGATTGCTCCAGCGATCCAACGTCGGCCACGGCGTTGATTCGGGAGCGTGATAACGAATTAGATTCATATTTTGAAATCTCCTTTCTTGGATTGCTGATTTGAGTTCGGCGATTCAAGTAGCGCCCCTCGTGCCAAAACGCACGCTGCAAACACGTCCTCACAAAACGGATAAATTCAGGGACTTAGCAAATGCGCCGTGCGCTATACGCAAATGAGGTCCGGTCGAATTGGCACAGGCAAGCCGTGGACATATCAGTCATGGAGACAAAATTTCACGGCTCTTATCGGCCTACTCTGCCCACGGCTTGACAATTTTATCCTGATACGGTTACGAGTCGGGTTGTGACCTCGCTGAGCGAAAGTCGCTCCGAACTCGATGCAATGATCGCCGACATCGAGCTCACATTGGTGAGCATCATTCAAGGTGTCGCGCTGACGGTGCTGATCGAAGCCTCACGCGAGCCGATTGCGAAATTGGATTGGAAGATGTGGCCGTACGTTCTTTCGGGTTTGGTTATTATCCTGGTCTTCTGGTCGCGTGTTGTGCTGCACATTCTTACGGTCATACGCTGGCCTTTAGAGTTCGGACATAATTTTCTCTATATTGCTTGTGCGCTCGTGGAGGCGTTTTCATTTGCACAACTTGGCAATCCTACGCGGTGGTTTGCATTTGTAGCAGCATTTCTCGGGGTCGGTTGGTTGCTGTTTGCATATGATCTGCGCCTGATTCGCATGCGCGTGCGCGATCGCACGGGAGACGTAAGCTATCGGCTGTACGCGCTCGTGACACGCGATCAGTGGCTCAACATCGGGTTGTTGTTGCCGGCTTTCATTCTGGTGAACGTTGCCTGCGCGATCGCAATTCATTTGCGCCCGGAGTTTTTTCTCGCTCGAGACGGACACCTTTGGCTAATCGCTCTGCAATTGATCGCGTTCGCGGGATATTTGTCATACGTGGTGACGTTTTATAGCAAGCTGGCGCCATTGATTGCGGAAGCGCGCGCAGAATGGCGGAGAAAAAGCCGCGCGAATGAAACTTCCGCTTAGCTGACGAACACCACTGCGGAGCGATCAGCGAACCGTGTCGCCTTCACTAACGCGAGTAATTGGTTCCACATCTGAAGGCAGCTCAAGTTTGGTGTCCAGATAAACGACTACAAAGGCGATTCCCACCAACGGCTGGAGAATCTTTTCGACAACGCTCAAAGCGAAAGCGGCAACGTTAAAACCGCTGGCTCTCTGCGCCTCAGTTATTTGTTGCAACAACGCCTGAGGGTCTTGTGTCGTCATTAATTGATTCAAGTACTGGTGCAGCGTCCCCCACTGGCCACCCAGCGTGATCACCATCACAACAGCAAACCAGATGGAGGCCATGAATGCACCGCGCCATAATGGGCGTTGAAACCAAGGAAGCTCGCGTCCGCTGCGAGCCAGATCGCGACTTTCACGCAAGGAATCGATGAATCCCGCGTTCTCAAGTACGGTAAACTGCTGCCAAAAGAGAACGTTCACAAAGAAACGGCCGAACATCCAAACCTGCAGGATGAGTAAAGCCATCGCGACAAGAACCAGTAGCACCGACGAGCCCGCGGCAAGCGACATGGCTGCAATCGCCAAGCCGAACACCATCAGTAGAAAGAACACGCCGTAAACGAAGATGCACAGCGCAGCGACCCGTGGCCAAAACTTCACCGCTGTATTGAGCACGGTGACCAAACTGAATCGGTTTCCTCGCACAATTTCAGCCGTGAGAATTTGGATTCCCGCGATGTAAACCGGCCACATCACAATCGAAAGTATGAACATCAGAAAGGCGAAGCCCCCCGCGAGAACGGAAAGGATATCGACGTTGGAGCCCTGCGGCGGCGTTTTCACGAACGCAGTTGCGAGTTGACTGCATATCGTCGGCAGCAACACCAGCAGCGTGAGGCCGAGGAATTGAAAAAAACCTTTTCGATAAATCTGCAATGTCTCCGTTAGAATCTGGGCAAAGCTACGACGCGGAATTTGTAGCGGCGGTTGTGTCAACCGCCGGGCGCTCGGCACGAGCGCCCCTACATCAAAAAGTCCCGGAATTTCCGCTGCCGTTTCCCAAAGATCGACATCGGTTCGGCGCGCCTCATTCAATGGCAGCAATCGCCCCTCTGCTTTCCATTCACGGAGAGTCTCGATGTCCGCCGGGCCGTACTCCGCGCCCTGCACACGCACGATCCATTCGTCGTTCACTCCTTGATCATCCAGCATCATGCATTCAGAATCCAGCATTAGCCTGCAATGAGACTGCTGTTGATTGACGGTCATTACTACGTTTACCGGTCGTTTTTCGCCATTCCGAATCTCTCGAATTCACGGGGTGAACCGACCAACGCCATCTTCGGTTTTACGAAAACGCTGCGGTTAATGGTGAAACATTTGCAACCTGATCTGGGAGCGGTCGTCTGGGATGAAGGCCTGCCGCAGAAGCGAGTAGAGCTGCAACCTGCTTATAAAGAAACGCGCAAAGAAATGCCCAAACCGATGATTCCCCAGCTCGAGTTTATCCAAAAGCAGCTTACCGCCTTGCTGGGCTTCCGAAATATTTCCCTTCCAGATACCGAGGCCGACGACCTGATGGGTTGTTATGCGATCTCAGCCTGCAAGCGGACCGGCATGGACGTGGTACTCGCGACTAACGATAAAGATTTGTTTCAACTCGTAGGACCTTGCGTGAAAGTTTATACCACTGCGAAAGCAGATCTTGCGTCACCCAAGGACGCATTCGCATTACTCGGCGAAGAACAGGTTACAGCGAAATGGGACGTTCCACCCGGGCTTATCGGTGACGTCCTCGCCTTGACGGGAGATTCGGTGGACAACATCCCCGGGATCGGAATCGGCCGTAAAAGCGCCGCCGCATTGATCAGTGAATTCGGTGGCCTCGAATCGTTACTGAACAATTTTGACAAGGTGAAAAGCGTGCGCACCCGCGAGAAATTGGCCGGCGCTCGTGAACAGATATTGCAAAACCGAAAAATGGTCGATCTGGATTGTCAGATGGATTTACCTGTGCCGATCGATGATTTGCGAATCGAGCCCAATCATGCCGCCCTGATAGCAGCACTGGAAAAATGTGAGTTTAAGTCGCTTCTCCAAGAAGTGCGCGACGAAGCAGCCAAAGTTGCGACTGTTGTGCAGCCAAACCTCCTGTAAAGCCACAAGCGTCTCTCCGGAAATGCCCACCGGTGGGCGTGTTTTTAGGCCCTAAGTAACGCAATTCGGAGCACACACGAATTTTTCGTAAAAAAGTTCGAACGCCCACTGCTCCAGGCTGTCCAATCTAACAGGTTAAGGCGATTCGGGCGGTTGCACGAGTTCTTCTAGAGTTGTTTCTCCTTAAGCGTGCGCTGCCCGAATCAATTTTTTTGCCAAAATCTGGTGGCCAGCAGCAACGCTTTGCTACCGTGTTCGATGGACGCCGTGTATTTTATACGTATCGTGCCGCCGCCGACTCTCCATGGACCCTGACGATTACGATCTGATCGCCGCAGCACTCAAAGAAGACATAGGCAAGGGAGACATCACCACCGAGTTTTTTGTTCCCGAAACACTCCATGCCGGCGGGCGCATCGTTGCGCATGAGCCAGCGATCGTTGCGGGAACTGGGACGGCCGCCGAAATTTTTCGGAAGATCGATTCTGCGACGGATGTTCAGATCGTTCGTCGGGATGGCGAAGCAGTAGCTGCAGGCGACACCGTGATCGAAGTACGTGGGCTTGCGCGTTCGATTCTCAAGGCCGAACGCGTAGCGCTAAATTTTCTTCAGCGCCTCTGCGGCATCGCAACGCTCACGCGGCAGTTCGTTGACGCGGTTGGCAATCATCCGGCTAAAATACTCGATACGCGCAAAACGACCCCTGGGCTACGCGTGCTGGAAAAGGCCGCGGTTGTCGCTGGCGGTGGCGTCAATCATCGCTCCGGTCTATTCGATATGGTCCTCGTGAAGGACAATCACCTTGCCGCTCTCGGAGGGCTGTCTGGCTTTGCCGACCAAATTCGCCGGCTTCGTAAGGAGCGGCCAGACGTCCGCATTGAAGTGGAGGCTGACGATTTGGAGCAGACGCGCGCTTTCGTCGAGATCGACGGCATCGACGTTATTCTTCTGGACAACATGGGCCCCGCGCAGATTCGGGAAGCTCTGGCGCTAAGGAGGAACAGCATCAAGTTCGAAGCGAGCGGCGGCGTCACGTTGAAAAACGTTAGGCGGATCGCCGCCACCGGCGTCGATTACATTTCCATAGGCGCGTTGACGAACGCAGCACGCGCGATCGATCTCGGACTGGAAGTGACTCATGTCCACGGTTGAGAAGTTGGACCGGCTGATCGCTGATCAATTACGAGCCAAACTTCCTCGCGGAGCCGTCATCGGCCGACAAATTGTCGTGCTCGAGCAAACTGGCTCGACTAACGACGCAATTTTGCAGATCGCTTCCCCACAAGGAGCGGCGGTCTCTAGTCCGCCGCCGCTTACAGATGAGGGTCTAGTTGTTTTCGCTGAACATCAAACAGCTGGGCGCGGTCAACGTGGGAACCGCTGGGAATCAACCGCGGGTAAATGTCTTTCATTTTCAATCCTGTTACGACCCAATATCCAGCTCAGCGATTCAGGACGGCTCACGATTTGGGCAATCGAAGCTGTCTCGGACATGATTCGCATCGAGTTCGGGCTCGAGCCCGCGATCAAACTGCCTAACGACGTTCAGTTTAATGGGCGCAAGGTAGCCGGCGTGCTTGTAGAGATGCGCGCGCAAAACAAGGCGCCGCACCTGGCCGTGGTGGGAATCGGAATTAACGTGAATCAATCCCGTGACGATTTTCCGACCGAGCTTCAAGACAGAGCCACAGCTCTAGCAATAACATTAGGGCGACAAGTCGATCGTCAGAAGTTTGCCGTCGCTCTGCTGCGAAACCTTGATCTTACTTATCGCGAAGAGTTCTCGAAATCAGTTCCAGCCTTTAACTCGCCCCCTGTTCCGACAACCAGGCGCGATAAACGTGCGGCGAAATCTCCGACGGTTTGATCTCGCTGCGCCCGCCCCAGAAGACGTTCGTGTAAGACACTGGAATTCCGCACGAATCAAGATGCCGATCGATAGCGGCTTTGTGCTCCAGCAGTAGTTGTTTGTCGGTGCCATGCGCCACCGCCATGATGTTGACGTTCCTGAACTCCGGGCCTGCCTCGCGCCAGTAGCAATGCGTCAGGATATGATGCCGCCCGACTTCGCCGCCTGTTTCAATTTCGCGGCCGGGCGGTATCGCCCAATGAAATAGTGCGTTGAATCGCGTCACACGTACGCCGCCCGCTGACGGTTTGACGTGTTCGAGAAAAGTTGAAAAACGCCCCACAATCTTTCGCGCATTCAAATGATCGGCTACGCGACAGAATTCCTCGAGCGAGACGCCAGCTTCGTTCGCCCGGGAAACCCACGGTGATGGCTTGACTTCTTCCGGAGTGAATTCGCGTTTCAGAGCAAGCAAGACATCCCATTCGTGGTCACTGAGCTCGACGCGCTGCACTGGCATCATTTTCGCCGCCTGATCAGCTTTGCTTCCCGGCTCGATCGCTTTACGCCGAACATGGCCGACTCCGAGAGTGAAAATGCCTTTTGCCGGCATTAGACGAAAACGTTCGGCGCCGACTTTTTTCGCCAGCAATTCGCAATGCCCTTGGAGCGAAAATCCCTGGGGAGCCTTTACAGTTGTCCAAAGTTTATAGTCGGATCCGGCGGTGACGGTGTCGGTCGAGCGGAGCACGACATGACCCGAAAACGGATCGCGCTGAAACATCCAATCGAACGCGGTGTCGATCTTCTCTTCCGGAACTTTCCACGCCACCAGGGCGCCCTCGGCGAGGTTCGTTGCAAGCAAAGTTTGACGGACGCGCCGGATCGTTCCCGCGCGCAACATCGCGGCGATGCGTGCCATCACTACCTCGACACTTACGCCTGAGCGATTCGCAATTTCCTCGAACGGCTCGGGGACAAATCCTTCGATCTTATCTTCCGAAACCGCGAGAATTTTCGCGTTGACCGGATCGTTGTGCTCAACCGGCAGCATGCCAATTAATCCGCCGCGCGAGCAAGCTTGTCCAACTGGATGCTCGGTTTTCAGATTGCGCAAATAAACACCGCCGCAAAGTGACAGCTGGTACCAGCGAGCAGGAACAGGTGCGAGACGAAATGGCTATAACGCAGCCGTTCGTTCGCGAAAGAAGAGAGCGAACAGCGCCAGCGCCCGGATTAGGCGTTAACGTTGAGGGCTGCCCGCCTCGTGATGTTGCGTAGGCAGCTCGCACGCCGAACGTTTCCATGAAGTGATCAGAGCGATTCTTTTCGACGCCGCAGGCACACTCTTTTATCTGACGAAAACAGTGGGCGATCATTACGCCTACGTAGGTCGTGTAGTCGGCGTAGATCTCGACGCACGTCAGCTGGATCGCGCATTTCATGTAGCCTGGAAACAAATGCCGCGACGGCCTGCAATCGACGGTCCGCGCGAAAATGATGACAAAGCCTGGTGGCGCCAGTTAGTGGGTCGCGTTTTCGATCAGGTCGCGCCTTCCTTTAGTAAACTCGATCGCGATAATTTTTTCGAAATCGCTTACGAGCATTTCGCAGAAGCCGGTGTGTGGAAACTTTACCCGGAAGTCGTTGCTGTCCTGGAACAATTGCGACAACGCTTTCAGCTTGCCGTCATTTCAAATTTTGACGGCCGTTTGCGATTCATTCTTCAGAATCTTGGAATCTCGAAATATTTCGCTCACTTGTTTATCTCCAGCGAACTCGGCGCGGACAAACCGGACCCGGAAATTTTTCGACGCGCGTTAAAGCTAATGCATCTGAATGCGAAGGAGGTTCTCCATGTCGGCGATGATCCAGAACGCGATTGGAAAGCAGCGAAGGAGGCGGGATTGTTAGCGTTTCAATTAGATCGGCCAAAGAATTCGCTACGCGATTTGCTCACGACTCTCACTCTGTAGGGCACGCGCATTGCTCGCATAACTCATCGTTGGCAGGCGGAGCGCCTGCCCTACAATGTTGCCATTAGCAACGATGTACTTTAGAAAAGCTTCCCGTATGGGTCGGTAGCTCAATCGGTAGAGCAGCCCCGAATGCTTTCGGGGTTGGTTCTCCTCGGGAAATTCGATACATAGGAGAAAAACAAAACGGGTCGGTAGCTCAATCGGTAGAGCAGCGCCCTTTTAAGGCGTTGGTTCCGGGTTCGAGTCCCGGCCGACCCATTTTCTAATATGGCTTGGGTGTACATTTTGCGTGGCGCACAACGCTATTACATCGGCGCCACTGAAAATCTGGATCGGCGAATTGCTGAGCATAGGCGCGGAAGCAATCACACAACGCGACGTTTCGGCGAAGAGCTTGTGCTCGCAGCGGTGAAGAAGGTGCCTTCCATGGCTGACGCGCGCGCCCTTGAATGCCGGCTTAAACGCAAGAAGAATCCGCAGCTCGCGATCTCCGCATTGAATTCAACAAATACTTAAACACGTAAGGGCAGCCCCGAAAGCTTTCGGGGTTGGTTCCGGATTCGAGTCCCGGCCGACCCACCCTTTTTCTGCTCAGATTGTGAAGTAGTCCCGCATGGTCACCAGGATCATGGTCGCCCCAGGGTATCCTGAGCATCGGCGGATCGGGCGTTGATCTTTATCCAGCTTTCTGGAATTGGTGTAGGCTCAAAATTTACGCTCAACTTTCCGGGATGCACTTGGAATGTCAGCGCCTTGCCGTTGCGCAAAACCACGAGATTTCTAAGATTATCACCGGGACGATTGATGCGCTCCAGAAGCGATTTGGTTGCTTGAGACAGATCGGCCGACAGCGACTTATCATTGTAGTTCCAGTCTTCGTACGCCCAGAACACGTCGCCGACTTGAAGACCAACTGTCTCTCCTTCACCGTGGGCAAAAATCTCGGTTATAGCCAGGGCATTTCGCAAGGGGAATTGACCGCCATTCGAGTCGAAACCAACCAAGTTCACGAGTTCGCCTCGAACGCCATAGGTTGCAATCCATCGCTGATAGCCGTTGGTGGTGGTGACAGGATTGCCGGCGGCGTCCAGGTAAATCCCTTCGACAGGAAGCCCCCGCCGGTTGTGCTTAACGCGTGACTGATGATAGCCTTCGGTCCGAGAAGCTGGTTGAAAGTAGCTCTTCAGGATGATTTTGGCGCCCGGTGTCGATTTGTCAGTAACGGTCCGAGAAATCCAACCGTTGGAATTGGTGCTGAATGTTGTGGCTTTTTCTTCCCCAATCCTGAAGAGAGCGGGAGCAGTTTGACTGCAGAAGAGGACGATGG
>DASYSX010000118.1:0-7234 GCA_036002955.1 Candidatus Udaeobacter sp. | reverse complement strand
TCGATCACCGCGACTTCACTCTTATCTTCGATGTTGCAGTAAACGCGCCCTGCCGTTTCATCTACCACCGCGAATTCTGGATTTCCTCCGAGCGGAATCGTCGCTGAGACGGTAGCCGTTTTCGTATTGATAACGGTGACCGAATTTCCAGTGTGATTGAAAACGTAAACCTCAGCGTGGCGAGGTTCGTAAACAACAGCGTCCGGATTTGAGCCGGTATCAATTTTCGAAATCGTTTTCAAAGTGGTGAGATCAACAACGCTCGATTTCGATTCCTTGCCGTTCGACGAAAAACCGCGTTGCACTTCGGGTACCGCCACGAATGCATGGACACCTGGCGTGTCGGCGATTTCGCCCGTCACGCTGTTTGTATTCAAATCGACAATGACAACCTTTGTCGCGTGCGAAAGGTAGAGATGGCTCGCAAATGAATCGATCGTCAAAATGTCCCAGCCGCCTTCGCCTCCAATCGGTATCTCACTTAGCAAGTGGTACACGTCGTTGCCCAGCGCCGTCGCGCAAATCAGGCCAAGGCAACAAGCAACTATGAATCGAGAAATCGAACGCATTACTTAACTTCGTCCTTAACGAGCTCCTGGACCAGAACCGCTTTGACACTTTTTGAGTGAACAAGTCCCGCTGAAAATAATGCACCCGGCGCTGCTGCGTTCCGAAGAAACGGTTTTTGCAAAACCCGCTGACCAACTAGGCAGGATAACCACATCTCGCATTTGATTTAGTTAGCAGTGTACGGCTTTTTACTTTGTGGCGGCTTGGTTCTGGTATGCGGTCATCGCTGCTGTGCTTTACGGCGCACACCAAATCTTCACGCGGATGGCAGCCGACCACATCGGCGAAGGGCTGGGAGGTTTTGTGGTCGAAGCAACCGCGGCATTGTCGATATTGTCTTACCTTGCGTTCCTCTGGTTGGCGAACCGGTGGGATCAAAAGTCGAGTCTAAACGGAATTGTTTATTCTGTGCTTACTGGTATCTGCGTAGGCGCAGGAACAATTGCGTTCTTCCTGCTCTTTCAAAAAGGTGGTCCGTTGTCTTCCGTTCCTGCCATTCTGGCGGGTGGCGCCGCGATCATGGCCGTAGCGGGCATCCTGTTTTTCCGCGAACCGCCATCCTGGCAGCGAATCGTCGGTATTGCTTTTGCTGTCATCGGTTTGTTTTTACTGAGTAAATAGAATCTCGACCCACAATATGATCTGCGGAGGCTTGGCCGGTATTTAGGAGCTGGAGCCGCGAATCATTCGATTTGATAACAGCGAACTTCCGCTTGTTGTGAGCCGCGGTGCGGGATCGCGACAAACAGAGTGTCTCGTTCAGGAACGAAGAGTCCGGTCCGGGCACCCTCTGCCGTGTCGATCCTGGTTGAAGTCTTGTAGGTCTCTGGATCGATTTGTTCGACGACATCAATCTTTCCCGTTCCGCAGATCGCGTATATGCGATGACGCTTGGTATCGTAAAAAACGTCATCGGCATCACCGGAGATGTCGATCTTTGCAACGACATCACCCGAGTCGGTGTTGAGCACGACGAGCTTGGACGGAAGACGACATCCGACAAATAATCGGTGGTTCGTCTCGTCGAGCGCCATTGGAAAATTTCTAGACGCCAGATCTGTCTTCCATTTGTTGATCACTTGTCGTTTATCCCGATCGATCACCGCCACTTCTCGCGCGTTCGGCACGTTTGCGAAGATTCGTTTTCCATTCTTTTCAAGCGCGAACGCTTCGGGATGTGCCGAAAGTTTGATTGACCCAACTTCTTTTCCATTCTGCGCATCGACAATAGCAATTCCACCATTGCCGAAGCCAACATAAACCTTCTTAGTAGCCTCATCGTAACGAACATTATCGGCATCATCCTTCAAACTCAGTTCGGCAAGAGGTTGAAATGATTTGGCGTCGTAGGTTTTGAGGATGCCGCCATTGTCATTCGCAACAAAGATGCGGTTGAATTCGGTGGCGTAAGCAACCCCTTGTGGCGCACCGAGTCCTGTTATGGAATGACTGCGCTTGCCCTTGCGCAGATCGAGCACTTCGACTGTGTTGTTGCCAAGCGCGCAAACGAATAATCTTTCGCCAGCGGGATCAAACGCGAGATGGTCGATGCGTCCTTCGACATCCGGCAATGGGAGCGTTTGCTTTAATTTTAGTGGCGCCGCGTTCTGTGCAGCGACCGTTGCCATGCCTACGTAACAGAACGCAATGCAGACTATCTTGCTCGACAAAGCCGCGCTCAATTTTGCAATGGCGAGCTCACTCCGGGCAGTCCACCAAGCTGAAGTCCGTTTTTGACAGCCTGGCCGAGATTTTTAGCGCTGCTTCTGCCCCAGTAGTGGAAAAACATGATGCGCGGCTCTTCATGCGTCATGTGCTGATGAATGGCCACGATGTTGATCTTGTCTTTGAGCAGGGATCTCAAGACGGATTGCAACTGATCTTCTGTGACCGCGAAGTCTCCATCAACAACGGCTTTGTCGTCGCTGCCCGCGAACGCTGCCCATGTATTCACACCCATGTCCTTGCCGATGTTGGTGCCGTGCATTGTTGCAGGTCGGCCGAACGTGAACTTGACCATTCCATCTTTCGATTCTCCCTGTGCGCCAAAGATTTTGTTTAGAGGCGCGGCAGTAATCGAACTCTTTTCCGGCAACGGCTCTGCGCCTAACGAGTCTTTGGGAGTCGGATTTGTCGCGCGAATCTGTTTCGCAGCGTCGTAAACTTTTCTGACGGCGCCTGCCAGCTTATCGACTGTGCCTTCTCCTTCGATGTGCATGAAATAGACCTTCGGACGATCGAAGAAGAAATGGTTGTGAAGTGCAGTGACGTTAAGACCATTGTCGAGCGCAGCTGACATCGCCGCGTAGACTTCGTCTTCAAACAGCACCGTATCGCCCATCACCATCACTCCATCTTTTGTCGCGGTGAACGCGGCCCACGTTCCAAGACCCATGAACGGCGGCATCGTCCATCCGTCGACGACGATCTTCACATCGCTGCGAGGGAAAGTGACTTTGTAAACACCTTCCTTCTCGTTCAACTTACCCTTGAGCCCGGTAAGCTGATCGATTCTCGCCGTGTCCAAGTTCGCCGCGCAAACGATGTCAATTAGTGCGGTGAAAATTGCAGCAACAAATACCGTCGGTTTCATAGTTTGTATTTCCTCAATGACTGGTTCCTTCGACGAGAGGAACTCAATGTGATTCCAGCTACGTTTTTTGTTTCGCGACAATAACTCGAAATCGCGCGAAGATCGACGGCCAAAGGACAGCCGCACAAGCTGTGTAGCTTTGAGCCGTGAACAACCAAGACGACGAGCACTCAGGCGATCGGATGCCGTCGTGGCGCGAAGTGTTTCTGTATTTTCTCTTCCTTGGTTTCGTCAACATCGGCGGGCCCGTAGCGCAGATCACGATGATGTTCAATCACATGGTGGAGAAGCGCGGATGGCTCTCCAAAGATCGCTTCATCAAAATCATGGCTTTCTGCCACGTGCTTCCGGGACCGGAAGCGCTGCAACTGGCGATCTACGTTGGTTATCTGAAACGCAAATTATGGGGCGGTGTGTTGGCTGGTCTCACCTTCATTTTGCCCGGCGCTATTGTCATGATCGTTCTGAGTTGGCTGTATGTTCATTATGGCAGGCTTCATCAGGTAACGGACGCTCTTTACGTGCTCAAGCCGGCTGTGCTCGGGATCATCGCCGCGGGAATTATCAAACTCGGGCGCGCTTCGATTAGAAATGTGTTCCTTGCGCTTCTGCTGGTTGCTGCATTTGCAGGAATGCGTTTTGCGGGAATCAACTTCCTTCTGATTCTTCTGTTAGCTGGAATCCTAAACTTGATCATGGAGGGCGGCTCTGCGGCGCTAAAAAGGAATGCGTCAAGCTTGCCGGTGATGCTTGTTGGAACCAGTGCGCTGATTCCATTCAGCGATTCGCGTTTGTTGCAAGTCGCCTGGCTGTTTTTCAAGACAGGACTGCTGAGCTTTGGCGGCGCGTACGCTTCGCTTGTTTTCGTGCAACGCGGCGCGGTTGCGCAATATCATTGGCTGTCCGACGGACAATTGCTCGATGGCGTTGCGCTCAGTGTAGCAACGCCGGGGCCGTTCATGTTGTTCACGAGCTTCGTGGGTTATATCGCCGGCGGAATCCCTGGCGCGGTAATCGCCACTTTTTTTGTGTTCTTGCCGTCCTTTATATTCGTGCTCGCCGGCGCGCACTACATCGAAAAGGTCCGCGAGAACCGCGCACTTCAGGCATTCCTTGCGGGTGTGAGTGCCGCAGTTGTTGGTGTTATCGCGGTTGTGTCGCTCGATCTAATTCCCGAAGCGCTTGTTGACTGGCCGACTGTCGGCATCTCGGTGGCTGCGTTTTTTCTGATCGCGTTGTTGAAGCGAGATGTTGCTCTGGTCGCAGTAGGAGCAATGCTCGGCGGAGTGATCTACTCGACCGTGCGCTCGCTCGCCCTATAGCCATCGGCCTGTGGCCGGTCGACTCAGCGCCGCGTTCCACACCAACAGGACCGCCCACAGGGCGGTGGCTACAGCGGCTTTGGCGACAACCGAAACGGCGATCGATTAATACCGCCTTGAAGGTAACACGACCCAGCTCGGGACTTAGTATTGCGCGCCGTTGGTCTCGTTATGCTTGCTGATCACTTTGCCGTTCGCATCCATCTCCAGGCCAATCTGTCTGCCGTTCTTGTCGATGACTGCTCCAAAGTTGGCGCCTTCCTTTTCCCAACGGACAATTCTTCCGCCTTGCGCCTGCGCCTGGGCAGCCGATCGCACTGCAGCAGGGACATCAGAACTTTTGACGGGTTGTCCTCCCTGTTTTTCGTTCGCTTGTGTCGTTACGCTGAATGCGAGCCCGACACTTACCGCTGCTATTGTGAATACTTTTTTCGTTTTCATATTCTAAATGTTGATTGTTGTCCTTTTTAGTATTGTTCGAAACTCACTGCTCATTGGAGCGGGAAAAGCCGCAAAAAAATTGAATTAGCGCCTGGAAGCCAGGCAGAGCCGAGCGCACTTCGCTTCGCAATCTTCAATCAACTGGACTATCCTGAGTTGAAATGCATTGCCGATTTGCGCGTAGAGAAAAGATCGTGCAACGCGGTGCGCGCAGCGTGATAACCGCACATTCCGTGGACACCGCCGCCCGGAGGCGTGGATGCTGAACATAAGTAAACACCCGGCAATGGCGTACGGTACGGCGTCGGACTAAGGACTGGTCGCGCAATTAACTGGGTTAGAGTTGCTGCGCCACCATTGATATCGCCGCCTGCCAGGTTTGGGTTCGATTTCTCGAGAGCGGCAGCACCCATTTTGTGGCGCGCGAGAATACAATCGCGAAAGCCGGGCGCGAATCGCTCGATCTGCGATTCGATTTGATCCGACATATCCGTCCCGCAGCCGAACGGAACATGGCAGTACGCCCACAGCGTGTGCTGACCGCCCGGCGCTCGGGTTTCGTCGAATAAACTTTGTTGCGCGACCAGCGTAAACAGGCGCTCGGGAATTTTTCCGCGCGCAACCTCGCGCTCCGCCGCCGCAATTTCATCGATTGTGCCGCCGAGATGAATTGTGCCTGCGCGACGGCAGGCTTCTGCTTTCCATGGAACAGGCTCACTCAGCGCATAATCGATTTTAAAAATTCCAGGCGCGTGTCGAAAAGATTCCAGTCTGCGGCGATAGCTCGATGGCATTTGTTGACCGGCGATTCGCAAAAACTCCCAGACCGAAATATCAAGAAGAATCGCGCGCGATTTCAGCAGGCCGCGAAGATTCTCGATGCGATGATTCACTTCGATTGTCCCGCCTAGCTCGCGCAGATAATCGGCAAGCGCGTTCGAAATCTGCTGCGATCCGCCGCGTGGAATCGGCCAGCCCACCGCGTGTCCCGCAAGCCCAAGCACCAACGCGAATGCCGACGAGACCGGCGTCTCCAGTGGCAGAAACGAGTGCGCAGCGATCCCAGCGAAAAGCGCGCGCGCTCGTTCGCCTTTGAAGATAAATTTCGCCAACAACGTGGCCGGGCAAAGCGCCAGGATTCCAAAGTGCGCGAGCGTTATTGGGTGCTGCGGCCAATGCAACATTGGCTGGAGGAATTCAATCGCTAGATTTTCCCAGTCCCGCGTCAGCGGTTTCATCAGGCGCCGATACGCGGCCGAATCTTCGCCCAATTTTTCCGCCGTAAGATCGATGTCTTTGCAGAGACAGGCAACGGAGCCGTTATCCATTGGATGCGCCAGTGGAATTGCAGGCTCAATCCACTCAAGTCCGAAGCGTTCCAGCGGCAGCGTTTTAAAAAATGGCGAACCTGCTGCAAGTGGATGAACTGCCGAACAGACGTCGTGCAAAAATCCCGGCAATGTTAATTCGGCCGAACGCGCGCCGCCGCCGATTGTCGCGTTTGCTTCGTAAACGACAACGGAACATCCCGCGCGAGCCAGGGTGATCGCCGCCGCGAGACCATTCGGTCCCGAGCCAACTACAATCGCATCGTATTCGATTGGCGTGTTCACAAAAGCATCGTTGTCATTCGGAGCGAAGCGAAGAATCTCTGATCAATGTCCCATGAGGCTGCCGGAAAGAGTCAAAGATGTTTCGCTTCGCTCAACATGATACAAGATGAAATCCTGGTATGAAACGCGTCGGCATCGTGTTGCTTCAGTTGCTGGTCACTGGGGCTGGACTTTGGTATGTATTTCATGACCAGCAAAAGCGAGCAGAGATCGCGGATGCTCTGCGACATGCCGATCGAACCTGGATACTGTTCGGTTGGCTTTCCTATAGCGTGGTCGAAGTGATTGCGACGGTACGCTGGCAAATGTTGCTGCGCATTCAGGGAATTACGCTGCACTGGCTGCGCACTTTCGCGATCGTCATGATCGGCTTGTTCTTCAACATGTTTTTACCCGGTCTCGTCGCAGGCGATGCCGTTCGTCTTTACTTTGTTTTCAAGTGCGCGCCGCGCCAGAAAACGCGCGCCACGCTCTCGGTTGCCATGGATCGCATCCTCGGCATGTTGTCGGTCTTGTTTCTGGCGGGGCTGAGCATAGCCGTGCGATTTCGTTGGTTGAGCCGTTCGGGCGCGACGCTTCATATCGTCTATCTTGTGCTGGCTTTGCTCGGTGTTGGATCTGTTTCCGTTCTGCTGTTGTTCGGCGCTGTTCATTTCGGTTTGCTACGCAGGCTTCCGAAACGAATGCCGTTTCGG
>DASYSX010000117.1:0-4338 GCA_036002955.1 Candidatus Udaeobacter sp. | reverse complement strand
CAATCGTGAACTGAGCGCTCGGCGCATCGTGATTTCCGTATTGTGTTTGTGGAGCGCGATGTCGATCGCGGCTTTCAATTCGGGCACGGTGTGATTGCCCATGCTCGTTATAGAGTTCTTCGTGAAGACGAGCCATGGCGTTGATGCGGTCGCGACATTCGGTGAAAACATCGCGAACACCAGGATCAGCAAATTTGTTGGATTGAAGCTTGAGCAAGGGGATACGATCTGCAGGTTGTTCTTCACCCTGTGGTGAATTTCTGTGAGCGAAACCGTCTTTAGCGCAAGCAGCGCCTCGAGGCGTTCATGTGCGTGATGGGACGAAATTACCAATTCAGCCAGAGCCGCCGACGCCAATACAAGTATACCGGCGTTAATGTAGGCGAGCGGAATTCCGTGCCCGCTACGGGGCACCAGCACGTCGGCAATCAGAACTGTCGCCCCGCAAAGTGCCGCAATAACCAGCGCGCTTTGCGTCCTGCGCGCCATGAGGCCAGCACCACGGGTGCGAAATAAAAAAGCGAGATTGCAAAGTCGGTAGTCTTGTAATCAATCCAGCCAATCAGCAGCATCAGCAAAGCGGATTCGATTACGGCGGCGGTGGGTGAATGGAGACCAGTGACACGAAACTGTTTCTCTGCCGCACTAAACTTTCGGCGCCCGTCGGAGATTGGCGATTTGACGGTCTGCTCCAACTGGAACGCAGACAATAGTGCTCCCCCGTTCGGTTCGAACAGCACAAGTGTAAGACCGTGTACAATCCGATCCCGTTTAAAAAATACCTGGGGATTAACGGCTCCCTCTTTTGGGAGAGTCGTCGATTTAGCGGCGTACTTATTGATCACCAGCTTCATGTGAGTAACAGGTGCAGCACACCATGCCTTCACCATTTTACGCGGTGATCTTTGATCTCGACGGCGTGCTCGCCGACTCCGAGCCGTGGTGGAACCAAATCGACGCGAAATTGCTCGCGGAGCATGGAGTCAGTTATCGCGGCGAGTACCACCAAAACGTCCTCGGCGTGAGTTACCGACTCGCGGTAGAGTTTTACAAAAATGCCTTTCACCTTTCCGCGTCGGAGGAAGAATTGATGCAGCGTCGTGGCGAGATCGCGACCGATTTTTTCGCAAATCGTGTGGACCTGTTTTCTTCCGCAAAGACGACGCTGGAACAATTGCGTGAGATGAAATTAGCGCTGGCCGTAGCCACCAGTTCGGTGAGTGCATCCGCGCGTCCATTACTCGACCGAACCGGAATCAGAAGCTTATTCAGTGTCGTGATCACTGGCGATGAAGTTCAACAAGGCAAGCCACATCCCGACATTTACCTGTTAGCTGCAAAGAAACTCGGAATCTCTCCTGAGGCATGCCTCGTCATCGAGGACTCGCTTGCCGGTATCACCGCGGGGAAAGCCGCGCACATGCGAGTCGCCGCGATTCCCGACAGTCGCTTTGTGAATCCGCGAGAGTACGAAAAGGAAGCGAATTATGTACTTGGAAACCTGTCAGAAATTCCCGGCTTCATCCGTCGCCTTAACGCGACTGGCAGCGAAAAGCATGGGCTTCGATAGAAAATTTCCTGCAATCCTGAGTTCCTGATTAAATTCCTTTCCACTATGCCAGAACTAAAACGCTTCCGTATTTTTGCGACGTCCCGCATCGGCGATGCTGCCGAAAAACTTTTGCGCACGCGCGGCTACGACCTCGAAGTATTTCAGGGACCTGAGGCGCCGCCGAAGAAATTGATCATCGAGAAAGTGGAGAGCGGCATCGACGGATTGATTACCACGTTACGGGATCCGATTGATGCAGAAGTATTCGCGGCGGGGAAGGGGACGCTGAAGGTTGTGGCGCAAATCGCTGTAGGATTCGATAACATCAATCGCGCCGACGCTAACCAATACAAAATCCCATTCACGAACACGGCGGACGTGCTCACCGAAGCCACTGCCGAGTTTGCGTTTTTCATGATGGGGATGCTCGCGAGGAAAATGTGGCAGAGCGAGCAACTGGTGCGCGAACAGCGTTGGCCATCGTGGCATCCTTTCCTCCCGTTCCTTGGGGATGAAGTCACGGGCAAAACCATTGCCATCATTGGCACAGGACGCATTGGCCTGGCGATGATCAAAAAATGTTCGGGGTTCGACATGAATATCCTTTGCTACGACCCGGCGTATCAAAATCACGAATACATCAAGGCGATTCAGGATTTAATGGACCTGCGCCATGCCCGCGGGATTCAGAAAGAGAAAACCTTGATCAAGTATGTCGAGTTCGAGGATGCCTTGCGTGGTGCCGATTACGTGAGTCTGCACGTGCCGTTGTTGAGAGAGGGCGAAGCGGACAAACCAACGTATCACCTGATCAATGCAAATACGCTGAAGCTGATGAAACCGACCGCGTATTTGGTGAACACCTCGCGTGGCCCGGTGGTGGACGAGAAAGCGGTCGCGCAAGCCTTGAAACAAAAAGTCATCGCCGGCGCGGCGCTCGATGTATTCGAGAAAGAGCCGCTGCCGCCGGATTCGCCACTGCTCGATCCCGAAATCGCTGATCGTTGCCGCGTCTTCCATCATTTCGCCAGCGGAGCGCAGATCACTCGTTTGGATATCGATCCAGCCAAAGGCATGGCGGGCCGTTGCGTCCAGGGACTCATCGATGTTCTCGAAGGCAATTATGCCGGTGATCCAACAAAAATGCCGTACGTCGTGAACAAAGAAGCGTTTCACCAAAGTGATAAGTGACGAGTGACAGGTGATGAGTGGACGCGTCCTCGCATGATTTACTAATTCCCGTTGTTTCGGCCGAAAGCGCCAATGCAGTCCTCGGCGGCTGCAAATCATAAGAAAAAATATTTGCACGTTAGGAATCGTGCTGCTACATAGTTAACCAGATGGTTAAATATTGTTCGAAAACTTTGGACCGAACTTTTGCGGCGCTTGCCGATCCCACACGTCGGCGGATTCTGGCGCACCTGGCGCGCGGCGATCGATGTGTTACCGATCTCGCCCGGCCGCACGACATGTCGCTCCCAGCTGTTTCAAAACATTTGCGGGTTCTGGAAAAGGCCGGATTGCTCCGTCGCCGGCGCTATGGACGTGTCCATGCAATTCAACTAAATGCCGAGCCTTTAAAAAAAGCCGCGCGTTGGGTTGAAGATTATCGAAAGTTCTGGGAAGGGTCGCTCGATCGGCTGGCCGCTTACTTGGAGAAAACGAACAAGACCGCCGGCAAAAAGGGAAAGGCCTGACTCATGTGTCCGGTGTGCATCGCAAACATTGCTGTTCTGGCGACGACATCGAGCGGTGGAGTAACAGCAATTGCGTTCAAAGCATTTCGCAACAGCAGAGAACCAAAAGAGAAAAGGCAACAAAATGAAAACAACAGAGCTGGAATTAGATCGAAAAGTGGTGTCAGCGAGGGAGTGGGAGGCTGTACGTCAGCAGCTTCTCGTGAAGGAGAAGGAGTTGTCCCGGGCCCGAGACGCGCTTAGCGCCGAACGTCGGCGGATGCCGTTGCTTGCCGTGGAGAAGGAGTACGAATTTGACGGACCCCAGGGTAGGGCGAGCCTGCTCGATTTGTTCGAAGGCCGTCGCCAACTGATCGTCTATCGTGCGTTCTTCGAGCCGGGTGTAGTCGGCTGGCCCGAACATGCATGCGTCGGCTGCTCGATGGTGGCCGACCAGGTCGCTCACCCCGCTCATCTGAATGCTCGCGACACCACACTCGCGTTCGCGTCACGCGCGCCGCAAAAAGATATCGAGCGCCTAAAAGCGCGAATGGGTTGGCAGTTCATTCCTTGGTACACGATCGCGGACGGCTTCGATAAGGACTTCGACGTGGATGAGTGGCACGGGACGAACGCGTTCATACGCGATGGCGACCGCGTATTCCGCACCTACTTCATTAACAATCGCGGTGACGAGCAGATGGGAAACACTTGGAACTACCTTGATATCACCGCCCTCGGCCGTCAGGAGGAGTGGGAGGACTCGCCAGAAGGGTGTCCTCAGACCCCGCCGTACGAGTGGTGGAACTGGCACGATGAGTACGGCAACGATGAAGCCTCAACCAAGTCTTGGAACAGGTCCGCCGGGGCCGCGCAGTCGCAGCGAGCGGCGACACCACCTGATCGCTCACATCGCAGGCGCGGCGGCGGAGAGAGACGATCAAACGTGAAAGGGAACGGACGAAAGATGAGGCACAATCGAAGGAAGAAACAAAAAGAATGGAGCCGGATAGGAATGCAAAGTGAATAAAACATGATGACTAAAACAAATGATGTAGCTGAAGCGATTATCGTGGAGCGCACCTTTGACGCGCCGATCGCAAGAGTTTG
>DASYSX010000116.1:0-9282 GCA_036002955.1 Candidatus Udaeobacter sp. | reverse complement strand
TGGATGATTTTTTTCAATTTGGCGCCAGCGGTCAATCAGAAGACCTTTGCCGTATTGTTGGGCGTTTCTTAAACCCAGAACTTTTATTTTGAACTCAGGCCCGTTGGCAATTATCTCGCCGAAACGGGGATCGGTGGCGTCCGAGGGCTGAAGTGCTGGGGCCCAAACCGCAGCCAGATGAGCTCCGGCATCGTACAAGTATGCCGGCTCACGGTGCGTAAGATAGCCATTCGCATATTTGTAGGCACCATGCATTACGAACATCATGGCAATACTGGCAGCCACGTGTGTTAATGCCAGCGCTAGAACGCTCCCTTGCGGTAGGCGCGCCTCTGAGCGCTCGCGTAACGCCGGAAGACCGCAACATGCAAACGCAATGAGTGGCAGCAGAATCGTGCAACCCTCAACAACCAGCAGAAAGCTCATCCTAAAGCCGATCAGTAGCACCGAGAGCGCCTGGACTACTGCAAGCTGCCACAGCCGTCGATCGCGTAGATAAGCCAGAGACCAATAGAGAACCAGCATGTAAACAAGAAGACTAAAGGTCTCAGTCATCACGTACCGCTCCCAGACAAGCTGGCAAGGATCCAGCGCGCACAAGAATCCGAACAAAAAGCAAAGCCTGTTCGACATTCTGAAAAAGCGGCTGCAAATCAGCGTAAACACAATCGCTGTCACCGCGCTGACGAGCATCTGACTCAAGAGAAGCGGCCCAAAACCGTGCGGCCAGACCGCGAGCCAGCGTACCAGGTAGCCATAGAAGTAGGATCGATCGCTTGGAATCCAGCCGGTCAGCGCGGTCCAGATGTAGGCCCCCGAGTCGCCTAGAAAAAGCTTCGGCGTTGAGTCCACCCAAAGGAGCAAAAGCTTGAGCGCGAAGATGAGGGCGCAGAATAGCCACCAGGCGTTGGCAGCCGGAAACGCAGCGCTGGCGGAAACGGACTGAGGCGCTGTCGCCTCCATCTTTATTGCTGCGTGTTCACTGCGCTCCATCGCGCATCACGACTCGCACAGTGGTCGAGAGTGTCAAAGACGCGCGGCGACGGAAACGTATTGCTCAGATTCCCAACCTAAAAGTCACTTGTTTTTCGCGTAGCGCTGTTCGTGATCGAGCAGCCATTTTTTGCGCCACAAACCGCCGCCGTACCCACAAAGCGTCCCATCGGCTCGGATTACGCGGTGGCACGGGATCACGATGCAAATCATGTTCGTGCCGTTCGCGCGGCCAACTGCGCGACGCGCATTTTCATCGCCCAGGCGCTTTGCCATCCAGGAATACGAACGCGTTTCGCCAACTGGAATCGCCTGCAAGATTTTCCACGCGCGCAACTGGAACGTCGATCCAACCGGCGCCAGCGGAACGTCAAACTCAAGCTTCTTGCCCGCAAAATAATCCTTCAATTGGGAACGAACGTTATCGAGATACTGATGTTTCCCAGGCACAACATTTGTTCGCAATCGTTTACGCAAGATGGATAACTCACGTTCTGTCGCGCGCCGATCGACGAATTCAAGCAGGCGCAAGCCGTGATCGTCAGCGACAGCAATCATTGGCCCGAGCGGCGAATCGATTCGCTCTGCAAGCAGAGGTGCATGCGTCCTGGCGTTTGTTGGTGATTCGCCAAAGATTTTCGCGAACGCGTCGCGGAAACCGCTCTCGGAGTCAAAGCCACTCCCGTTTCTCGCGTGATCCACCCGATCCCCTTGCCGCACCTGATTCAAAGCAAGACCCATCCGACGCGCGCGATGGTACGCCTGGAATGTCATACCATAATGCCGCTTGAACTGCCGCCGCGCGGTTGAAGGATCGATCGAGAGCGCGGCCAGTTCCTTGTCGGTCAGCCGTCCGGCCGGAGCGCGCTCCACTTCCGCGCGCAAACGCTCGATCAGTTTCGGCGGTCGCGAATTTGGATCGAGCGGATGACAGCGCAAGCAAGGCCGATAACCGTTTTCCAGTGCGTCGCTTGATGTCGCAAAAAAATCGACATTTTCGCGTGCCGGTTTTTTTGCCGAGCACGTGGGCCGGCAGAAAATTCCAGTCGTGCGGACGCCGATGTAAAAAATTCCTTCGAAGCTCGGATCGCGGTTCACCAATGCGCGATACATCGTCTCCGTTGGCGGCAGAAGTTCGAGCGTTTTCATGCGAAAAAGCTAGGCGCTCATAACATTAATGCATCGACGAAATTCGAGCAGCGAATTCGCTAGCGACGCCGCGCCGCGGCCTCCGGTCCGCGCAGCGCGCCGACCCTACCAGAGCGTCCGTCCCTAGTTCTATACGTCGTGTTCATGCGCGTTGAACTCGGAAAGTAAAACAGCCGTGGGTAACGCTGCGGACATCCACAAACTCGGTGTCAGGATTTTGGAATAAAGTTTCAATCACGACTTCCGGTTCACTGCCATTCGCAATTTGCGCGTCGATGATGTTGTACTTTGAGTCATAAGCGCGAAACACACGACCACTGCGAAAATCAGCGGGATATTCGTTAGTCGCGCTGTAGCGCTGGCACTCATTGGCATGAACAAAGATCGGGCCTGCCTCAGAATACGGGTGACCGGCCGGAATCGCGGCGTACGAAAACAGAATGACACGCTCGTTAGGCTGCGCCCACCGCAGGCAGTGGCGGCACGGACTGCTCCCTGGCGAATCAACTGTGATGAGCGCGTGATCTGGCGCGCCCTCCTTTACTTGTCGACGTGCTACGTCTGCAATTTCGGTCGGAAGAGGAACGATTTGAAAGCGCGAGGTTTTCATCAGCAATAGTTAATCCAACACGCAACCCGCGCATTGGCGAAATTCAGGCACCGAATTCCTGGTAGGGTCGGCGCGCGGCGTCGACCGGACACCGCAGCGCGGTGTCCCTACCATCTGTCAGAAGTGGATTCTGTTTTACGGGGCCAGAAACTCCAAAGTAGCTCGCGCTACTTCCGCAAGAGTTGACGCATGATCATCCGCCGACGATGTCGAGCCGATCGAGTAAATAGCCACGACGATCGGGGCACGGCCCGGTGGACGAATAATGGCGACGTCGTTCGTCGCCCCGTTTCCACATCGTCCCGTTTTGTCCGCGACCGTCCACGTTTTTGGAACGCCAGCTCGAATCATCAGTGTGCCAGTCTCGTTGTGCTGCAACCAGTCCTCGAGCTGATGCCGTGAAGATTTGGTTAACACATTGTCCAGCAGCAACCGTTGGATGTCTGCGCACATCGCCGCAGGAGTTGTTGTGTCGCGTTCATCGCCAGGAATCGCGCTATTCAATCCCGGTTCCTTTCGATCAAGCCTCGTCATCTCGTCGCCAATGCTGTGCACGAACTTTGTCACCCCAATCGGTCCGCCGATTGTATCCAGCAAGAGATTGCCGGCCGTGTTGTCACTCTGTTCGATCGCCGCCGCGCACAAAGCCCCGAGCGTCATGCCGCCGTCCTTGAGATGGGCTTTCGTGACTGGCGCGTATTCCAAAATGTCTTTCGCGTCGTACGACACGAACCGGTCCAGTTTCTCTTGTCTTCCATCCACCTGCTTTAATACCGCCGCTGCAGCTAGAAGCTTAAACGTGCTACACATCGGGAAACGTTCTTCCGATCGATAATCAAAACGTTTGCCGCTGCCAGTGTCCACCGCAGCGACACCGATTCGGCCACCGGTTCGTTGCTCGACAGAAAGAATCCTAGACGCGAAATCGCTGGTCGATCCAGGCGTGCTCGCGGCGAGCAACAAAAGCAGAGCTGCTACCATCGATGATAGGCGGGATGGCCTTCGGTAACCGCAACGAAAACTCCGCGACAGGTGGCGCAAACTTTTCCGCCGGCGCTCAGTGTTCCCTCGATGGTCGCACGATCATCAGTGATATCGACAACCTTCGCAGAAAGAAAAACCGAGTCGTTTGTCGGAGTCGGCCGAAGCAGTTTGATGGCGTATTCCGCAGTGACCGTGCAAGGCGGACGATTTTCGCCTGCGCGCTTCATCAAATGATACGCTGCCGTCCAGTTGCAGTGACAATCGAGTAACGTGCCAATGATTCCGCCGTTCAAAACTCCCTCAAATGCTTCGTATTTTTTTTCCGGTTTCCACTCAGCGACGACTTCGCCGTCTGCTCGCGATTCATCGGAGTTCTTCAGAAAACTACGAATGTGCAACCCGTCCGGGTTTGCCGCGCCGCAGCCGAAGCACATGTTTTTCGGTGCGTACTTTTCTTGGAGCGATTGTTCTTCTTTCACTTAGTAGGGTGTTTCTGTGAAACGCCATCCGAACGTTGCATTAATGCAAAAGGCGTCTGACACTGACGCCCTACAATTTTTCTATGGCGAGCCGGGATACGGACGCAGCTCTGGTCCCACGTAAAGCGACCGCGGACGAATGAGACGGTTATTATCGTGTTGTTCGACCACGTGACCACACCAGCCAGCTACGCGGGACGCAGCGAACAACGGTGTGTTCAGCTCCGGCGGAAATCCCAAAAGCCAAAACACTGGCGCGGCGTAAAGATCAACGTTCGCGCACAATTGTTTTTCCCGTTCCATCACTTGTTCGAGCTTCTCGCAAATCGGCACCCAATTCTCTTTCCCCGTGCGTTTCCCAAGGTCGCGCGCGATCTCGCGCATCGCCGGCACTCGGGAATCGCCTGCTTTGTAAACGCGATGACCGAATCCCATGATCTTGCCTTTCGTCCCCAGCTTTTCCATTAACCATGCTTCGGCGCGATCGGGCGTCCCGATTTCCTCGAGCATCTTCATCGATTCCTCATTGGCGCCGCCGTGCAGCGGACCTTTCAGAGTCGCAACCGCGGATGTAACCGCAGCATACATGTCCGCCAGGGTCGACGCTGTTACGCGCGCTGCAAATGTGGACGCGTTGAATTCGTGGTCGGCGTAGAGATTGAAAATCGTATCCAGCATCCGGGTTTGCCATTGCTCGGGAGTCTTGCCGTTGAATTTGTAGAAGAAATTTGCCGCCTGCGTCAGCTCCGGTTTTTCGGGAAACGGTTTTTCACCCTGCGAGATGCGCCAGCCATCGGTGATCAAAGTAGAGACGCGCGCGATAAGCCGGATTGCTTTGCGAATGTTTGCGTCATGCGAATTATCGCTCAGATCTTTATCGAAGGCGCTTAACATCGAAACGCCAGTGCGCAGCATGTCCATTGGATGCGTGTCGCTCGGGAGAAGTCGCAGCATTTCCGTTACCGGCCCGGGCAACCCGCGCTCGCTGGCGATTTGTTGCGTGAAGTCCTTCAGTTGTTTCGCGTTCGGCAACTCTGCATTGAGCAGCAGATAAGCGACCTCCTCGAAAGTGGCCCTCTCGGCCATTCCATGAATGTCGTAGCCCCGATACATCAACCCGGCAGCGGGATCGACCCAGCAGATCGCCGTTTCACCGGCGATTACCCCGGCCAGTCCCGGGCTGTATTGTGGTTTCGTTTCAGTACCCATGTTGTTCGCTGATTGTAACTACGATACGCGTGCCGACAAATCGTCAGTCGCTCTAGCCTAACCATTTCTGCGCAGTCGGATCGTAGTCGAGCAGTTTGTAAAGCTCCTCACGCGTCTGCATTTCATCGAGCCATTCTTTTTGCGTCCCACTTTTCTTGAGAGCGCGCAGAAACTCATCGGTGGCTTTCATCGATACGCGGAGCGCACTCTGCGGGAAAATCACCATGCGATAGCCGAATTCGGCCAACTCCGTAAATGAAAGCAGCTGGCTTTTACCGAACTCTGTCATGTTCGCCAACAGCGGCACACCGATGTCATTGGCAAAATCGCGAAACTCCTCGGCGCTCTGTAATGCTTCCGGGAAGATTGCGTCGGCGCCCGCTTCGATGTAGCGCTGCGCCCGATCAACTGTTCGATTAAAATCCTCCACAGCGCGCGCGTCCGTCCGCGCAATGATCATAAAATCGGGATCGCGTCGCGCAGCTACCGCTGCTTTGATTTTTTCGGTCATCTCCTCAACGTCGACCAGCGATTTTCCGGAAAGATGTCCGCAGCGCTTGGGAAATTCCTGGTCTTCGATGTGACAACCGGCCAGATCTGCTGCTTCAAGCTCGCGGATCGTGCGGGCTGCATTTTCCAAACTTCCAAATCCGGTGTCCGCGTCGACGATTGCCGGGATCTTTACCGCCCTTGCGATGTACCCAGCCAGTTGGGCTACTTCTGTTAACGTCAGCAGACCGATATCAGGAACGCCAGCTGTCGAATTCGCCATTCCTGCGCCGCTCACGTATACGGCGTCAAATCCGACACGCTCCACCTGTCGCGCCATGGCCGCATTTGGTACACCGGGCAGCATGATCGCGCCTTTCGCGATAAGCTCCCGCAGTCTCTTGCTCTTACTCATGCTCGTTCTGTTGCGCCGTGAGATAGTGAAGCCGCTTCCTGTCGTTCCGAGCGAAGTCGAGGAAGCCCGTGGCGAAACGCTTACGATGGTTCAACGGGATCCTTCGACTTCGCTCAGGATGACAATGCGATTCGATCTTGGTCATTCCTCCTCATGATCATTTGTCATTCGTCATTCTCATCGCCCCCATCAGCGCATCCACGTTGCTGGCTTCATCCAGTTTCCAAACAAGCTCGATGATCTTTTTCGCTGGTTTCTCCCCAATGATGCGCTCGACGAGCGCGAGGAATTTTCCCTCGACCGCTGAATCTTTGAGCCGGTTCTTCGCGTTGCCTAGCGGATAATCGACGCGCTGCGTTAAT
Source organism: Candidatus Udaeobacter sp. (assembly GCA_036002955.1). Taxonomy (GTDB): domain Bacteria; phylum Verrucomicrobiota; class Verrucomicrobiia; order Chthoniobacterales; family UBA10450; genus Udaeobacter. The sequence goes on along the minus strand of DASYSX010000116.1, from coordinate 2,592 downwards.
CGCCGGCCATCGGTCAGGTCAACGTGCACAATGTTGCCGACTGCATCTGGATACATCGCGCTTAACTCCGCGTTCCGCTCCACTTTCACGTTCTCCAAAAACTTCCAGACCTCCGGATCTTTGAACCGCTCCGGCTCGAACTGGCGATCGGTGATTTCGCCGTCAATGAGCGCAATTGCCGTGATGTAGGGCAAACTGTGGTCTGCAGTCTCGCGCGTTTTCGGTTTCCATTTCTCCGGTTCGCTTCCGATGATGTCCACTGACGCGTCGTGACTCTCGATCACTAAACCTTTGATTTTCGAGAGGTCATCAATCTGACTCCGTAAAAAAAGCGCGGCTTCAATCGCGCTCTGGCTGTGATATTCCGCAGGCCAATATTTGATGCTTGTCTTCAAAATCATTGCGGGCGATCCGCGAAATTTTTCACCCACGTTGCCCAGGGACACGCCGAGTTGCTTCTCGAATCCCATCTCGCCTTCGAAGATCGGCGCAGGTCCGGTCATACCCTGGCTTGCAAGCAGCGCAGAGAAAACGCCGTGGCGCGCCGCCGTAGCAAATGCAACCCCCTTCCAGTGCGAGAGCTCGCCTGCTCGCGCCTGGCGCATGGCAGCACCGGCCACACCAGCGATATTCACTGCGTGCCGAGTGTTCGCCGAATCAAGTTTCATCAACTTCGCGGACGCCAACGCAGTCGAGAACGTCCCGTAAGTCACGTGATCCCATCCGCGCGCACGAATGCTCGCTGCGTCGCACAACCGGCATTGCACTTCGTATGCGAGCGCAATGGCCGCGATCAATTCGCGTCCATCCGCGCCCACGCTTTCCGCGACGGCGAGCGCAGCCGAAATGTTATCGCTCGGATGCGCCGGCTCTTTCGACAGATACGTGTCGTTAAAGTCGAAATACCGGATGCCGCAGCCGTTGGCGAATGCGGCCCAGTCCGGCGGGGCCTTGTGGTCGGTGCCAAAGATCGTGGATCCATGTTTCGCCGAGAAATCTCCCGCTATTTTTCGCGCGATCACAAACGGTTTTTCCTTCCACGCGCCTAATGCGCAGCCTAACGAATCGATGACGCGCCGTTTCACTTCGTGCACGACTTCTTTCGAAAGATCCTCAAATCGCACCGAGCACGCGTAATCAGCAAGTTGATGAGCAAGCGTTGTCTTCATGTAAAAAATCGAGATTTCAATGTGCCGATGATTTGCGGTGGAGCAAGGCATGCGCAGCATTGCAACGAGCCAGGGCAACCGCTCTTCTAGGCGCCGTGACGCACGGCAGCTATTTTATGAACCGCCGATCAATGCGGCGGGATTTTTGGAGCTACCGCTTCGGCCATCGATTTCAGCATTCGGCCGAGATCGCTATTGGTCGAGAGGACCACGGTTGTATCCTTTTCAAAAGCGGCTCGCATAACATCGAGGCTGCGCAAAAACGAATAGAGTTCCTGTTGGTCAGGCGTGCCAAAAGCTGCGGCATAAATCGCCGCGGCTTCCGCGTCGGCTTTGCCTTCAATTTCAAGCGCATTCTTTGTGGCAGTGGAACTGATCGATGCGACGTCGCTTTCTTTTTGGCCGTTGATATTGGCCGCCTCACCGCGACCTTCGGAACGAAATCGGGCCGCGATTTGGTGTCTCTCGCTCGACATGCGCTCGATGATTTTCTCCGCCACAGCAGGATTGTATTTGCTGCGTTTGAAACGCTCATCGAGCAGTTCGATCCCGAAGTCAGCAATCTTTTGACGCGTGCGTTCGGTAATCTGTTTTTCAATTTCTCCGCGCCCGTACTCAATATCTGGAATTGTGGTCGGCAGAACGGTGCCGGTCTTTTCCAAGTCTTCGTCGCGCACAGGTTTTCTCCCCTTCGTCACGCGGATGATTTCGACTAAATCGTGCGTGGCGACAGCGGTGCGCGTTTCGCTGCCGAGAATGTCGTCGAGGCGCGAGAGAGCACTCCGCTCGTCATTGAGCCGATTGAAGTAGAGCATCGGATCGCTGATTCGCCATCGGGCAAAACAATCGACGATAATGTATAGCTTATCCTTGGTTGGACATTCGATTGGCGGCCCGTCCCACGCGAGAATGCGCTTGTCGAAGCGCTGTAACTTATCGAAGAAAGGCAGCTTCATCTTCAACCCGGGCGTCGTGATTGTGCGAACGATTTTGCCAAATCGCGTGATGATCACCGTCTCATATTGGGGCACGACAAAGAGCAACGTTCCCCATTTCAATGCAGTCAGAATGAAAAGAATGCCCAAAATTGACATGACCGGGCTCTGCAAAAAGCGGACTGCGGCAGTTATGACAGCGGGTCGCGGAGTCACATCGATTACGTTCATGGCGTCCCTCTCGATTCGCCGGGCGCCTGAAGCGGCAACGTCTGAAGAATATTCTTCAAGCTGTCATCCACGATGATTTTCCTCTGCAGGCTCGGCAGGATGGCTTGCATCGCCTCGAGATAAAGACGCCGACGCGTCACCTCTGGCGCCTTGCGATATTCGGTGAGCAACAACGAAAATTTTTGAGCTTCGCCTTTGGCTTCATTCACCCGTCGAAACGCGTACGCTTCTGCCTGTTTCTCGCGCTCTTTTGCCTG
>DASYSX010000115.1:0-6956 GCA_036002955.1 Candidatus Udaeobacter sp. | reverse complement strand
TTGAAACTCGATTCCCGGGAACGGCTCTGTAGCTGCTTAGTTTTTCCAAATTCAAACACAAATGAAACTGTACGTAGGTAATCTCTCCTTTGAGAGCACCGAGAACGATCTTCAAGATCTGTTCGAACAACATGGCCAGGTTAGCGAAGTCCGTCTTATGATGGACCGTATGACTGGCAAATCGCGCGGGTTCGCGTTCGTCACTATGAATGACAATGCGCAAGCCAGTGCCGCGATGAGCGCGCTTAATGGCCAGGAACTCAACGGCCGCGCGCTAACTGTAAATGAAGCACGTCCCCGCGAAGAACGTCCGCGTCCTTATGGCGGTGGCGGCGGGGGCGGTGGTGGCGGTGGTCGACGACCATTCGCGAATAATCGCCGCTAAATCCGGTTACTCTGTAGGGGAAGCAGGCTGCTTCCTGAATGACGGGATGCTAAGAGCATCCCCTACAGTTGAGCCGCTAAGATATTAACAATGATTGACTCTGAAAAGGCGATCGAGTTGGAGGGAACGATCATGAGTGTGTTACCTGGAACAATGTTTCGGGTTGCACTCGCGAACGATCATCTTGTGCTCGCGCATATTTCGGGCAAAATGCGCAAACGTTTCATCCGCCTGACAGTGGGTGATCGTGTGAGGATGCAGATGTCACCTTACGATACCGCCAAAGCGCGGATTGTTTACCGTCTCTGATATGGCAAGGCGATTTTATTTTGATCCGCCGCGACGGAAACCGAAGCCGAAGGGTGCCGACCTGAAAAGTTTACTCGTTCGTTGTCCTTCCACTTCGAAACTCACTGACACTGGTCGCACGATTGAACAGAAACTCTGGCCGGAAGCAAAAATGGTGCGGCAAAAATTTACCTGCGCACACTGTGGCGCTGTCCATACCTGGACCAAGGAAGACGTTGTGCTCGGAAGACCGGTTTCTTGAGCTGATCAGTGACGAGTGACCACAGGCAAAGGTCAGACATCGGACATCGGCTATCGCGGCTCAGTTACTAACAACAATAACATGATTTTCCGTATCCCTACCGATCGCATTAATTGGACGACGAGCGCGTTTTTGATCGGCACTCTCGTTTTAACGCTCACCGCGGTCCCTCTTTACCTATGGTATTTCGGGTTCGATTGGTTTTATTTCGCGATCTCCGCAGTTTTAGGAATAGCGACCGGGTTCAGTATTACGCTTGGCTATCACCGGTTATTTACGCACGCGACTTTTCGCGCACGATTGCCGGTGCGTTTGTTCACGCTCATCTTCGGCGCGGCGGCCTTTGAAAACTCAGTCCTTATGTGGTCGAGCGATCATCGCCGGCATCATAAACACGTCGACCATGACGAAGACCCGTACGATATCACCAAAGGATTTTTCCATGCCCACATGGGCTGGATGCTGTTCAAGTTGTGGCCGGAACCGCCGATCGATAATGTAGCGGATCTAAAAAAGGATCCGTTGGTGATGTGGCAACATAAACATATTCATTTACTCGCTGTGCTGGTGAGTTTTGGTCTGCCGACTTTGCTCGGCGCGCTCTGGAACGGCTGGATCGGGGCGCTCGGTGGTTTTCTGATTGGGGGCGTGGCCAAAGTCGTCATGCTTCAACATGGTACTTTCCTGATTAACTCGGCCTGTCATACCTTCGGGCGTCAGCCGTATTCCACGCGGTGCAGCGCGCGTGACTCGTTTTTCATGGCGCTGTTTACCATGGGCGAAGGCTACCATAATTATCATCACGAATTTCAGCACGATTATCGTAACGGAGTGAAGCCATGGCAGTGGGACCCGACGAAATGGTTGATTTGGACTTTCTCCAAGATCGGACTGACGAGCGGTCTGCGCCGCGTTCAGGCCGAAGTGATTTCCTCAACCGAAGCGAAGGTGCGAAAAACAGTAACGAGCAAACTCGGAGAAACACCTAACGAGCATCATCTCGCTCACGAAATAACTCAGGAAAGTCCGTTGGCCGCGCGGTGATCGCGCCGTTGCGATCACAAATCATTTCTAAGGTGGGCGGTGACCTTAGAAAATAGGAAAGAAGAAGTTAGCGGAAGCGATTAGTGACAAGTGCGCGTGACGAGTCAGGCGAACGGTCAACTGTCGGTCTTTCCGAGGGCAGCATCACGACGCTTGATGCTGGCCTTGGGCCAAAGCTTGCTGCTGTTGTAGTAAGCCCGGAACGATGGCATTCGCTTCGGGAGCTTGAGCCACTTCGCTTTCCACTGGGTATAGATGTGCACGTCCGGCTTTAGCGCACTGGGCTCGTCGAGCGTTCCAACACGCACGAACCGGAGATTGGGCCTGCGCCCATAGTCGCTCCAGAGCGCGGTCTGACATCCCGGGCAGCGGTAGATATCGTGGGGACCGTTCTCGCGGGGCACCGGCACGGCGACTGGCTTGCCACGGAGCAGCTTGACCGCTTGAGTCTCAATGATGGCGTTGAGTACAAACGCGCTGCCGGTCAGCCGCTGACAGTCGTCACAATGACAGCAGTGGACGAACATTGGCTTGTCAAGGAGCTGATAGCGGATGGATCCGCACGCGCAGCCGCCTGTGACTTTCTTTGCCATGCTGAAGCGATCGGAACGCGGCGAACGGTTCTTTAATAATGTGCGCCAACGTATTCCCACATCTGGTGATGCCAGTAGGGCCATTCGTGACCACCTTCTGGACCCCAGTCGTCCAGATGATGAGCAATGCTGCGGTTCTTGAGAATTTCCGACATTCGGTAGGTCGGCCCGCTGTTCTCCCACGGACCACATCCGGTTACCAAGCGAATGTCGCAACCCGCGTACTGATGGAGATACCATGGGTCACTCTGATTCGCGACATAGTCTACCGGGTTATTAAAATAGAAATTGTCATCATACATCCCGTCCATGGAGTCTCGCATGTCGTAGATGCCCGAGAGCGCGTAACAACGCTTCACGTGGTCCGGATGCTTGAAGAGAGTATTAGCGGCATGATAGGCACCCAGCGATGCGCCTAACGTGGCGATCCCGATGCCCGGCGTTTGACACTGAGAGTCGATGAACGGGAAAACTTCGTTTGCCACATAGTCATCGTACTGCGCCTGCATCCAACTTCGATGAAAGGGATGCACTCCTTTGTTTTGAAATGAATCGCTGTTCACGCTGTTTATGCAGAAAACTCGGATGCGCCCCTGCTCGATGTACGGACTGAGGGTGCGAATCATGCCCTGACCTTCCATCTCCGATTCGTCGCCGCAGCTCGTGGGGAAGGCGAGGATCGGCGCGCCGTAATTGCCGTAAATGTTGATACCCATGTCGCGATTGAGACGGTGCGAGTACCAATGCTGATGGTCACGATGCATGCTGTGCGAGGATAACGAGTTGATTGCCAAGCTCAAGCCCAGTGTTAGGGCTGAAGATGCGAATCATTGGTTATTTAATCGCTGTAGAAAATCCAACGCGAGGGTGTACGGCCACCACGACGGGCGTTGGAGCCGGCCTGCCCTCAGGCCGGTCAGCTTCTAAGCGATGTCGAGACGCTTGGCGAGGGCGCGAAGTTAAAAAATGCTCATTGCGGTGCGATCGCAGGCCGTCGCGCTCTCAAAATATATTTCTGAATTTTCCCAGTCGCAGTTTTGGGTAGCTCGTTAACGAACGTCACGCTATGAGGCGCTTTGAAGTGCGCGAGCTTCGCCCGGGCAAACTCGCACAGCTCGCGCTCATTCGCAGTTGCGCCTTCATGTAGAACAACAAAGGCATGCGGCGCTTCGCCCCATTTTTCATGTGGGAACCCGACGATCGCCACTTCCTGCACGGCCGGATGTCGCAACAGCACGCCCTCAACTTCCACCGAAGAAATATTTTCACCGCCGCTTATGATGACATCTTTCAGTCGGTCGCGAATTTCAACGTAACCATCCGGGTGCACGACCGCGGCGTCGCCGGTATGAAACCATCCGCCGCGTAAAGAGTTTTCAGTCGCCACCGGGTCGTTGTAATAACCGGCCATGACCACATTGCCGCGTGCGATGATTTCACCCTGAGTAATACCATCGGGCGGCACGTCATTGCCTTGCGTGTCTATCACGCGCAACTCGCCCGATGTAATCAACTCAACACCCTGGCGCGCTTTGATCGCAGCTCGTTCGCTGATTGGCAGTAGCGCATGTTCCGCGCGCGCTTCGCAAACGGTGATGAACGGCGCTGTCTCCGTCAGTCCGTACACGTGTGTGATGGTCCAGCCCAAATCTTCTTCAAGTCGTTGGATGGTATTCGCTGCCGGCGGGGCACCCGCCGTGACAATATGAATTCCTTTCGGCGCGAGACGACGCAGATTTGCCGGCGCGTTGGCCAATGAAATCAATACCGTTGGCGCTGCGCATAACGTGGTGACTTGCTCGGCTGCCATCAATTCGAAGACAGCGCGCGGTTCGACTTTGCGAAGACAAATGTGAGTCGCTCCCGCGGCCGTCACCGTCCAGACGAAAGTCCAGCCGTTGGCGTGAAACATTGGCAGCGTCCACAAATAACGATCGGCACAGGTCATGGGCGCATAGAGCAGCGTGCCGACGGAATTCATCCAGGCATTGCGATGGGTGATCATCACGCCTTTCGGTCGCGAGGTTGTGCCGCTGGTATAATTGATTGTGAGCAGATCCGTTTCGCGAATTTCCGGGCGTGAAAATTCAGCCGGGCTCGCGTTCACCATGGCTTCGTAGTTAAGCCAGTCAGAATTCGCCTGAGGCGAGCCGGCGTTACAACTCAAGGCGATGAAGTGTTCAACCTTGGGAAGCTGTTCGCGAATGCTATCGATCGTTTCGAGATAATCACGGTCTGCGCAGATCACACACGAACCGCTGTGATTGATCAGGTAAACGAAGTCGTCGGCTGTAAGGCGATAGTTTAGCGGCACCAGCACGGCGCCGATTTGCGGAACTGCGTAGAACGATTCGAGCTGCGCGTGACTGTTTGGTGAGAGATATGCGACACGGTCCCCCGGTCCCATCCCAAGTTTCTGTAATGCCGCCGACCAGCGATTACATCGATCGAGAAACTGCGCATAGGTCCAGCGTGAGTCGCCATCGATCACCGCGATACGTTCGGGATAAAGTTTGCGCGCGCGGCGAGCAAACTCGAGCGGCGTCAGCGGCGTTTCCATTGGTGTTAACTGGAAATTGTAAAGCTCGAACTAGCAGACGTTTTAAGTATCTCCACGCTTAGTAGCCGAATCCTGAGATTTTTCATCCAGGCGACGGTCGCTCCTTCTACGGTGGAGTCTCGTGGACTTGGTGATCTTTCCGATCCCGCTCTCAGGAAATCCAGATCGTCTTCGTATTCGTAAACTCGCGAACTCCCGCGGCCCCGAGTTCCCGGCCAAAGCCGGAACGTTTCGTTCGCGAGCTCGACGGCGGCGTCTGCATCGTCAACGTCCCGCTTTAGTCGTCCAGTAGCAGTAACATCGGTGTGCGATCATCCACACCGACCGCAATTCCGTTCTCCAACAGAACATGTGCTACGGCGTCCCTCTGCGATTCGCGGTACGGATGTGTGTAGAGATCATGTATCGCACCGTACGGATCATCCAACTGTTTCGAGAGCATCCGCCTGTCATATTTCGACAATTGTTTCCGAATCTCATCGACCTGTTCCGGCGTGTACTCAGGTTTTACGTTGCGAAAAGCTTTGGGGTCACTAAACACAAACGGCTGATTCCAGAACTTTAGTGCGAGTTGCTCAGCGTTGTTTCGTCCCCTCTCATCAAAGTCGAGGTGATGCTGCATATGGATCGCTCCCAACAGCATGTTTTCCAAAACACATACCCGATGATCGGAAGCAGTTTTTGAATCGTGAAGCGTGATAAAAACGAAGCCCCCTTTTTTTAAACCCTTGGCGAACATTGCTTTCGTGTACACGCTGCTGGCAAGCGCAGCAGCCAGTCCGATCCAAATGGCGAATCCAGTAATACAACAGCGACTATGCATCTTTGATGTTAGGCCGACCGCCAGTTCACGAGATCCAAACCGTCTTCGTATTCGTGAACTCGCGAACCCCCGCGGCCCCGAGTTCCCGGCCAAAGCCGGAACGTTTCACACCGCCAAACGGTAAACGCGGATCCGACGCGACCATGGCGTTGATGAAAACCATTCCGCTGTCTAACTCCGATACAAAAAGCTTTTGCTCCTTACGATCTTTGGTCCATGCGCTGGAACCCAAGCCGAATCTGGTGTCGTTCGCCAGCTCGACGGCCGCGTCTGCATCTTGCACACGGAAAACGGCTGCAACCGGGCCGAAGATTTCCTCGCGGTATGCCGGGGACTCTTTCGGCACATCGACGAGAACCGTGGGTTCATAGAAAAATCCCGGACCGTGAATTCGGTTGCCGCCGGTCAATAGTTTTGCGCCCTGGGCAATTGTTTTCTGCACCTGATCGTCCACGCCTCTCAGGATTTGTTCCGTCGCAAGTGGACCAAGTTGAGTCTCCGGATCCATTGGGTCGCCAATCTTCAACGCGCGCATGCGCTCAACGAATTGTTGAACGAATCGCTCATGAATTTCGTCGGCGATAATGAATCGCTTCGCTGCGATACAGGACTGACCAGTGTTGATCGTGCGCGCTTTAACAGCAGTGCTTAACGCCGATTCGAAGTCTGCACTTGGCATAACGATAAATGCATCGCTGCCGCCTAGCTCGAGGACACTTTTCTTGATTTCACGCGCGGCTGCGCTCGCAACGGCCGCTCCGGCTTTTTCGCTGCCTGTCACAGTCACGGCCTTCACGCGCTCGTCGACGATTAGTTTTTCCACCTGCTCCGGCTCGATCAGTAGCGTTTGGAAAACGCCATCTTCAAATCCGGCGCGGCAAAAGATTTGTTCAATGGCAAGCGCGCACTGCGACACATTCGACGCGTGCTTAAGCAAGCCGACGTTGCCGGCAATCAAAGCCGGCGCAGCAAATCGAAACACCTGCCAGAAAGGAAAATTC
>DASYSX010000114.1:0-9758 GCA_036002955.1 Candidatus Udaeobacter sp. | reverse complement strand
GGATGATTTTGGCGCCCGGTGTCGATTTGTCAGTAACGGTCCGAGAAATCCAACCGTTGGAATTGGTGCTGAATGTTGTGGCTTTTTCTTCCCCAATCCTGAAGAGAGCGGGAGCAGTTTGACTGCAGAAGAGGACGATGGGGAGCAGAGCAGCGGTAAAGAACAACGCAGCCTTGGGAGCCCAAGGCAATCGAACTGGAGGCTCAATGGATTGGCGAAGCGCTTTGACGTAGGTCCGCCATTTGAGAAAAGGTACCAGAAGAATGCAGCCTAAAATCAAGGTTCTACCAAGGATGGGGCCAAACTCAGTTTCACTTGGATTCAGGGCATATTCGCAAAAAAGTAGAAAGCAAACCCAGCTATAAATCGACCATCTCCAGGCGCTTGCTGCAAGGGTGCGGACGGAAACCTGCTTTGGCAACCGATCGAGGATAGGGAGAATGCATGGTAGGACCAGGACAAGGAGGCAATTCAGGAATATCCGACCGGGCTCCTTTTGGCTCCCCGGCAAGAATATGTTCCAAATGCTCAGTGCCAACATGACAGAGGCAATCGCTGACCAAAGCAGCCGCCCCCGGCGACGGCGCGCTTGGGATGCTTCAATGAACTCTCGTGCTTCCGATGTGAGAAGATGAGGGTGTTTTTCGAGTAGTTCAGCGGCCTGGCACAACGGCACGCCCTTCAGTAGCAGGTTTGCTTTTGCCTTCCTGTTCTGCGACCAGTCCACGGCGGTTGCGTTCGATCTCGCAGCCAGACCGACCGACCGCTCATTCTTCAACCGCCACTCCGCCTCCCGTTGCTTTTCGAGCTGCACCTCCCTCTCCCGGGCCTGACGCTTTTCCGTAATCCACGGAATGAGGAATTCGCTGCTGATCTCGTAGAATGCGCTATCGCCCCGGGTCTGGCGGAAGACGAGACGGGTTGTGCGGGACAACGCTCTGAGAACCTCGCGGGCCTCAGGCTCCGTGAGATGATCGTCGCGAACAACGTTGCCAAGCAGATCGTCTTCCGAAACGATGTTTCGAGTTCCGCTGGAAGTGACCAGAAAAGTGAGTGCGGTGATCGCAGGTTTTTGGAACTTTTGCTCCAAACGATTCAAAGCGCGGTCGAAATAATTACCAAAGAGATGTCGAACGGCTTCCCGGTGTTCTCTTTCTTTGAGAAATGCCTTTTCTTCTTCCTCGTTTTCCCAAAGGGCGAGACAGGCGATCTGAACCTCGGTGAGGTTGATAGTCCCGGTGTCACTTAACTCCTTGAAAGAGGATTCTAGCGCATCGAACGCGGACTCCGAGAGGCGTCTCGTGAAATGACCGGGCGGGATCGATCCACTCTCAAAGGGCCCTCGAATGATGTTCCGCAGCGCGGTTTCGGGCGGAAAGGAAAGGCGAAAGGCCTGTTCTCGGAGCTGAGGAGCAGCGGCGAGACGACGGGAGACTTTGGCGAGATAATCTTCGCGGAAGGAAAACACGAGCTTGATCGACAGATTCGGATCGCCCAGCAATGCGAAGAGCATCTCCACAACTCCGCCCTGTATTTCACGAGCCTGGTTAAACTTCTCTCGGCTGTCGGGAGCTTCTTCGAAGAGAGTGATAAGCTCTTCGAATTGGTCAAAGATCAAAACCGGGACGGCAGCTGAATTCGCTATGCCTCCTTGTCTTTGGGGAATCGGCGTTTTTTCAATACAGCGAATGAACTCCTCGACCGATAAGACGACGCGTGCAGGTTCGGGCCCTTTCTCGTCGGCACAAGCCGCGAAGCTCGATGGCAGAAATGGGGGCACCCCTTCATTCGTTAGTGCGATGCGTTCGATTACCAGCTCTTGGTCCGCGATGGGTTGAACGCGCACTCGCTCAGCGACGAATCCTTCATCCCGCAGGGCAGGAATCAGGCCCGCGTTGATAACGGACGATTTGCCGGCACCGGACTCGCCGTAAAAGTAGATGCCGCGATAAATAGTAATGAGCCGCACCAATTTCCGTACCTCGTCGGTGCGGCCAGAGAAAATCGGCTGGTCAACGAAACGAAATGGCTCGATTCCGCGATACGGCGCCGATGGCAGCGGTAAGGAAAGAGGTTCATTCCCCATAGTTGGGCATTTCACATCCTTTCACGCGCCGATAAAGTTCGGGCACAAATTCCCAAAGGTTGTTCGCGAGAAAGCCAACGTAGCCGAGCTGTGAATCCCACACCCTCGCCACGAGCGGATCGGGCCAGGGATCAATCGAATAGGAACGCGGGAATTGATCTTTCTTATGACGCAATGTCTTGAGGAGGAGACGCAGATTATAGTCGAGCAGGCTGTAGCCGATGAAGAGCGTCGGCCATTTTGAGAGGCGGTAGTAAAAGGTGTCCGGCACAGGGTTAAACTCGCCGGGCGCAGTCATCCGAAGCACAAAGTCGATGTAATCCTCGTCAGTGATGACGAGAGACTCCGGTGTGTTTATGTCACCGTGGATTTTGAATATGAACGGATTTTGAGGAGACGGGTCTTGGAGCGGATCATCCGGACGCGTGGTTGCCTTTGGTTGGTAAACGGCTGTGGTTGGGTTTTTTCCGGCCATCAGGAGAGCATCCTCGAAAAGACGGTCGTAATTTGTCGTCATGATTAGTGGAAAATTGAGTTCTGCCAGCGCGCACAATGCTGGCGAAGGTGTCTTGCCAACAGTGACTGCGCGCTGGACAGCATTTGCGAGCCTGGCTCGGCCGCGATGGCGCAGGTCAATCGCTTCTGTGGCACTCCCGGGACGATCCGGGGGTTGTGGAAGACCTTGGTCTTTGCCCTTCTCCTCCCAGTCCTTCAACTGTTCATCGAGGACGATGTTGAGTTCGTAATACAGCGCGACACGCTGAAAGTGGTCCTTCGGCGGCTTGTTCGGAAAACGCTCCGTCCATCGAGTTTCTCCGGCAAGTGCTTCTGCCAAGGCTCCCGCGAACAGTGGCCGGCGCGGGTCGGGAGGCGGATTGGGCTGTCCAGGCAAAGCAGGCTTTGATGCGTGAACGCCGGCGCCTAGAAACAAAACAACCTGGCCAGACCTGACACTAGCAGCGATTTGGTCGATTCCATCTCCGGCTGCCGGGCTTTGAGAAGGGCTCGGCGCGCTATTCATAAACGCCCTTTCGGATCGGTGTTGTTGTAGTTTTGTAACCACCGACGATATCGCCGCCGGCATTCAAGTTCACCCCACCACCGCTCATGTTTGTTTATTTTGAACAACCGATGTTAGGATTTTTCATGCAGCGGCGTCAATGCCATTCCAGAGGCAGATCGAGTCTTGAAAATGCGCTCCGGTTATTCCTTCAAGCAGCCGCAAGATTGATTCAGATCACAGCGGAGACAGTTTGTTGCGTTGAGCTGCTGAAGCCTCAAAGACAATCTTGCGAATGAAGGAGGCGTGCCAATCGCAAAATAGCACGATAAACTAGCCAGCCAGCAGACGTGATCTCTCATCAGCACAAATGTATTTTTGTCGAGGTGCCCAAAACTGGATCGACCAGCATCCGCGCAATTCTCGGCAAAGCGTGGAAGCCGCATCTGAATTTGTGGCAGATCAGACAGATGATGGAAACATCCTGGACTGAATTCGGCGGACGAACGAATCGCGTCATGGCCGCGCTGTATTTGCTCCAGCCCGAAGAGCGCCGGAGAGAAACCGGGCGCAAACGATTCGAATCCTATTTCAAGTTCGGATTTGTTCGCAATCCGTGGGACCGGGTTGTATCGCTGTATGAGCGGACGGAAGCGTTACAGCTCCGAAACGAGATGAGCTTCGAACAATTTGTTGATTGGATTCAGTACAGCAGCGCCACGTGCGTGCATTCGTCCCCACACCGTTATCAATTCGACTGGTTTGTCGATCCAAACGGAAAGCTGCTAGCAGATTTCATCGGAAAATTCGAGCGGCTCGATGAGGATTGGGCTTTCGTGGCGCAGAAGCTCGGTGTGGAGGAGAAGTTGCCGCACCGACGCGAAAACCCCCGCGAGCGTCATTACACCGAGTATTACACTCCTCGTACACGCGAAATCATTGCAGCGAAATTCAAAGTGGATATTGAGCGGTTCGGTTATGAGTTCGCCGAATAAAATAAAAGCGATCGTCCTTACGTGTGACCGCTTTCGTGCGATTACGCGACATCTCATTCTTAAATACGAGCGGCTCTGGCCGGATCATCCGTTTATTTTTCAGGTTCCTTACCAGGAACTTCGTGGGACCGACACCGACCGAATTAAGTACCATACGGCACCCGAAGACATTAAGGGGACCATTCTCCATTTGCTGGCAGACATCGATGATGAAGAATGGATTTATTGGTGCGTGGACGACAAATACCCGATTCAGCTTCCCACCGACAAAGTGGCCACCCTGATTTCTCACGCGATGCGTTCACCTGGAATTGACGGCCTGTTATTCTGCAGATGCAGAGCGTTATTGAGCATCCCCCGGCTCACACTCCACCCTCACAAAATGAAAAACTTGTTCGGCGATATTTATCTCGAACGAAAAGGTTGGTGGCAAATATGGATCCACCAGATCATGCGTGCCAAGGTGCTTCGATATCTTTTCAACAATCTGCCCGATCACATTCCCAGCGCGAAGACTATGGATGATCTTAAGGACGATATTCCCAAGCTGCCCGAGCACAGATTGTTCGTGACAGAAAAAAATTATGCGGTCTTTGGCGAAAGCACCCGGCGCGGCATGATCACGCAAAACTGCTACGAAAGTATCGTAGACTCAGGAATCGAGCTGCCGGAATGGTTTCAGCAGCCAAACGGCGAATACGTGACGCTGGGTAAACTGTGAGCGACCGGCGCGTCGCATACTGAAAATGCTTGCCCCTGCCGATTTTCTGGACCTCGAACACACGGCTCATTCGAAGCTGTTTGAGAACCAGAACTACGTCTGGGACGCGCTCAAACAGATTGCGAGTTACCTGCAATTTCGCCTGAAACCAGCCGTCTTTGCCGAGTTAATCGGCAAGCCATTTATCAGCAACCGCGTGTTCATAGGCAAGGGAACGGTCGTCGAGCAGGGCGCGGTGTTAAAGGGCCCGGCGTGGATCGGCGAAGACTGCCAAATTCGCAGCGGTTGCTACGTGCGCGAGAACGTGATCGCCGGCAACGGCGTCGTAATGGGTAATTCATGCGAATTCAAGAACTGCATTCTGTTCGATGAAGCACAAGTGCCCCACTTCAATTATGTCGGCGACTCCATCATGGGGCATCACGCACACCTTGGCGCGGGCGTGATTCTTTCAAACGTAAAACTCAATCACGCTGAAATCGTGGTGAGCACACCGGACGGCGATATTCCAACAGGGTTAAGAAAGTTCGGCGCAATCGTCGGGGACCGGACCGAGATCGGCTGCAATTCGGTGATCAATCCCGGGTCGGTTATCGGCCGCGATTGCATGATTTATCCCGGCGTAAATTTCCGAGGCTTTCTGCCACACGGCAGCAGGGTCAGGCTGCGGCAGGATTTGCAGGTCATCGGGAAACACTGACGTCGCGAACGCCATCGGCATGTCGCGTCGTTCGGATTTGTAAAAGCAATGTAAGCCGAACTGTGCCCGGCGAGTAATTAGGGTTTCGCGGAAAGTGCAAAAAATTCTGATGACCACCAGATTTTTTCCGATCCAGGAAGCGTCTCGATGGTGGCTTGCGTGCGTTATAAATGTTGAAAGGGGAAAATCGATGGTACGCCGTGGTCAAAAAAACTCTGCGCCGTTGTACGCTGAACCTGAATCAACAGGCGCCCCTGCGAGAGCAGAGCTGATTAAGCTCATCAGGCATCGACTGCACGAACCACTTGGTCCGACATTGCTAGTGCTGCAACTCCTGCTGCGCGAAGAATCGCTTTCGCCGCAAGGTGTTGCTCTTATTAAAATGCTCCAGCGCAGTATCAAAGAAGAAGTACGCGCGATCCACGAGCTGTTAACCATCATAGAAACCTTTATTCAAGAACCGGCCCAGGCAGAGAGTCAGGCAGAAGAGCGATAGGAAGAGTCCTTCCTATCTTAAGTATTTCAACCTTCGCGCATGTAAGGAATGTGCCGGTTTCACAACTCATCACGAACCGACGACACGCTCAGCAGCGAATCATTCCGGCGAAACATGCGGTGACGAGACATCCATCGTTCAGTCGATTTCAATGAAATACCGAATATTCACCTACTCGGGCGACGCACTACCCATTGCTCACAAGCTTCAGCAAGAAGGTTGTGAAGTGGTAGTCGGCATGGTCCACGACAAAGCAACGATCCATTCTCCAAAAGAAGGCGAGCTCCGACCGGAGAATCCCGAGGCGCATCGGCGCCGACTGACTCTATTTGATGGATTGGTTGAGAAGCGCCCCGCGCATCTTCTGATCGAGGAAATGCGGGGTTATGAACACGCTGAAGATTACTTCGTATTTTTCGATCGAAATCACTTGTTCCAATTCAGCGATCAGGTCGCCGGGATGCCATTCCACGGCAATTTTCCGACTGAAGCGGATTACTTATTTGAACGGAACCGGGATCAGGCGAAGCAACTCGTACGTGAACATTATCCCCGATTGCACGTGCCCGATGTTAAGCCGTTTGCTGAGGTGGTTGACGCGCTTGAGTTCCTAAAATCGACGGAACAACTATGGGTACTCAAAGGTCAGGATGACAGCGTAAAGACATTCGTTCCGGATGTCGACGACCCAAAACTGGCTGCGACACAGATCGTCGAGACGTTGAAAGAGAACCAGGAAGCCTATGACGGTTCCGGCTTTATTCTCGAAGAACTGATCAATCCTGCGATCGAGATCACGCCGGAGAAAATCTATTACGATGGGGTGCCGCTGGCGGTCGTACTCGAGTTTGAAAACAAACCGTTCGGCAGCGGGAATATTTCGATCCAAACCGGGTCTTCTCAGAATCTGCTCTTCCCGATTGAAATGAGCGACAAGATTAACACCAGCGCTTTTCCGCCAGTCGTCGACGCAATGGCGAAGCAACACAAAGGTTTGTTTTATTGGGATGCCTCGCTTCTCATCGACAAGCGGACCGGCAAGATCTACTTCGGCGAATTCTGCTCCAACCGCCCCGGCTATAACTCATTGTTCACTGAACTCGCGCAATGTTCGTCAGTGGATCATTATTTTTCATCCATGGCTCAAACAGAAAGTCCCTTCAAACTCGGAACCGTGGCCACTGGAGTTTTGCTCTTAAACCCCGGTATCGACGAGGAGACTGGCCGGACTCCCGAGGGCTTGCGCGTCGATTACAAACCGCAGATCGAGAAAAATCTGTGGTTATGGGATGTCCGCCGCGAAGGTAACCGGCTTGTCACCGTGGGCGACGACTGGAATCTCGGGGTCATAAGCGGCGCCGGTGATTCAATCGATCAGGCGGTAAATTCGATGTACAAGAGCGTGGATGGCTTCTCGTTTGCCGGAGCTTATTACCGGCCGAAATCCGACTTCCTGTCGCTCGATTATCCGACGTCGATATTGAATCGGGTTAATTATGGCTTGGAAAAGAAGCTTTATCAGTTGCCCTTCAACGTAAGGGTCGCTGACATCAAGAAGTAGGTACGCCAAACACCCGCGCAGCGTTGGCATGCATGACTGCTTCATGTTCGGCGTGTTCCATCTCAAGCGCCTCCACCGCTCCCAAATATTCTTTCTGTGAGTACAACGGATAATCCGTGCCGAACAAAAATTTCTCGTACGAATACAAAAAAACCCGAACCTGTTCCATGCGCTGCTTAAACACCTCAACGTCATGATCGGTGATCGATCTGTTTTCGGCGAAGAAAGCTGACATGTCGGCATACACATTTTCATTTTTCGCGAGCACCGCCGCGCAGTCGATCAGCCACGGGTTACCCATGTGTGCCATGACAATGACGAGATTTGGAAATCGTGTCGCAACGCGATCAACCTGTAATGGGTGCGAATACTCAAGCAAACCCGAGCTGCCGGCTTCAAGAACACCCGTGTGAAACATGATCGGCACATCGTGCTTCTCGCAATACTCGTACAACTGATGCAGCCGCTCGTCGTCGGCCGAATATTCCTCGTAACCGAGATAGAATTTTAACCCCACTACTCTTTCTTCATTCAAAAGTTGCGTCAGCTCCTCGACGTATTTCAGCTCGACAGTTTTCGAGAAAACGCAATTTACGATGGCCCACAGCCTGTCTGAGCGCCTGACTGCTTCCAAAACCTGAGCGGCGTTAGAAATATCTCCGGGCAAGGTCTCGGCGATAATGATCGAGGCGTCGATTTCCGCTTCGTCCATTGATCGAAGCAATTTGTCTGCGGCGCCGTCATCGTCGAGGTGCGTATGGCAATCAATAACCATACGTCTATTAAAGGCGCGCCGTGCACCTGTTCAATGTTAGGTTTTTCCGCTCGGGCTATCCCACGACCTAACGATCTGTTTCTAGCGTCCCCCTAAGACGCTGCGCTTGAGCCGGAATAATTCGCCTAACATTCTGCAGTTCGTGTTTCGCTAACTGCTATCAGACGCAACCCGGATGGGGGGGGATTCGAACCCCCGGTGCCTTTCGGCACACACGCTTTCCAGGCGTGCACAATCAACCGCTCTGTCACCCATCCAGAACAATCTTCCTCTACCTCTGAATCCTAATCTTTGTGCGTCGAGCGACGATCGAAACAGAGTAAGACCAAGAGGAAGCGGGAGAGGAAGATTATCACAGTTGCAAGCGCCGGAACAATTCGTCGAGAGGTAGTTGAATGCCGACGTAAAATTCGCCGAAGTCGGCATACTCGGCGCTCACCGGGTCGAACCGCATTTTGTACACGATCGCTTTGATCTGAAATGTATCGCGCGCGAAAAGCGTCACGCCCCATTCCGCGTCGTCGAGGCCGGTCGAACCGGTGATCAGTTGTTTCACTTTGCCGGCGAACTCGCGGCCGACACTGGCGTGTCCTTTCATCAGTTTGCGGCGCTCGTCATACGGCAGCGCATACCAGTTGCGCTGCTCGCCGCGGCGCTTGCTCATGTTATAAAAGCAAACCACCGGCCAATCGGGCAGCGTAGGGTAAACCCGATCCTGCCGGTAATGTTTGATGCGCTCTCGAAATGATTTCAACGCCTCTTCGAGCTTTGCAGAATCTTTGCGAACACTCGACTCGAGCGTCTGTGCGTACTCTTCCTCGGTCGTGATGTATTCGCTTTCCTCGGTCAGCGACAAATAGCCGTAAACTGGCGTCAGCACGTCTGGGCCTAACGACAACGACAATCGTTTCTCAATGCTCGTGGCGCTGTGCAAATCGGGTGTGATCAGCATGAAGCCGATGTCGGCCTTTGGAGTCACCATTCCAAGCGTGAGCAATTGAGTTGAATCCATCGCGCGTACTTCCTGCACCAGCGATGCCAGATTGGTTTTCGCAGCGTTTTGTTCCTCGCGATTAAATAACTGCCATTGGCCGTACTCGATCCGATAAAATAAATGCAAGCAATGCCAGCCCTCTTCCGGGACGAGCGTGGTGTTCTTATCAGTCATCGCAATAGTTTCGAACGTGTAAGTTTTCGGTCAAGCTGCTGAGCACGTCATCCTGAGCGCAGCGCAGCGAAGTCGAAGGATCTCGCGATTTAATCGAATGGTCTCGCCACGGGATTCCTCGACGCCGCTCGGAATGACAGTTCACTATCCGGGCGTTCCCACCTTTGGCAGATGCGCCATGCAATATTCTTCGCCGTCGCGCGCGACGCGAAAATCGAGATTCGGATCGCTTTGCTCGGTGGCGCCACAGACCGCG
>DASYSX010000113.1:0-1785 GCA_036002955.1 Candidatus Udaeobacter sp. | reverse complement strand
GTTTGTCCGCACCACATCGCATTAACAGACGACGCGATTCAAAATTTCGACACGAACTACAAAATGAATCCGCCGCTCCGCTCGCAGAATCACGTTGAGGCGCTGTTGGAAGGAATCGCGGATGGAACGCTATCGATCTTGTGTTCCGATCACGCACCGCATGCCAATTTCGAAAAGGAGGTCGAATTCGATGCTGCGCCCTTTGGCATCATTGGGTTGGAGACCGAGCTCGGGTTATTTCTCGATCTGCTCGTGCACAAACATCACACGATCGACATCGCGCGATTGATCGAGATGTACACGGTCGAGCCGTCGCGTTTATTGAAAATTGAAGCCGGCACATTGTCGATCGGCCGGCGGGCTGATGTGACGCTGATCGACCCGGATCTGGAGTGGACAGTTAGAACCGATCAATTTCAATCAGCGTCACGTAATTCGCCATTCGACGGCTGGAAACTAAAAGGCCGAGCGGTGCGGACAATTGTTAGTGGCAAGACGATGTGGGAATTGTAGCACTGTCATTCCGAGCGAAGTCGAGGAATCCCGTTGCGTTACGTTGAGGTCTTTCCACGGGGTCCCTCAACTCCGCTGCGCTCCGCTCGGGATGACGGGATTAAATCATCCTGCGGCGAAACCGCCGTGGATGTAATTTTCCAGATGGGCAATAGCAGCTTGCTGGCAGGAAATCACATGTTTCACGAGGTCCCCGATCGAGATGATCCCGACCACTTTATCGTCATCAACAACCGGCAAATGGCGAATGTGTTGGTCTGTCATGAGGCGCAAACATGTTTCGACTCCCTCGCGCCGATGCGTAGTGAACACATTCGTTGACATAATTTCTGCAACTTTGGTTTCACGGGAACGCTTGCCGCGCAGCATGATTTTGCGCGTGTAATCGCGCTCGGAAATGACTCCTACCAGGCGCTGGGCGTCCATTACCAGCAAAGCGCCGACGTTCTTCGTGTCCATCAATTGGACCGCTTCGAACACCGTCGCGTCCGGCGAAACCGAGTAGATCTCTCTGCTTTTCTGATTTAGAACTGCGCCAATCGTGCCGCTAACATCCATATGAGTTTGGGCTCAAGTACCCCGACTCCTCTAGAATAGGCCAATATCAGCCTGCGGCGCAAAACAAATAAGACAAGGAATGACGCCTTCCCAGCCGTCATGCTAAGCCGACGGCTGGCCAAGCCGTCGCTCCCTGGTCGCGTATCTCCGCGGCGCGAGTTTCGGCGGCCGTTTCCCGTTCACAATCGCGCCCGCTACCGGCAAATATGAAAGTTCCTGAAGATCCGCAGCGCAACGCAGCATCAATCCGCCGCGACTCATGTCACCGCGGCCGACAAAGTCCGCTGGAAACCGCAGT
Organism: Candidatus Udaeobacter sp.; assembly: GCA_036002955.1. Classification (GTDB taxonomy): domain Bacteria; phylum Verrucomicrobiota; class Verrucomicrobiia; order Chthoniobacterales; family UBA10450; genus Udaeobacter. The sequence goes on along the minus strand of DASYSX010000113.1, from coordinate 416 downwards.
CGCTGGCCAAAGTTTGCCAACAGCACTTCGACGTATTTGCCGGTTGCGATGCTGCCAAGGAGAATCACTTCACTTCGGTCTGACAGTTTCTTTGCCAAAAGCCGTGCATCACGCTCGATAGGCATTCGATAACGCGGATCGTCTTCACGGATGTCCACCTCCGCAAATTCGCGCAGATCATCGTGGCGAATTCGCATTTGCGCATCGATCAATCCGCGCGTCGGCGTGATAACCAGTACACCTGGCGTTCCGCGCGCCGGTCGGGCAAATGCATTCGCGTAGGCAATCTTTCCGCGAAAATAAAGGCCGCTCAGGAAGGTGAAGACATCCGCGATCGGCGCGCCATTTTTTCCGCGCAACTCTCGGGCGAGCGGAAACTGCGCCTGGTCTCGCAAAATCATTCGGGCTCGTTCACC
>DASYSX010000112.1:0-4650 GCA_036002955.1 Candidatus Udaeobacter sp. | reverse complement strand
ATTGTGAACGCGGCGAACACAACGCTTCTCGGCGGTGGCGGTGTCGATGGCGCGATTCACCGTGCTGCAGGCCCCGAACTGCTCGCCGAATGCCGCACGCTGGGCGGTTGTCGTCCAGGCGAGGCCAAAATGACTGGTGGATATCGTTTGCCAGCGCGCTTTGTCATCCACACCGTCGGGCCGATCTGGCGCGGCGGGAAAGATGACGAAGCGCGCACACTGGAAAATTGCTACCGGAATTCGCTGCAGCTTGCCGTGGAAAACGACATCAAAACAGTGGCGTTTCCGGCGATCAGTTGCGGCGCTTACGGTTATCCGATTAAGGAAGCCGCGCAGATTGCATTCAAAGCGGCGCGCGAATCTCTGGCGGTGAGCGATAATCCCAAGAAGGTAATTTTCGTTGTTTGGGGCGAAGACGTTTACGACGCGTATCGGAAGTTGCTCTAGAGCATGTTGCCCGAACATAGACCTCCAAGTCTGTGTGCCCAGCGGAGTTGCACTCCGCTAAAACGGACGGCAGTGGGTTTCAAACCCGCTGGCCGCACAGACCAGAAGCTTTTGTTCCGAATCCTGGAGTCGAGAAAGAAACGCAATCGCGCCTCGACATACGATACAATTTTGTATGAATCCGAACGAAAATGATTTTACGAGGGACGAACCGCTTCCGGCACAACAATTTCAGCCACGCGAAGAAGATATTCGCTCAACTGGGCGCGAGCAGTTTCGTCGAGCAAAAGAAGAAGTTTCCACGCAAATGAGCCAGACCTGGGACCAAACGAAAGAGAAAGCGAGTCTGGCGCTGGAACGTACCGAAGATTTCATGCGCGAAAATCCTGTGCCGACCATTCTCGGCGCACTCGGCCTTGGAATCGCCATTGGTCTGGCCATCCGCTACGCCGCTCCCAGCGAACGCAAACGCGAAATCGTGGTGGAGTCGCCGTTTGGCAAATTCAACTGGAGCGTTCTTTCGCTGCCGTTTCTCTGGCCCCTATTCAAATCGGCCCGCGAAAAATCGGAAGATCTCATGCGAAACGGCGTTAAGCAGTGGAAAAAGATGGACGTAGAGGATTACGCGAAGCCGATCCGTAAACGCTGGAAAGCGTGGACGCGTTGAGCGGAGTCGCATTCAATGTGCCGACCATAAGCTCGGAGCGCCGGGCAAATCTGCAGAGCTAACCTTTAGGTTAAGGCACGAGAATTATCGTGTTTGCGCCGTGGTGGCTAAGTAATTTGCCCATAGCTCTTAGTTCCGCGGCATGATCGTCCAAATCTACGAAGTCACGACGTGCGCAGAGGCTCGTGCACTTGGTATGATGGGTGTCGATCATGTCGGCGTTCTGGTTGGCGAGGGCTCGTTTCCGCGCGAGCAGACAATCGAAAAGGCACGCGAAATCTTTGCGGCGATTCCCGCAGGATCAAAAGCATTCGCGTTGTCGCTTACTCACGACATGGATCTTATTCCGCTGCTCACCGCCGCGTTAATGCCAGACGTCCTCCATCTCGGGGCAGCGCCACAGCATCTTTCCCCATCGCAATTGCGAACACTCAAAGCGGAGTTTCCGAAAGTCTCACTGATGCGAAGTATTCCAGTAATTGATCAAAGCAGCATTGCCCTCGCTCGTTCGTACGACGGCATCGCCGATTGGCTGCTGCTCGATAGCTACGAATCCGGCGATCGCCAGATCGGAGCCTTGGGCGTGACACATAGCTGGGAACTTGATCGGCGCATTATCGAAAGCGTGCACATTCCGGCAATCATCGCCGGGGGACTAGGGCCAGAGAATGTTAAGGAGGCTATTCGGGTAGCGCGCCCCGCAGGCGTCGATTCGAAGACAAAAACCGATAACAGCGACGGTAGCCATACAAAAGATTTGCAGAAGGTGGCGGCGTTCGTGAAGGCGGCCCGCGGCGCGAATTGTGTCACCAATTAGTATCTCGTTACTCGCCGTTGTGAGAGTTCGTAAGCGCGAGAAAACTATCGATCAAATCGGCGAGCGCTCGTGGATATTGCGCGATGAAAGCGTGGCCGCCGAGAGGGAACTGAGCAAACCAGGCGCCCGGAATTGCGTTTACGAGTTTCAGAGCGTTTGAAGCAGGAATCACAATATCCTCGGTTCCGGTAGCAATTAGCACTGGCACACGTATCTCTCGGCACTGGCTGGCGACGCCGTTTTGATGCCATGCATCCATCGCCGCAGCCTGACGTTGCAGAAGCTCAGTCGATACTTGCGCGCGCGCCTCCGCCACGACGTCGCCGAATTGGCGATAGAAAGATTCGGCTACGTCCTTTGGAAAAAGGAGGGACAACAAACGCCGTGCCTGCTCGTTAGGCGTGCCGGACGTGTCAACGAGTTTGGACCACACGTCAGGTGAGGCAAGATCGGCTTCAATTCCTCCCGAGTCCGTCGACAAAAGCACCAGTTTGTCAACGCGATCCGCGTAGTTCAACGCGAGTGCTTGCCCTATGAATCCGCCCATTGACCAACCCAGCACATTCGCACACTCAATACCGAGGGCCTCGATTACATGCGCGGCGTCAGTAGCGAGCTTAGCGATGTCGAATGGCTGTCCATCATCTGTCGAGCCGCCAATACCTCGATTGTTCAGCAGAATGAGTTCGTTCGACGAGGCAAGTCGATCAATGAAAGATGGATCCCAATCTGCACTAGTCGCACCGAAGCCATTCAAAATCACGAGCGGCCGGCCTTTCCCGATTCGCCGATAGACGATTCGGGCACCATCAACCTCAATCATCGGCAATGACTCAGCTTCCATCAGTGGCTAAACTCAATGATTTCAAGCGTCGCGTCACGCGACGAAAAGTGTCAATCAATAAGACCCGAGTTTGTGCCGCGCGCATCTATCAGGCACCGTCAACCTGAGAGTTGAATCCTTGACGTTGAGCGATGAACGTTCCCGTTCATGGGAAAGGTAAAAACAATTCAATTGTTCGCGTTCATTCCCCTGTTGGCGAGCGCTTTCGCTGGGTGCGCTTCAAGCAGCAAAACGGGCGGCACGTCTGATACCAATCAAACCATTCCAGGTGCAACCAAATGGGGACATTACGACGGCGAGCCGGTGACGAAGTGGAATCCAGACGGGCGCACGATGACACTCTTAACTGAGTTACGTTACACCGACCCACACGGGGAAGTTTGGATCGCGCCGATTGGTTCGGTCGTCGATGGTGCATCCCTTCCGCGGTACCTTTGGTCGATCATGGGCGGGCCGTTTGAAGGCAAATATCGCAATGCTTCAGTGCTGCACGACGTCGCCTACGGCGAGCACAAGCGGCCGTGGAAGGATTGCGATCGAATGTTTTATTACGCCATGCGTTGCAGCGGGGTTGGCGCGACCGAGTCCAAGACCATGTATTACGCTCTCTACAAATTCGGGCATCATTGGAAATTTCCCATCAAGCGCGCCAAACCGGTTAAATATGAAGGCGCACTTGTGACGAGAGCCGAAGAAATTCCGCGGGCGATTCCAGTTAATCCAACTCAAATCAATCAGGCACGGGATTGGATCAATAACACCGATCCCAGTCTGGAGCAGATCGAACAACGAGCCCAAACCGAAGCGTGGTAACGCCGGTGTTTTGTTCGACGTTGCAGCTCTAGCTATGCCAGCCCCGTAGCGTCGGGATCGGCGGGAGGCATTTGGATTAATTTTGCCAGCCAATCGGGCGGTTGAGTTTGCAGGTGCGTCCTGAGGATCTCAGCAGTGAAGCCCCGAAAATCGCCGGTGCCAGCGGTGCAGAGTTTTTCCATTGTGTATGCTCCAAGCATTCGGTAGCTCTCGAACTGCGACTCGGAGAAAAACTGGTCAGCGGTGCTCTCGTGCGGGAAGGTTACACTCCTCTTGAAATATTCGTAGATATCGCGCGGCTCATCGCCGTAACACGTCGGTTTGATGTAAATGATGATGCCATCGGGAGCCGTGGCACTGTCGACTGCTGAATACCGAATACGACCGATGGCGCATTTATGACCCGGCTGTTTTGCCGCGTCGATTTGGCTTCGCGGATAGATGTTCATCTGATCGAAGTCGATCGGAATCCCGAAATCCACTCGAATTTTTCGCACCGATTCACCGAGATCAGCGAACGAACACTCGGGATCCGAGCCTGCGTCGCTGATCACGATGAAATGGCAGCGGCGCAGCACCATTTCGTAAAGTCCAAGGTTTTCGAAATGGCCGCCATCAGAGAGATACACGTATGGACTTTTGTCGTCCGTTAGGCCCAAGGCTTCGTCGATAATCGGCTGCACACTGCTCTCGGGATATCCAAGATGAAACGTGTGATCGCCTGCCTGACCGGGGTTCCCTAGCCAAGCGCCAAGTCGAACATTGAGCAGTGTCAGGATGAAGGTGACAAAAGGTGATGAGTGATAGCCCATGTTAGGACTGGCAGCAGCGCCGGAAATCGTGATTGCCGATCCGAGCGAGATACCTTGAGGGCCTCCGTACACCGTCCCATCCGTGCCGCTTGTGGAACGATAGCCCGGCTGCATCGCTGACGATCCGCAGTGCAATGGGCTGACCGTGAAGCTCTGCGCCTTGCGCTCCTGCCAGGCAAGCTTTTCGCCCGATACCAGGTTGAGCGCGATGTTTACAACCGGCATCAGTTTGCCGTTGAATTTTTCCTGA
>DASYSX010000111.1:0-3989 GCA_036002955.1 Candidatus Udaeobacter sp. | reverse complement strand
CGGCGAGATCGGGTACGACGACGAAAATATCATCGTGCGCGGTCATAAAATTAAGGTTTTGAAGGATCGCGATCCAGCGAATCTCCCGTGGAAAAAACTGGACGTCGATGTGGTGCTTGAATCGACCGGCTTATTCACCAGCCGGGATAAAGCGGAGCTGCACTTGAAGGCGGGGGCGAAACGCGTGTTGATCAGCGCACCGGCAAAAGATCCGGACGTGACGATTTGCATCGGCGTGAACGACAACGTCTTCGATGCCAATAAGGATAAAATTGTCTCCAACGCCAGTTGCACAACAAACTGTCTCGCGCCCATGGCGAAAGTGTTGAATGACACCTTTGGAATCGCGCACGGATTCATGAGCACGATCCACAGTTATACCAACGACCAGCGTATTCTCGATTTTCCACACAGCGATCTGAGACGTGCCCGCTCTGCCGCAATCAATATCATCCCGTCCACGACTGGCGCAGCAAAAGCGATTGGCGAAGTAATTCCAGCACTCAAAGGAAAACTAAATGGCGGGGCGTTCCGAGTCCCGACGCCTGATGGTTCGGTGACAGATTTCACCGCCGTGCTGGAAAAAGACGCGACCGTGGACACGATTAATACTGCGTTCAAAGAAGCAGCGTCAGATAAAAGCTACAAAGGCGTGCTCGAGTTTAGCGACGAACCGCTCGTTTCCGCGGACATCGTCGGCAATCCGCACTCTTGCATCTTCGATAGCAAACTGACCCTGACGATGGGCAACCGCTTCGTAAAAGTGGTCGGCTGGTACGATAACGAATGGGGCTACAGCAATCGCTGCGTGGAGTTGATGGAAATGCTGACCCAGTAGATTTATTTCGTAATCGTGCTCGTGCTCGTGATCGTGATCGACTCGAATTGAAAAATGAAAACATATTTTGATCACGAAAAATTGGATGTTTATCAGGAAGCCATCGCTTTCTGCGGCTGGGTCGGAGAGTTTATCTCTGCAATCTCCGCAAAAGCAGCTGCAAAGGATCAGCTCGACAGAGCGTCGACAAGTATTTCGCTGAACGTCGCCGAGGGAAACGGCAAATTCTCGGATAAAGATCGCGCCCGATTTCTCGAAATGGCACGCGGCTCTGCTCTTGAATGCGCGGCGTGTCTGGACGTTCTGCTCGTGCGAAAGCTTGCAAGTGAGGAACAGATTGTTCCGGCAAAGGAACAACTCGTTCGGATCGTACAGATGCTCATTGGGTTACTTCGCAGATTCTCAAAACGAGCCGGCGTTTTGCGCGAAGAAGAACCGGCGTATTCCATCGATCACGATTACGATCACGAGTAGGAGCACGAGTAAAATGCCTAAGCTCTCTGTCCGCGATCTCGATGTCCGCGGCAAACGCGTGCTGGTCCGCGTGGATTTCAACGTGCCGACCGAAGTTCGCGGCGGCAAAATTCGCGTCACTGATGACACGCGAATCCGCGAAAGCCTGCCGACTATCAATTACCTCCGCGAACACGGCGCGAAAACTATTTTGATGTCGCACTTTGGCCGCCCCAAGGGCAAGCCGGTGGAGAAATATTCGCTTCGGCCAATCGGCGAATATTTGTATTCACTGATCCATCATCCCGTCATTTTCAGTCACGACACCATTGGAGAGGTGCCGAAGAAAATCGTTGAGCACATGGAAAACGGCGATGTCGCACTCTTGGAGAATGTTCGGTTTCAACCCGGTGAGGAAGCGAATGATCCAGAATTCGCCAAAGCGCTCGCTGAGACAGGTGATCTTTACGTGAATGATGCTTTCGGCGCCGCGCACCGCGCGCATGCGTCAACCGCGGGTATAACAAAATTCGTGCAGCAATCGGCCATGGGTCTTTTGATGGAGAAAGAATTGAAGCATCTCCGCGATGAACTTCAGAATCCGGCCAGACCGTTCGTTGTCATTTTAGGTGGCGCCAAGGTGTCAGACAAAATCGGTGTTCTGAAGGCATTGATGGAAAGGGCGAACACGATTCTCATCGGCGGCGCAATGGCCAACACGTTTCTGAAAGCCGAGGGAATTTCAGTCGGCGCTAGCCGCGTTGAATCTGACAAGGTCGATCTCGCGCGCGAGCTTTTGGACCTGGCGAAACAACGCGGCGTGAAGTTTCTCATTCCAATTGATGTGGTCGAAGCAGATGAAATTCGGCCAGGCGCGAACCTGCGAAATACCAGCCGCCTCTCACCTCAGCACGGAATCACAGACGGATGGCAGGCGGTAGACATTGGCGCGGCAACGATCGCGCTTTATCAGGAAGAAATTGTCACTGGAGAAACGATTTTGTGGAATGGACCGATGGGCGTTTTTGAAATTCCTGAATTCGGCGAAGGCACAATCGCAATCGCAGAAGCAATGGCGCAATCAGGGGCGAAGACCATTATCGGCGGCGGCGACTCGGTAACAGCCGTCAAACAGGCCGGCCTCGCCGCCAAGATGACGTTTATTTCCACCGGCGGCGGCGCAACACTCGAATTACTCGAAGGCAAAGAGCTGCCCGGTGTTGCGGCGCTCAGCGATAAATAACATGCTTCATTCCCAGCGAAGTCGAGGAATCCCGAGGAATCACTGCACGATTTCGCCACGGAGTCCCTCCAGTTCGCTGTGCTTCGCTCGGCATGACGGGTAAATCCGATGAGAAAGAAAATTATTGCTGCTAATTGGAAGATGAACATGACGCAGGGCGAGTCAGCGCGGTTTCTGGACTCCTTCCTTCGTGACGTTGGCGAGATTAACGATGTCGAAGTGGTCATCATCCCCCCGTTCACCGCAATTCCGAAAGTTTCCGAGACGTTAGGAAGAGCGCACAACATCAAGCTCGGGGCGCAAAATATGTATTGGGAAAAGAGCGGCGCGTTTACGGGCGAGATTAGCGCTCCGCTTTTGCGCGATTTGTTTGTGCACTACGTCGTGCTTGGCCATAGCGAGCGCCGCACGTTATTCGGCGAGACCGATGAAACGGTAAATCGCAAAGTGCGCGCCGCGCACGAAGCGAAACTGCGTCCAATCGTTTGCATCGGCGAAACACTCGATCAGCGCGACAAAGGCGACGTGGAAAAAGTATTGTCGATGCAATTGCGCGGCAGTCTCGCTGGTCTACAGCCGAAAGAAATGCAGGAAAGCGTGATCGCGTACGAACCGGTTTGGGCGATCGGCACAGGGCGGAACGCAACCCCCCAGCAAGCACAGGAAGCGCACGCGTTCATTCGGCATACCTTGAGCAAAATGGCTAATAACGAAACCGCTGACCGCATACGGATTCAGTACGGCGGCAGTGTAAAACCGGAGAATGCCCGCGAACTCATGAGCCAGTCCGACATTGACGGCGCCCTCGTCGGTGGTGCCAGTCTCGACCCGCGCAGTTTCGCCCAAATCGTCAAAGCCGCGCGACAAGAATAAGGGGCGGACACTGTGGCCGACTGAATTGGTGATAACCGTTATACGATCGGTCAAGGCGCGACGATGCTCGAGCCGGCCCAGATAATCGGACCGGCGGAGTTTCCGATGAACAGATTATTGTTGAGGTACCAGACTGCGGTTTGGCGCGTGCTCGAATTGTAAAGCAGATAGTCGGGTCGGCCGTTGCCATCGAAATCAGCTAGTCCCGCAACCTCAAAGCCCGCCGGAATGGTTGGTCCATTTCTGCTGCCGGTGCGCGTCGCTCCAGACATATACCCGATCACTGTTCCGCGCGTAGCCGCATTGAATAGAAGATAATCGGGATGATCGTCCCCGTTAAAATCGGCTACTCCAGCCAGACTCCGCCGCACTGGAAGAGTCGGGCCAGTTGCTGAGCCGATTCGCACGTTGTTGCGCATGTACCAAAGAATTGTTCCACCCGTGTTGGCATTGAAGAGCACATAATCGGGATACTGATCGCTATTGAAATCTCCCAGAGCCGCTACGGTCCAGCCGACAGGAAGAGTCGGACCAAAAGCGTTGCCGATGCGAACGTTGTTGTTCATGTACCAAATCCATGTC
>DASYSX010000110.1:0-2396 GCA_036002955.1 Candidatus Udaeobacter sp. | reverse complement strand
GGTGAGAGACAAGACACGCGCGATCTGTTGCTCGAGCTTCGTGGCAACGGCTTCGATATCGTTCGCACACGCACGGATTTGGATGCGGTTCCAGCGTGGCGCCGGCCAAAACTCTTCGGGATCTTCAGTAACAATGATCTTGCGTTCGCAAACCAGGTGGAGGAACGGGGTCAGCAGCCCAGCCTTTCAGATATGGTGAGGCGAGCCATCCAATTATTACAGTACAACACCGGAGGGTATTTACTCGTGGTGGACGCAAGCTTGATGCGCAAGGCCGCTGAAGAAAACAATGCGGAGAGAACTCTGACGCAAACACTCGAATTAGATCGCGCGGTCGGCGTCGCACGAAGTTATGGCGGGCCAAAATCCACAATCATTGTCTGCGGTGATGCTGCCATTGGCGGAATGAGCCTGAATGGCTTTCCCTTCCGAAACGACAGTGGAATCGCTCTACTGGGCCTAAATTCAGCTGGTCAGCCATGGATTACCTGGGCTACGGGGCCGCATGGAATAAAGTCCTACGGGGCGCCGAAGCTACCTGCGAACGACGACCCAGCCCAGATCAAGGAGCCTGCACCGGAGCAGTCTGAACCGGCCATGATTTACACAAGATCAGCGCTGGTAACGGTTGAAGATGTAGTTGCATTTGGCAGCGGCCCCGGAACAGATGCGCTACAAGGCGTGCTCGAAAACACAGCAGTTTTCACAATCCTCCGTAACGAGTTGTAAAGGCGCCCCGTCGCCGCTGTAAATCGTAAATCTCTGAATGTTCGATGTCAGTCGTTAGGCCGATCTAACGAGTTGCCTCAGCCTTACTGTTTCACCGCTTCGCGGTACGGCATTCCGAGTTGATACAACGCGATCTGTTGATTGAGATCTGTCATCATCGCGCTCTCGCCATGCATCCGCGCAAGTTGCATCGCAGAACGGGCGGTTGTAATCGCATTCGCGAATTCGCCGTTCTCCGCGTACGCGGCTGCGAGGGTGCGCAGCACAAGGGTATTCGTGCCTCCGACCAGTCGATCAGCCTGTTTCGCAAGCTCCACCGCCTTCAGGCCATTTCGCAGTGACGGGTCCCGGTTTGTCGCCAGGAGCCACGCCAGATTGGTAAGCGTGGGAATGGAACTCGGCGCGACATCCAGCGCTTTCTGGTAATGCTGGATCGCTTCCGCCGGGTTGCCGTTTTCCTCCAGAGCGATCGCGAGCGTCGTCTGAGAATCCACATCCGCAGGGCGAAGCAACAATGCACTACGGCAAACTTGGATCGCGCCATCGAGGTCGCCCTTCTCCAGTAACGCATGACCAAGACTGTAACGAGCGAGAAAGTGGTCGGGGTGTAGCGTTATCGCCTTCTCGTAATGATTAATTGCTTCGTCAATGCGGCCTTTTTGAAAAAGTGCATTGCCCAAACAAACCAGAGCATCCGGATCCGTTGGTCGCATTTGCACCGCCCTTTCACAGTGAAGGATCGCCTCGTCCACCGCAGCTTTTCCCAGAAGCGCCGTACCTAGATTGTACTCGGCATCCCATGAGTCCGGCTGCATTTGCAAAGCAGATCGATACTCAGCGATGCCGTCGTCAATCTTTCCTTGTTGGAGGAGAACAAGACCGAGATTCGTGTGCGCCATCCAACATTCGGGATTTCTTGCGAGGGTAGTGCGCCAAAGCCTTTCAATGTCGCTGTACGTCGCCGCTTGCCGCCAGGTTAATAGCCCCAGGCTTGCCATGATCAGCAACGCACCGGTTACAATGGCAACGCGGTGCTGCGCAAATTTGTCGGACAGACTCACTGCGCCCGCACTCGCAAGCGCGATGGGTCCGATGCAGGCCAGATATTGATAATGATCTGCCACGAAAGTGTAGCGAAACGTGAACAGCATGATGAAGCCCAACACCGGGCCAAGTGTGGCAACAAAAAACGCGACGCCGACTTCAACACCGCGCCCGACGTATCGCCTGAGGAAGTAGATGGCCACGCCTGCGGCGATGCACGCGACCAGCCAAATATAGTGCACCAAATCCCCCGGTGAAATGTTCCACCTCGGATAAATGAAGGTGAGATCGGATGGCCAAAAGATTTTGCTCAGGTAAAACCAAACGGCCCGACTAGCGACGAGGATTCGCTCGAGCGGACTAAGGAAGGTAAACACGTCGCGGCTCGTTCCCTGGTGGTAACGTTCCCACCAAACCGCCAGTAATCCGCTCCCGACGCCGAGCACGATAAAAGGAATAATTTGTAGCAAACGCCGAACCGTGATCGGCTTTTTTTGTAACCAAAGAATCAAAAACAATGCAGCCGGCAGGGTGCAGGCGGTCGCCTTGGCCGAGAGCGCCAGCACATATAAAATCAACCCCAGCCAATAGAACATCCACGAACGCCGGGTTCGCGCGTCAAC
>DASYSX010000109.1:0-27295 GCA_036002955.1 Candidatus Udaeobacter sp. | reverse complement strand
AATTTCTGGTTATTTACGGAGATTCATATATGCCGGTCGATTACGCGGCGGTCGTGGAAGCTTTCGTTCGGAGCGAGAAACCGGCTTTAATGACAGTTTTCGAGAACGAAGGGCGTTGGGATGCCAGCAATGTTTGGTTCGAAGCGGGGGAAATTCATCGGTATCACAAGAAAGAGCGCACACCGCAAATGCGGCATATCGATTACGGCATAAGCGTGCTGACCGCAGGAGTATTCGGCGACTTTCCCGACAACATGCCGTTTGATGTGGCCGATCTATACGCGCGTCTCGTATCGGAAAAACAAATGGCTGCGTACGAAGTGAAACAGCGGTTCTATGAGATCGGCTCGGCTCAGGGCCTGGCGGAACTTGATGCCCTGTTGCGCGACAAAACTGTTTCGATCTCAGCATGAGCTATTCAAAGCAACATTTGCGCGAGGCGAGTGAAATCGTCGCGAGGCTTGACCCGGAGCTTTGCGAAAAAGCTGTGGAATTACTCGCTGCACTGCGGGCGCGCGGTGGCCGGCTTTTTATTCTCGGCGTGGGAGGTAGTGCGGCGAACGCTTCCCACGCAGTGAACGATTTCCGCAAGCTTGCAGGGATTGAAGCGTACGCGCCTACCGATAACGTTTCGGAGCTTACGGCGCGCACAAACGATGATGGATGGCCTTCCGTTTTCGCCGAATGGCTTAAAGGAAGCCGACTCAACGGAAAAGACGCGATTCTTGTATTGTCGGTGGGGGGCGGCAGCGTTGAAAAAAATGTCAGTCCGAATTTGGTGACCGCACTGCAACTGGCGAAGGAACGAGGTAGCGCGATTCTCGGGATTGTGGGCCGCGACGGAGGATACACCGCGCAGGCTGCCGACGTAGCGATTGTCATCCCGACAGTCAATCCCGCGAACATCACACCCCACACCGAAGCATTCCAAGCCGTGGTGTGGCATTTGTGGATTTCTCATCCCACTCTCAAGGCCTTCGAAACGAAATGGGAAAGCATGAAGTAGCGCGACGCGCAGTTTTTCTCGATCGCGATGGAGTGATCAACCGGATGGTGGTTCAGAACGGAATGCCTCACCCTCCATCTGCCGTCGAAGAGTTCGAACTTTACGAGGATGTTCAGGACGGATGTGCGCGGCTTAAGGCTGCAAACTTTCTCCTGGTTGTGATCACCAACCAGCCTGACGTAGGCCGCGGCACCCAAAGTCACGAAGCCGTTGAAGCAATGAATCTGAAAATGCAATCGGCGCTTCCGTTCCTTGATCGTATCGAGGTTTGCTATCACGCCGGCGAACGTTACGGCCAACCGTGTAATTGCCGTAAGCCGAGACCTGGCCTGATCCTCCGCGCGGTGGCCGAGCTAAACATTGATTTGAAAAGAAGCTACGTCATCGGCGATCGCTGGCGTGACGTCGATTGCGCGCGCGCCGCCGGTTGCCGCGCGATTTTTATCCAGCGCGATTACAGAGAAAGCTTGCGCGAAGCACCTGATTTTACCGTTGCGAATTTCAACGAGGCTGTCAGCACCGTTTTGCGGGACGCCGGTCTCTGAGAACTGCTTGCATTTGGCGGCGGCCGTTAAGTAGGCTGGAAGGGATGACTGAGCGCTTGCTGGACCTGCCAGTGAAAGTCTTCGCGGACGGCGCGGATCTTCAAGGGATCATCGAGCTTTCGCGGCAGCCCTACATCCATGGCCTAACGACAAACCCGACCCTTATGCGAAAAGTCGGTCTGACCGATTACGAAAGCTTTGCCAAGGCCGTCTTGAAGGAAGTGAAATCGAAACCGATCTCCTTCGAAGTTTTCTCCGACGACTTTGTAGAGATGCGCCGGCAAGCGCTCAAAATGCGCGGGTGGCAGGACAACGTTTACGTTAAGATCCCAATCACCAACACCAGTGGCGAATCCTCTGTTCCGTTAATCGAGGCGCTTGCTGGAGAGGGCGTAAAGCTAAATATAACCGCGATGCTAACGCCGCGTCAGGTAACAGCCGTCACTGCCGTGCTGAACCGTAGCATCCCATCGATCCTTTCAGTCTTCGCTGGACGAATCGCCGATACCGGGGTCGACCCAGCGCCGATAATGAAGGAATCGCTCACTATCGTGCGAACTTTGCCGAACGCCGAACTCCTCTGGGCGAGCGTCCGCGAGGTGCTTAACGTTTTCCAAGCTGCGGCCTGCGGTTGTCATATCGTTACTGTGCCGCACGACATTCTGAAAAAACTCCTCGAACTCGGAGGCAAAGATCTCGACGAGCTCTCTCTTGATACGGTCCGCATGTTCCATCGGGACGCCGTCGCTGCCGGTTTCAAGCTCTGATGGAGGCTGAAACAGCGAAAAAGTCGGGAAGGTACGACGTTTGGGTGGCGATTGCTATCTCGTTGTTCGCCGCTTTCGCCTTCTATTTCTCGACCAATCCAACGCTCCACGATCTGGATTATACTGCCGAGATCGCTTCGGCATTTCTTCGCGGCGATCTCGGTCTTCGCGAAAAGCCGCCCGAATGGCTTAACGAGATGATTCCATATGGGGATCGGTATTATTCCGCGTTTCCGCTGGGCGCCGTGTTTAGCATGCTGCCGATTGCACTGCTTCAAAAGGCGTCTCTGATCCACGATTTTCCGGCTCGTATTCTGGCTGCGTTGATCGCGGGAGCTTGCGTGTACTTCTTCTTTCAACTCGCGCAAGCATTCGGCCCCGACTACTCCAGCCTCAAACCAAAACGACTCACTCGGCGAATTTTGCTGGCGCTGTTCCCGGTGTTTGGAACCTGGACCTGGTGTAACCTTGGGATGGGCGGCGCATGGCAAATCGCTCTCGGCCTCGCGCTATTGGGGGAAACCGCAGCTCTCTATTTCACGCTGGTGCGACCCTCACCGTTCATCGCGGGAGCGTTCTTCACTCTTGCTTTTGGAAATCGCACGGAACTCATCCTCACAGCACCTTTCTACCTTTATCTTTTCTGGCGTAGCCCCCTGTCTGCAGCGCAGACGCCTTGCGTGCCGGAGCCACAAAACACGAGCGAGTTCCTTACAATCGCTGAGTCATCAGCACCAGCTGCGGACGGGACAGCCGTCCGTTGGAAAAACTTAAAACAAGCGCTTCGTTTGAACGGCAAAACGGTCTTCGATTTTTTAACCCTGCCGGTAACATTGGCACTGCTGACTGGCGCTTACAATTTGGTCCGGTTTCATTCAATCACCGATTTTGGCTACCTGCATATCCCTGAAGTGCCCGAGGAACCTTGGTACGCTCACGGGCTGTTTTCGCTCCAGTCGATCCCGTGGAACGTCAACAAAATGTTATTCGAAGGTTTCCGCGATGATCCGAACTTTCCGTTCCTTACTTTTCCGCCATTTGGGTGCTCCATTTTTCTCAGCAGTCCTCTTCTTTTCCTTCTGTTTAGGGCAGGCGGAAGGTATAGGACCATATCGTGGATTGCGATTGGGATGATAACGTTCGTTCTCTGGTGCCACGGAAATCCAGGCGGCTGGCAATTCTCTTATCGCTACGCCATGATTCTCCTTCCGTGGATGTTCCTTTTGCTCACGGGCAACGGGCCACCCAAAATAACCGTCACCGAAGTCTCACTTTTTGCCGTCTCGATCGCGATCAACGGAATAGCAGTGTGGTTATTTCTTTGGACCGACACAATTCAACCGTAGCTCAGCCCTTGCTGGTGCATGTCCGCGGGCGAATTGGTACATGTTTGACGAAAAAAATCATGCGTTTACGATTTGCGCCTGTGTCTGCCACGTCGAAAACAAGCGCGGCTAGTGAGTCGATGATCACTTCGGTATGTTGGCTCTGATTTATCTTGCGCTGGCCGCTTTAGTCGGAGATTTCATTTGCCGGCGTTTTTACCAGTTTGAGTCAAGGGCGCACCGGTGTGCCGCAGCAATCCTCGTTGGCCTGGTAGTAAGCTCATGGTTCACGTATCTGGCGGGGCTGGCTTTCTTCTGGACGCCACAACCGCTGTTGTGGGCGAATCTATTATTCTTTGCAGCGGCGGTCGCGCTTCTGTCCTGGCCTAAATGGAAAGGCAGAATTCTTAAAAGCACTTCGACCGAAGGTTATCGCGAGCGACCGAATCTGTATCTCACACGCCCAGAGGGATCGAGCATAGCCGACTGGTTACTGATAGCTGGATACATTGTCCTCGTATCGTGGATGATGTTTGCCTCGTTCAATACCGAGGGGGGTAAACTCCGGATCGCTAACCCCGAGTACAGCGATTTCGGGCCCAACACTGCTTTGATCCAAAGCTTTGCCGTAGGACACAACTTTCCGACGGAGTATCCGCACTTCTCCGGCGACCGGATCCGTTACCACTTCTTATTCTATTTCCAGGCTGGCAATCTTGAATTCCTGGGGCTTAACCCCGCATGGAGTTTGAATCTTCTCAGCATAAGCACGCTCGTAGCGATGCTCGTGATCGTCATGACGCTGGGGGAGGTGCTTTTCAATTCGCGTGCAGTCGGCCGCCTCGGATCGCTGCTCTTTTTCTTTTTCGGGTCGCTCTCTTACGTGCCGTTTCTTCGAAAACAAGCTTCAGTGCGCGCGGCTATTGAAGCGATCACACATCAACGGGACTATCTTCAGACAATTTTTCCGTATCGCGGCGAAGCTTGGGGCACCTGGTCTCAGGTGACCTATCTCAATCAGCGACACTTCGCTACCGCTATCGGGTTATTCCTTCTCGTTTTGCTTTTTCTCGTAATCCGATATCGCGCGGTGGCAGCTAAACGTGCGGCGGCACCTCGTTCCAAAGCTCGTCTCGTAAATTTGATTCGGTTATTCGCGGGCCGAGGGCGGCCCGACTCCATTGACACCCATCAGAAGTTGGAGACAGCCTGCCCTCAGGCTGTTCCGTTTTCTGAGATCCCTTGTGATGAGACGATCCCCCCAGCCCAGAACGCGTTGCCCGAGACGGCGCCGAACGCATTGCCCGAAGACGTCCTGGAACCGCAGGCTGAGATACCTGCTATGGCAGCAGTCATAGAACCGGCCCAGGAAACCAGCATAAAGCGCGAGCCTTTCCTCGCTAGTTTGCCTCCGTTCATTTTCTCAGGCGCGTTGCTTGGGCTGATGCCAATGTTCAATAGCGCCGTATTTCTTGCAGCAGCGGCGGTTTTAGGAGTGTTGTTCCTTCTGTTCTCCCTGCGAGGACAGATGTTGTTTCTAGCTATAACCGCGGGTGTGATTTCGCTGCCCCAAATGCTTTATCTGAGCACCGGGAGCGGTAGGGCCCAAATGCCGAAGCTCCTTCACTGGGGTTACACGATTGAGCATCCTACCTTCGAGAATGTCATCAAATACCTTGGATTCACCTTTGGCTTTAAGTGGGCATTAATCGCGGTGGCGCTGATTTTTGCGACCAGCGTGCAAAGGCGGGTGTTTTTGGCACTTCTCAGTCTCCTTGCAGTTGCTTTTTCTTTCCAGTTCACCATTGAGGTCCTCGCTAATCAAAAGTTTATACACATTTGGGTTATCGTCGCGAACCTGTTTGTTGCTTTCGGTTTCTGGCGTTTATGGCATCTCTCACTCGGCGGAACCACCGTGCCCGCGAAATTCGTTGCGATAGCTCTGCTTATGCTGACGCTCCCGGGCGGCATGATTGATTTTTTTCCAATTCACAATACCGGCTGGAGCGAAGTAACGTACAAGGACGATCCATTAATCGACTGGCTTAACAAGAATACCACGCCGCGGGAAATCCTTCTTACAGACCGGTTTGTTAATCATCCGATCTTGATGGCTGGCCGACGCGTCTTTTATGGTTGGCCTTACTTTGCATGGTCTGCCGGTTACGACGCGGGTAAGCGTGACAGAGTTTACATGGAGCTGTTCGGAAACAGAGATCCTTGGAAAGTATTCCACCTTTTAAAAGAGAATGGCATCAAGTACGTGGCGTTTGACGGTGCGGTTCGCCAGGCGCAGTTCATCAGGCGACCGAACGAAGAGCTCTATGCCACTTATTTTCCGAAAGTCTTCGAGGACAAGCAAAACAAGTACAACTCTATAACAATTTACAAGGTGCCCGATAAACCACCTCCCAACCTCCGCGCGTTGCCTGAGGCTGTTAGCAACATGTTTGAAGGGGGCAAAGGCACCGGCAAGGGGGAATTTGATTCCCCTACTGGAATCGCTGTTGACCGCAATGGGAATTTCCTCGTTGCTGATAGCAACAACGGTCGTATCGAGAAGTTTTCGCCTACGGGTACATTTCTCGACATCATAGGGACCAAAGGCTCGGGGCAGGGACAGTTGAGTGCACCAAACGACGTCGCCGTTGATCACGACGGGAACATCTATGTAGCTGATGCCGGTAATCACCGTGTACAAAAACTCAGCGCTGACGGCAAATTGATCGCCGAGTGGAAAGGCCCCGGTCCGGGATTCTATGGACCGCGCCGAATCGCCATTGGCGCCGACAACTCAATTTATGTCGTGGATCAGGGTCACACGCGAGTCGTTAAGTTCGCCCCGAATGGGGAGGTGCTGACCGTCTGGGGTACCAAAGGAAGTGGCGATGGGCAGTTCGACGACCCCGCGTCAGTTGCAGTCGATCCTACGGGCAACAAAGTTTACGTCGCCGATCCGCGGAACAAGCGGATACAGGTATTTGATTTAGATGGGAAGTTTCTTACGAAATGGATGGTACCGGAATGGGGAGGTCCGTATGGCTTCGAAGACCTGGCGATAGATTCGAACAACGGTCGATTGTACGCATCGAGCGCCAACAGGAACTCAGTGCTGGTTTTCGATTTGAGCGGTAACAGGGTTGGCGCTTTGACACCAAAGCCACCAGAGCAACTCGGGGGACCAACCGGCCTGGCATTGGTGGACCGGAAGCTTTATGTCGTTAATATGGGTGGGAATCACGTAAGCGTGATCGACCTCTAAAATTCTCACACTGCGTAATCAGCATGGTTGGCTGGCGATTGGACACCGTAGATCTGTAACTTGTGGAGTCATCCCACATAAGATCGCGCTTTTTTACACCGAGGATCCTGTTACTCGGTTTGTCAGTTCTAAGTCTGGTAATTTGTGTTGTAAGCGGTGCGGCGCATTATCGTAGAGCGAGCTGGGGAGACCCATGGCAGCCGATCGGGTGGTTGCTCAGCATGATCTTTTTGCTTGCTGCTTTTACAGGCAGCCCGCGGCAACTGCCTGATGGTTTTAAGCCTTTAGTAAACCGAAAAGCGGCGTTCTTTCTCTTTTGGGTTTTGTTCTTTGTAGTATCGCACCTGTGGAATTTCCGCACAGCGCCATGGAACGGAAACGCTCTTTTCGACGAGTCTGGATGGGATCTATGGTATCTGAAAACTTATGTTATCGGTCATCCGTTTCAGGCGGCTTGGTTTCATCCTCCTGTGCTCGCCCGTGAAACGCTGTTTCACTACTATGTGTGGGCTTTTCTAAAGCTATTCGGATTTAACATCCTCGCATACGAAGCGGCACTGTTTGTTATTTGGCTCACGACGTTCCTGTTCACGTTGCTCCTCGTCCATCTGTTCTTTCGCTCTTATATCGTCACTTCGGTTACGGCGCTTGTTTTTAATTTTCTGCCGTTTGCGTTCATTTACACGTTTGCCGGGTACCGCTATCCCATGGCGGTCGCTTTAGCTGTTGTCTCTCTCTACTTTCTGCACGTAGGGTTTAGGAACGGCTCGCGGTTTTGCGTCTCGCTGGGCGGCATCGCTGCGGGCCTGTGCCTGGCCAGCTCCATATCGGGCAAACAATATCTCCTGGGGCTTACGATTGCTGCACCGGCGTACGGGTTGTCGTATTGGAGGAGCTTAAAGCAAAAGGCTACGTGGTGGTCCGTTGCCTTGGTTGTTTATGGCTTTATGGCCGCTGCCACGCCGATCCTGCTGTACATCGCATTCAATCGCCAAGCCTACACTCTTTATGAATCTGCCTTTCTTCACGATTTCTGGAATGCGGTGCAGTCAGCCCCATTTCCAGTCGGAATCAGGCCTTATACGGACCAGCTTTGGAGTTGCTTCTTTAGTATCCCAGCTGTGCGCTTCTTTATTCCAGATACTCTACCTATACCTCTGCCATATTATTGGTTGCTGGTTCCGGGAGTCGCGCTCGCAGTCTGGGAGAAGCGTTTTGAAATTGTGCTCCTGGCGACAATTCCGGTTGTGGGAGCCTTCATCGCAAAGGCTATCGAGAATCGGCTGCTTCTGCCAATCCCATTTTGGACGATCCTGATCAGCTTCACAGTTGCGTGGGTGCTAAGGCTGCGATCGTGGCCCGGCGTGCAGGTTGTTGTCGGCGGCGTGGCGGCGCTCATACTGCTGGACGGCTTGGTTCCATCCATTCAATACATCTACAGTAAGACCAAAAGTCCGTTTTCGATTCGCTACTACGCGCAGCATGAGGTCGCTGTCTCGCGTTACTTAAGACATGTTGTTGCCGGACAGGAACATCCTGCTCCTCCTCATCTGGAGCGCAACGAGTTCAACCGTGTTGAAGGAATTCCGGATGCGTCATATGACACGTTCGTCTGCCAGGATGATGCTTACTCGATCATTCATCTGTTTTTGCATGATTACGATGATGACAAAATTCTCTCTTTTTGTGGCGGGTTCCCGTTTTACTTCGTCATGAGCGAGCAGGATGTGTGGAATGCCAACAAAAAGGCCGTCTCAACTTATGTTCCCACCAGTAAGCATCTGAAGCTGATTTGGGAACGAGCTCCAAAAACGGAAAGGATAATAAGAGTGTTCCAATCGCTCCGGGATCTTGGAACAGAGGATTCACTTTCATTCTCCTTTGGAGAAAGAGTTAGAACCTTCTACGTACTGAATATCCCTAGCGAGAATATTCCGCAGTTTCAGCAGCGTGTGAGCGCATTCCCGTCAACTCCCGAGTTTAGTTCTCTGCCGCAAACTCCAACTAACACGTTTCTCAGCGGAAAGGGAATTGGCAGGGGGCAATTTGATTCGCCTACTGGAATTGCCGTTGATCGAGTTGGAAATGTTCTCGTTGCTGATACTAACAACGGACGGATCGAGAAGTTTTCGGCTACGGGTACGTTTCTCGGCATCTTGGGAGCTAAAGGAACAGGCCGGGGACAATTGCGAAATCCGAATGGAATAGCAGTTGATCGCATGAGCAATATTTACGTCGCCGATGCGTCCAACCAGTGCGTGCAGAAACTGGCTCCCGACGGAACCTTTATTGCCGAATGGAAAGGTCCGGAGCCCGGCTTCTACGGTCCACGTCGAATAGCTATTGGCCCCGATGATTCAATTTATGTCGTCGATCAGGGTCACAATCGAATCGCTAAATTTAGTGCCGATGGAGGGGTGCTGGCAACTTGGGGCAGTAAAGGTAATGGTGACGGCGAATTTAACGATCCAACCTCCGTCGCAGTCGATGCGGCGACCAATAAAGTTTATATCGCCGATCCAATTAACAAGCGGATACAGGTCTTCGACGCCAACGGCAAATTTGTAACGAAATGGTCAGTGCCCGAATGGGGACAACCGGTTGGCTTTGAAGACCTGGCCATCGATTCGCAGAGAAGGCTGCTGTACGCTTCGAGCGCGCATATAAGCACCGTGTTTATTTTTGATTTGAATGGAACCCGGATTGGCAGCTTGACGCCAAAGCCACCTGACAGCCTTGTAGGACCATCGGCTATGGCCTTGACAGACCGAAAGCTGTACGTGCTAGACATGGGCAGGAATCATGTGAGCACGATCGATCTGCAATGAAGGATCGATCTGGGTAGCCGATAACGTTATCTTCCGCCTGCGACGGACTGAGCGAAGCAACCGTTTTTTTCATTCATTTGTTAAAATGGGGCGAGTATCTTTGGCCGTTACTGCCGAACTAATCCCCATTATGGAAACGGACTACAAAGCATTCAAAGCTTCGGTGATGAAGTCCATTCAGATCGAGGAACACCGTTTCGGCGTTGATCCGGAGATTGTCGCCAAACTAGGTAGCACAGCTATCTCTCACCGACACCAGCGCGATGTGGCGCGACGTGCAGCAGGGCTACCAGCTCGCGAAAATCGCGCTCAACTTTTTCGACACGCTGGTGCCGCTGTTCCTGCGCTCGTTAGACTCATGCTGGCCCTCGCGCGCGTCCCTGCGAGTGCCGCCCGCGCTGATTAACCATGCCCGCCCCACTCATCGCCGTTGTCATTCCTGTATTCAACGAGCACGCGGTGCTGCCTAAACTGTTCGCGCGGCTCGCCGCGCTGTTCGATGCGCAAGGCGACTACGCCTGGCGCGCCGTCATCATCGATGATGGCAGTCGCGATGATTCAGCCGCGCTCGTCCGTGCGCAGGCGGCGCGCGATGCTCGCTTCGAGCTCGTCGAGCTCTCGCGCAACTTCGGCTTCCAGGCGGCACTCGCCGCCGGCCTCGCACACGCGTGCAGCGCAGATGCCGTCGTGACAATGGACGCGGATCTGCAAGACCCGCCCGAAGTCATCCCCGCGCTCGTCGCCGCGTGGCGCGACGGCGCCGAAGTAGTGCGCGCGACGCGCCGCACACGCGCCGACACCGGGCTGCGTCGCGCGGGCTTTGATTTGTTTCACGCGATTCTCGGTCGGCTGTCCGATTACCCAATCGAGCCGAAAACTGGCACCTTTGGCGTCCTCGGCCGCGCAGCCGTCGAGGCGTTTCACCAACTGCCCGAGCGCAACCGTTTCTTTCCCGGCCTTCGGGCATGGATTGGGTTCCCGACCGCTGACGTACCGTACGACCGCCACGAGCGCGCCGCAGGCAAGCCGCAGCAGACGTTCCCCCGCCTCGTGCGCTACGCGCTCGACGGCGTGTTCAGCTTCTCTCAGTTGCCGTTGCGGCTGCTGACCTACTCGGGAATTCTCGTCGGCTTCGTCGGCTTCTGTCTTGGTCTCTACTACGTCGTGAAACGCCTCATCAGGATCGAGACGGCGCCGACAGGCTTCACCACGCTCGCCGCGCTTGTGCTGTTTCTCGGCGGTGTTCAACTGATCGCGATCGGCGTGCTCGGCGAATATCTCGGCCGCATTTATGACGAGGTGAAACAACGCCCGGTTTATCTCGTGAAACCGCCGCCCGTGTCTCGCTGATCATGCGCGGCACAGCGGCAACGGTCGCAGAAGGAGCCTTGTTCGTGCTGTTCTGATGAAGGACTGCGATTGAGTCGCGCGAGCACGGCACCACGTTCGACGAAATTTTTGCGTCACCGCCAGCTACAGTGGTGCTGCAGTTTGTCCAACCGACTGCCCAGCTGTGCAAATCACGATGCTGTTTTGGGGATTTAAAAAAAACTGGTTGAACGCGTTCAATCGTGAACAAAATGTGGCGACGGTCGACGATCTTGGATCAATGTAACGCAGCTTTCGGTGATTTGGAAGACGATCGCCGATCGATAGTGCAATACCTTCCTCACCCTCAAGGGATTGGTAGAGCTCTGGGTGCGGGGGCTGATGCGAAAATCTGAGCCCTGATGCAAGAAGCGAAGAAAGAGATAATGAGGTTGTATGGCGGTAAGGGATGGTCCAGTTTTTTCACCCGAATCCGTTTGTTTATCACCGCGCCATTCGACGCGTTGAATAAACACATTCCTGAAGAAGGATTTATCGTCGATCTGGGATGCGGTTATGGGATATTTGCTAACTTACTGGGTTTGCTCTCTCCCAAACGAAAGATTTTGGGGATGGACGTCGATGGGGTCAAGGTGAAGCAAGCGGACAAAGGCATTCCTAACGTGGAATTCCGCGTGGCCGATATCACTAAAACCGACATCCCACCCGCCGACTGCATTTTGCTCATCCATGTGTTGCATCACTTGGCTTCTTCGGAAGATCAGGAGCCATTGGTGGGTGCTTGTTTGGACCGGATCAAGTCGGGCGGCAGGTTGATCATCGCGGAGATAGACCGCAAGCCTTGGTGGAAATTTGTTCTTACTCGGCTAGCCGATCATATGCTTTATCCGGGCCACGGGATCCATTACCGTTTTCCAGAAAGTATGGCCGAGCTTTTAAGAAAATTTCCGGTTGAAGTAGAGACGGAGGTAATGCACCAGAACACGCCTTTCTCCCATATAACCTACATCTGCGCGAAATCTTAAGCGTTCATCAATAACGTCACTGAAGTTTTAAGCGAAGCCCGGCTCCGCTTTTTCCTTCGCGGAAAGCTGATTGAGCGCGTTTAATCGGCAACAAAATGCGGCGACTATCTTTTGCCGTTTACTGCCGAACCTGTATGAAGCGCGATTTCCGAAGCGAGCGGATACCGTGTTTCAGCTGGAGATTCAGTCACTACTTCGTACTGAGCTCGGCGCAATGGAGTATAATAACACCAGCCTTCACAATCGCCGCGGCGAATCCGTGACGACGTAACTCCAGACGAAGATTCAGCATTACTCACTTGGAACCGAAGCTGATTGCGAATCCATCATTTTTTGACGTAGTAAACCTTGTACCCGGGAGGGAAGACCTTGGCTGGCATAGTCTTTGTATCCAGGAGCATGTGTTCTAGCTGGTCAGGATAAGCCGATACAACGATGTCGAAATATTTTTGCTTCAACAGGTTATCCATTGAGGCACGGTTGTCATCTGTCAAGAATACTAACTTTCCCTCGTCTTTCATTGTCTGGATGCGCTTGCCACCAAGCCAGCGGACCACGACGTAGCTCCACTCGTTAAATGGACCAAACTCATGATAAAGTATTCGACTGTTTGGATGATCGGCGATGTAAGACTTCAGAAACTCATTATACATCACCATGGGAGCATTGTTCTTCCCGCCATATATTGTATCCCGTGCGTAATGGAAATAGTTATTGACCTGGTAGACAGATACAAGGCCAACGAACACTGCAAACAGTACCGAGAAAGCAGGCCTAAGCCTGTCACTGCTTATGGTATAGATTGAGCAGGCTAGACTGTAAGCTCCATACGTTATCAAAAAATATATCGGTGCGAGCATCATGATGCTCCTCGTTAGGTTGGGAATACCCATTCCCGACATCATATTGGGCACCAGACCTACGAAGAGCAACACTACTGGCATCGCAAGAATGAAGCGCTTCTGCTTATAGGCGTGTACCAGAGAATATACCACGCCGAGGATAAACAAGGGTACAAGGAACTTGGGATATAGTACTACGCCGGCGATAGGCGTGATAGCGCTTGCCACGTTGACGTTCCAGAAAGCTTTGTCGTTTAGTCCCATTACCAACTTCCACAGCACGTGGAAATTCTCATTCAGTTTGTGCGCGATGAAGGCAAAGTCATAGCCGCCATTTGGAAGTCTCCTGGCAACCGAAATGAGGTTTTCTCCTCTCGCATAAAAGTACATTTGGAGAGAGTGAGGAAAATCGCCGATCTGAATCGCACAGATGCCGAGAATCGTGCCTAGATAGGCAACAAGGTTGTATTTCTCAATTCTTTTGAAACAGACGATTGCCAACAGTATCAAAAAGGGCAGAAACAATCGGATCACTGAGTAGCCATAGGGGATAGTGGCTGCGCTCATTCCCGCCAATATTGCAAGTCCCACCGAGCGTTTTCTGTCAATAAGCAGGGCAAAGGTTGACAACGCGATTAGGTACTGGCTAATGCTGAACCCCCAAATTCCGCCGGACCGCGCGAGCAGCAAATGCCATGGCGACAGCGCCATCAGCAGTATGAAAGTGAGCAAAAGGTACTGTGGAAAGTATTTCCTGAAAGCGCAAAACGTAAGGATGAGAGCCGCAAATTCGATCAAGGCAGGAAAGAAACGAACGCCGAGCAAGGTAAGCCCGAATAGCCGTAGCCCAAGCTCTATGACCATGCCATAGAGCGGCGACTGATAAGCGCCATCCGAGTGCAGGTCTTTCCAGTACCAATTCACTTTGTTAGATATGTCCGCGTGGTCAAAGACCTTGTTCACTTCCATGTGAATCCCGTGATCAACCATGTCGTTGAATTCGGGCGGATAGCTCCCAAGCCGCCAGAACATAACTAGGAGGACGACGGCGAAGACGATGCCTGTCGGGAGCCACCTTCGCAAAGGGTGCACTGGATTGTTAGCCCGCGAGCTTGCGTTGTTCTCAGCCATGGTTCGCGGGCCGCGCACCGTCAGCTAGATCGATTGATTCAGCTATTATGTACCGAGGTCGGCCTTTAACTTCTTCATAAATCCGCGCCAGATATTCGCCGATGATGCCTAGACTGATCATTAAGAGGCTGCCGATGATCAACTCGAGCAGAATTACCGTCGCGAAACCGGTGAATGCACGTCCGGTCACTTTCAAGTACAAGGTTTGAATCCCCAAAACTACCGCAAAGAAGAAAAAGATTACTCCGGCAAACGTGACGAGATGCAATGGGAACGACGAAAATGTTGTTATCCCAATCAAGGCAAGCTGCGTGCGCCTAAGGTAAGACCACCCAGATTTGCCTGCACGACGAGGTCCTACCTCAAAGGGAACCTGGATGGTCCTAAACCCCATCCATGCAGTCATTCCCCGGAAGAACACGTTGCGTTCACGCATCGTCAACCACCTATCGAGGACCCTGCGGTCTATGAGCTTAAAATCTGAAGCACCTTTCAAATCAAAGCCGGAAAGCTTGTTCAGAATTACGTAAAACGTCAGCGCGCCAAATTTACTCGTCAGCGATTCGCGCCCGCGCCTGCGTTTAACCGCTTCTATAATGTCTGCTCCCGAAGTTCTCCACGTCTCGATCATGAGCGACAAAAGCGAAGGGGGATGTTGCCCATCTCCGTCCATCACTATCACGGCATTTCCCCGGGCACGTTCCAAACCCGCGCAGAGCGCCAGCTCTTTTCCAAAATTTCTGCTCAGTCGGATGGCGCGCAGATCAGGGTACATCCGCGCTTCATCCTTAATCTTTGTCCACGTATCATCGGACGAGCCATCGTCGACCAGAACCACTTCAAAACGGCATCCGGCCTGTTCCAACGCGCTCTTCAGATCCGATAAAAGCTCCCTCAGGTGCGAGCCTTCGTTGTAAAGCGGAATTACCACTGAGATCAGGGAGACATCATCCATTGAGTCAAATCATGGTTCGTGCCGGCTACAGTAACCCCCTATTAAATATTTTGTCACGGATTTTGCCCCGGACGGGACCCACAAATTCCTGGAATGGCAAAATTGCCGGTCAGACTAGAGACGGCCGCTTCTCGAACGCGCTCCAAGAGCACCCGATTGCGCTTGCGCGCAGCGTTGGAAACGCCTATTAGCTTTACCCTCATGGTTCACCATATCGCGCTCTACAAATTGAAGCCGGAAGTCACCCCTGCGCGTGTGGAGGAGATGATGATGAATGCACGGATGCAGCTCCTCAAAATTCCCGAGGCCCTCAGCATCAAATGCGGCAAGCGGATTGAGGCAGAAATGGATTGGCCATTCTTTATCGCCATGGATTTTGAATCAATGGACAAATACGCGATTTTTCGCGAAGACTCGATCTACGTGAAGTTCATGGAGGAAGTGATCAAGCCGAACACTGACGATTCAATGGTACTCGATTTCGAGATGGATCCGGGGAAAGACGTTCGCTTTTCGTAGCCAAATTTGATTGTAGAGCAGGCGCTTCGCCTGCGACTCGCGGAAAGACCCGGCAGCCAGCGCAAGATTGCGATTGTAGGGCAGGCGCTCCGCCTGCCATAAGAATTAATTCAATGGGGCATCCTCCGCGCATTCCGATCTGGCTGCATTGGGACCAATCAGTAGTTTATTTTATCACTATCTGCGTGGCTGATCGCGAACCGGTTCTTGCAAATAAAAAGGCATTTCAGGCGTTCACAGTTGCTGTATCAAAGTTGAAGGATTGGCGTGTATTGGCGGCAATTCTTATGCCGGACCATATTCACGTCATTGTCGCGCCCACGAAAGAGCGAGAGGCCAAACTCGGAAATTTTTCCGGTGCCTTGAAACGGTGGATGCGCGAAGAGCTAAAGGTTTCCTGGCAATGGCAGCCTGGTTGTTTCGATCGGCTGTTGCGCTCCGAAGAATCGCTGCACGACAAATGGCTTTATGTTCAGGAAAATCCAGTCCGCGCAGGACTTGTGAAGAGGTGGGAAGATTGGCCGTATCGATATGAATTCAATGAGGAAACAGGCAAGCGGCGCGCTTGCCCTACAGCATTGCCTGGGTTCGATTCGGTTTCGGACATCCGCTTTTCGGAATGAGAATTGGTTATCTGTATTCTCGTTACCCGGTAATCTCGCAAACGTTTTGCGATGCGGAAATGCTCGCTCTCGAACGGCGCGGAATCGAGCTTGTGATCGGCTCCGTTTATCCGCCGCTCACCAGCCTGCGCCACGAATACATTGCCCGGTTACGCGCGCCCGTTCACTACGCGCCGCCGCAGGAGATTCTAAGAACCCTCGAGCGCCATGCGAAATCTGCCGGCAAATGGCCGCGTGATCTCGTCGAGCAGCATGACGCGAAGTATGGGCCACGGGCCAAGGCAGAACTGCGAGCACGAAATGCCTTGTACTTTGCCCAGCTCTTTGATCGCAGCGGCGTCGATCACGTGCATGTGCATTTCGCAAATCGCGCCGCGCACACTGCGCTTTTCCTAAAGGAAATTTCTGGCATTCCATTCAGCGTCACCGCGCACGGGCAGGATTTTATGAAGGATCTCGGCAGCGACGATTTGCTGCGCGAAATTTGCGCGGCAGCGGAATTTGTCGCAGCGGAAACCGATTACAGCCGCGATCTGCTCCGTCAGCGTTGCCAAAATTCGGCGGCGAAAATTCACAAGGTTTACAATGGTATCGATCTCAAACGTTTTCCGGCGCTGGGTGAAGAAAGGGCGAGCGCGGCGGTCGCGACCTACCATCTGCCGCGCATCGTGAGCATCGGCCGACTCGTTGCGTTCAAAGGTTTCGCTGATCTCATCGACGCTTGCGCCGAACTCGGCCGCCGCCAAATCGATTTTGTCTGCGACATCATTGGCAGTGGTCCGCTTCGCGAAACGCTTCAGGCGAAGATCGAGCACTTGGATCTCGCGTCGCGAGTAAATTTGCTCGGTTCACTGTCACAAGACGCGGTCCTGGAAAAACTTCAGGCCGCTGACATTTTCGCGCTAGCTTCAACTACCGACGCACAGGGAGCCACTGACGTTTTTCCCACTGTGATTCTCGAAGCCATGGCTTCGGCGCTGCCGATCGTTTCCACTCGTCTGGCCGGAATTCCAGAATTAATCGTGGACGGCCAGACCGGAATGTTAGTTGCGCCCGGCGATTCCACCGCGCTTGCTCAAGCGCTTGAACAGTTGCTGTGCGATCCTGAATTGCGATTGCGCTTTGGACATTCCGGGCGCCGCCGCATCGAGCAGCATTTCCAAATTGAACAGACCGTCGCGCCGTTAATCGAGATGCTCGAGCGAAGTTGTAGCCGTCGCCCTACGGACGACGTAAAGGATTCTCGATCGTCATCAATGGCTGGGATTAAACCTAGTCACGATCGCGCTTCGCATGCCGAAGCGGCTAAAGTCGTATATGTGATAGATCGCTGGCCTGACGAAGAATTGCCGCTTTTGGCACGCGAGATTGAGGAGATGAAACGTCGTAATGTGCCTATTCTCCCGTTCGTCTGCGAATTGAATTCCAGTGCGAGACTCGGTGGACCAATGGAGCGAGTTGCTTCGACACTCGAATTTCTGCCCGATGCGATGGTATTGGAAGCCGAATGGCGGACAAACTCAGCCATGGCGCAACAGTTGGAGGAAGATCGCGCACAGCAGAGCAGCCGAGCTCCCGGCGCAATTTTTCTCCGTCAGGCTCGGTTTGCGCTCGTGCTGCGAAAATTAATACAACAGAAAAACGTATCACACATTCATGCTACGAGTTCTCGGGCGCTGGTATGCGCGATCATGTTAAAGAAGCTCCTGGGTGTGACACTAAGCGCCACGATTGAGCCACGATCACAGTTGCCACGTGAGTGGATCCAGAATGCGTTGTCGGAATGTGTGGGCGGTCGTTTGAGCAGCCGGAAATTAGTCGAGCAATTCGGTGACGCTTTCTTCCTGGACAAAACAACATTCCGTTCTGCTCCGCGGAAAACGCTGGGGCAAATCACTCAAAAGACTCATATCGATTTGACGACAGGCTCGCGTTTTTGGCAGCAATGGGCGGAACTGCTTTTGCGCTGGAGCGACAGCAATCGAAAATCAAACATCGAAAATCTAAAATGAAAAAAGCCATTCTGCTCGCGGGCGGTGCGGGAACGCGTCTTTATCCGTTGACCAAGATTGTCTGCAAACAGCTGCTCCCGATTTATGACAAGCCGATGATTTGTTATCCGCTGGCGACGCTGATGCTCGGCGGGTTGCGAGAGGTGCTGATCATTTCGACACCAAAAGATTTGCCGATGCTTCAACATTATCTCGGCGCCGGTACACAGCTCGGAATTCGCATCGAGTACGCCGAGCAGGCGAAGCCGAAAGGAATCGCGGAGGCATTCCTGATCGGGGCGAAATTTGTTGGCGACTCCGGAGCGTCCCTGATTTTAGGCGACAACATTTTCTACGGAAAACTCGACTTCTATCGTGACGCGCTCGCCATCGAGCATGGAGCGTATATTTTTGGCTATCAAGTTCGCGACCCCGAGCGGTATGGCGTTGTCGAGTTCGATGCGGAAGGAAAAGCGATCAGCCTCGAAGAAAAACCCAAACAGCCCAAGAGCCATTTCGCCGTGCCCGGCCTTTATGTTTACGACGATCAAGTTGTTAATCTCTGTCGGACATTGCGTCCATCAGCGCGCAACGAACTGGAAATTACCGATTTGAACTTGCTGTATCTGAAGCAGAACCAGTTGCACGTGAAACTGCTCAGCCGCGGCATGGCCTGGCTTGATACCGGAACCACAACGACGCTACTCGAGGCCGGCAATTACATCGCCACGATCGAGCATCGGCAAGGCTTGAAGATCGCATGCCTGGAGGAGATCGCGTTGCGAATGGGTTTCATTACCCAATCCGATCTCGAAAAGATCATCGACGGATTACCTAAGAACGAGTACCGCGATTATCTACGGACGGTTTGTGATGAAGGACCAAACGCCTGGCCGGAACCAGTGGGTTAATAATCGCAATCAAGGAGCGACGGCTTGGCACCCGTCGGTAGACGCATGACGGCTGGGAAGCCGTCACTCCTTGCACCTTTTATTTTGGCTGCTCGCGCAGCAAGTGATTCGTGTCGGCAAGTAGTTTGGTGATCGCTTCCGGTTCCGTGGCGTCGTAATAGCCGCGGATTTGACCATGTCGATCCACCAGAATCATTCGCGTGCTGTGCACAGGAAGTCCCTGCGCATCGCTTCCGTCTGATACCGCAAGCTTGAAACCGTCATGAGAAAGTTTGTAAATCGCGGCCGTTGGTCCGGTAAGAAAATCCCAGCGTCCCGGCTCGGCTTGTAATTTGTCCGCGTAACCACGCAAAACCGCGGGTGTATCTTTCTTTGGATCGACACTAAACGAAACCAAATGCACGTCGCTTTTCTCCAGCGGCTTTTGGAGTTCACTCATCCGGCCACTGATCATCGGGCATGGACCCGGGCACGTGGTGTAAACAAAATCCGCGATCCAAATTTTACCGGCCAACTGTCCAGATCCAAACGGCTGTCCGTTTTGATTCGTAAGCTGAAAAGCCGGCACAGTGCCGTAAGAAGATACTGTCCGCTGACGCAGCGCTGACACTTCGAGATTTCGCAACCACAGCAGCATCCCTAGCGTTATAATCGGGATTAAAATCAGCGTCACTTTCCAGGCGAGACCGCTACGTGTCGGTGTCTGATTTATTGTCGCCAAAGTGGTATTCATACGATAGCTAACCTGAACGCCTGCGGGGGAAGCTATCAGCTTCCCCCTGCAAAATTCGTGCATCTTTAATTCATAATTTCGTCAAAACCAGAGCCGCAAGTAACAGCGGAAGATACGCTATCGATGCAAAAAACAGTAGACGCGCAGCACTCCGCGTTCGCAGCCGCAGAAAACGCATCGCCACCGCGATGAATAGTCCACCGAGCACCAGCTCGATTGGTTGATAGGCGTAGCTGGCAATTCCAACAAATGCGGGCAGACCCGCAAGCACCAGGAGCAGAATGCAGAAGAATACGCTCTGACTCGCGCTGCGTGCGCCGGTCGGATCGTCGCTTGAAATCATGCGGAACCCTGCGCGCAAATAATCTTCGCGGCACATCCACGCGATCGCGAAGAAGTGCGGCATCTGCCACAAAAACACAATGACAAAGAGACTCCACGCCCCCGGATCTATTTCTCCGCGCGCAGCTGCCCACCCGATCATCGGCGGGATTGCGCCCGGAATCGCGCCGACAGCCGTATTGGCCGTGCTGGTGCGCTTCAGCGGTGTGTACGCAAAAATGTAAATCGCGACGGTGATTGCCGTCAGCAGTGCACTGAGTGCGTTACAAAAGATCGCCAGGTAAACGACGCCGAAAACAGACAACGCACTACCCAGCACGAGCGCTTGAAACGGCGCCATGCGTCCCGCCGGAAGCGGTCGCGTCTTTGTCCGGTGCATGAGCGCGTCCGCTCGGCGTTCCCACCATTGATTCAAAGCGGCTGCGCCCGCCGCCGCCGCGGCGGTGCCGAAAACGGTTTGAAACAACGCCTTGTAATTGATCGGCGATTCTGCTCCGAGATAAAAGCCCGCGGCGGTCGTTAGCAACACAAGCAGCGTCAATCGCGCTTTAACCAGCTCAGCGAGGTCGCTCACAAAGTTGTGACGCGAAACCGCAATGCTCGGAGTTTGAACGGCGGCCGTTTTCACGCGGTTCGTTCCCTGTGATAGAGGCGCCGCGCTGCGGCGTCCGGACAGCGCAGCGCGCTGTCCCTACCAGAAATGCGCCAACAAAGCGCGGTATTGATCACACCAAAAGATAGCATCACCGCGCCGAGGGCGACATGCGCTGTGGCGACATCGGCGGCTTTATTGCTCCAGATCACCCAGGCACCGAGGGAAATCTGACAGAAAATCAAAACGACCCAAAGAAGTGATAATCGTTCGAGCGCAGCGAAATCGCGCATCTCTCTCCAGACGCGCGCGCAAAACGTGACTATTGCAACCGCGATGATTAACGCGAGAAACCGGTGCACCATTTGCAGCCAGATTTGAAATGCGCTCACGTCCGACAACGCACGCGCATCGCGCCACGCATTGATCTTTGCCAAAGCTGACGCGCTCGTATCCGGAATCCACGCGCCGTTTGCAGTCGGAAAATCCAGAATCGCCAGATCGCGATGTTGATGCCGCATCGTTGCCCCGAGCGCGAGCTGCATGTAAATCGCCACCGTGATTGCAATCGCAAGAAATTTAATTGGCGAAAACTTTTGTGAATCAAAATGCCGGTTCGAGAGCGACGCCCAGAATTTCGTCGTGACCAGCGCGATGAAGACAAGCAACCCGAGGAAAGCTTGTGCAACACATGCGTGAAAGATGCCGATTTGATCTTTCATCATCGTGACTCGAAGACCGCCCAGAATTCCTTGCAGAATAACTCCTACAACCGCTATGACGCCGAGGCGGCGGACCCATCGCCGGTCTTCGCGCAGCCAAAGCCAAACGGCAAGGATGATGGTGAGAACTCCGACCAGCGAACCCATCAATCGATGCGTATGCTCGAACAAAATTCCGCCGACCCATTTTGAAATAGGAAACAAAAACATGTTGTAGCCGAATGTGGTTGGCCAATCCGGCACCGAGAGCCCAACGTTTTTGCTGGTGACCATGCCACCACTGCAAATCAGCAGGAGTGTGGCGATGCACGTAAGCCAAGCAAATTGATTGAGCGATTTTGGCGATGCGCGCACGAGTGAGCATACGACGGAAGCTACAGAAGAGACAAATAGCAGACGCTGAACGCAGGGAAGCTATGACCTTGGTAGATAGCTCAATTTAACCGGCAGTTAAAGGCGTTTGATCCCGCCAGCGAAGTTCCACCGTGCGTTCGGCAACATGATCCTGACGCCGCGGATCACAAAGGCGATTGCTAAAAACTGTCAGAGCCGTCCCCGGGGAAGCCTTACTGATTATTCAAAACGGTTTGCGGTCCGGATTTAGTCAATTCGACTTGTGTGCTGACCTTGTTTAAACCAGCAGCAAGCGCGTCAATTTGCTTTTGCTGGCGCGCGATCGTCGCATCTTGTTCTTCCAGCCGCTTGTGTGCTTTAAGAAACTCATTGAGCAACATCGCGTTCACCTGATCGTAACGCACACTGTAGGGCTTTCCTGCCTGATTGTGCACCACCAGATCAGGATCAATTTTTTCCACATCCTCGGCCACGAGGCCGAACTGCGCAGTACGATCGGGATCAATATTCTTTTTGTAGTGAAAGGTGACTGGCTTAAGGGCCAAAATTGCTTCGCTCGCTTTTTCCATCGGCCTGATGTCATCTTTGAATCGCTGCGAAGATGCTGCCACACCGAGTTGGCCCGCGCCATCGATCACGACTGGCGAACCGTTCACTGCCACTCCCCTAATGCCGGCGATGAAAGTCCTTTGCTGAGAGAGGTCGCCGATACGAATGGTCCCCGACTCGCCAGCAACACCTGCACTGCCAATATCAATATTCTGGCTTCCCGTGTTGAGACGCGAGCCAGCGGCAAACCCCAATGCGATGTTGTCACTGCCGGTTGTGTTGCCAGAGAGTGCGTTATAGCCGGTGGCTGTGTTTTGGCCCCCGGTTTCGTTGCGCTCCAGCGCGCCAACACCGGTGGCTGTATTTTGGATTCCCGATGTGTTGTCATTTAGCGCTTCAAAACCGGTGGCTGTGTTGGCTCGGCCGGTTTGGTTGGAAAAAAGCGAATGGTAACCGAGGGCCGTGTTTTTGGTTCCGGTTGTGTTGAACATTAGTGCAACAAAACCGACGGCGGTGTTGTCGTCGCCGGTCGTGTTGGAAAAGAGCGCATGAAAACCAACGGCCGTGTTGGCTTGACCGTTAGCCGTGAGGCTGAAGAGGGCGTCATCTCCTTCAGCGGTATTGCCGAGGGGATAACCTCCATCCGGAGGCGGATTGACCGCCTGCGTGTTTTGCAGTGATCCAAACCAGACAACTAGGACCAGGATGAGAAATTGCGGAATTACTGTTTTCATGGGCACAGGTCTACTCCTCTTGTGATCTCCACGACAATCACAAAGTGATATGTGAACGCTCGCAAATGCACGGGTACGGCCCCGTGCGTGATAAATAGAAGCGCTGCTACCGAAAACAGAGACTATCCACCGGGAGTTGGCGAAGCGGCAGATGCGGGCGCGTTGTGTAGCTGTTGCGCAGGGTGCGGCGAAGCACCGGCGCCTTGCGCGTCAGCATTCGGAGGTTTGGGTGCGCCTGGCGGCACAATTGTGCCCGGCGGCGCTCCACCAATCGGTTCGCCGGGCGGACGCTGCGCGGGCGCCGGCGGAGTTGTTTGTGTGCCGGCGAGCTCGGCGCGTTCTTTCAGCCATGCCTGATAATCCTGCGGCGTATCAACCACCAGTGTGCCTTTCATTCCGTAATGCCCAAGCCCACACAACTGAGCGCAAACCACTTCGTAGGTTCCTGTCTTAACAGGCGTAAACCAGATCGGAATTAGCGAGCCGGGAATAGCATCGCCCGCGATCCGCATATCCGGTATAAAAAAGTCGTGAATGACGTCTTTGGAGGAAAGCTCTACGATCACTGGTCGATCTAGTGGAACGTGAAGTTCGCCCGTTGTGACGATATCGTCTTTGCCAGCCGGATCGTTTGGATCGATGCCCAGAGGGTTTGAATTGGAGACTAAATAAATGTCCCGCCGGCCAAATTGTCCATCAGCTCCCGGTAGATGATAATTAAAGCTGAACTGCTGCGCGACCATGTGAACGAGCAGCGCCTCTTTCCCGGGTGGAAATTCATTCACTCGCTTTGCCCACAATGGGATCGCGAATCCGAGCAAAAGCACTGCTTCAATCATGACAACTGAAAATTCCAGGTGCGTCGAGACATGGCTGCGCACACCCGCATGATCGGCTACCGGGTGGCGACTCTTCCGAAACCGAACCAGCACGTAAATAAAAAAAGCCGACCACCCGACGAACAACGCGGCCATGAACCAATGACAAAATTCAAGGATATGATCGATCTGATAGCCGTGGGAGGAAGCGTTGGGCGGCTGGCCCAGAAACTCGTTGATGAGCGCAAGGCTATTCATACTTACTCAGGTCTTCCTCCGTCAGCTCCTGATGCGGCTCGACCGGCATCCGGCCATGTCGCCACAGATGAAAACTAAACGCGCCGATCCCGCCGATGACCGACATCACAGCACCAAAAAGAAACCAAATCGCGACAGCCATGTGCTCGGTCGATTTCCCATCCTTCGCACCGTAGCAAAATGGGCACGCCAAGACTTGCTGTGCGGCAAACAGAATGGATACCAACAGTAAACACGCAACTCGCTTCATGTGAAAATGCGTAGCCGCTTCATTTTCCGCCAGAACCAAAACCCGTAAAACATCAGGGCCAGCGCAACTACCAGCGATCCAATCGCGCCAGCGATATAAATCGGCCCGCCGGCGACCGAATCGACCCAGATGCACCACCCGCTCGTCCCAAGTGCAAGCAATGTCGAGAAAACGATGAAAACAATATGGAAAGCTTTAAGCGACATTTACCTAAAAATTGGATAATCGTACCACGCCAATAAGGTAAGCCAGAACAGGCCGAGCACAAAAAACCCGGTGAAAATTAGGATCCGATAAATAAGCCTTTTTTCAGCGGCCAAATGCATAAATATCGCCGCCACGAGGCAGGCTTTGAATGTTGCTACCAGCACAGCTACCGCGATGTTGGCTTTGCGACCCTGAGTGGCCGTTAAATTTGTGTGGAACAGGGAGGAAAGTATTGCTCCGAAATCGACGTAGGAGAGAGCGACAGTAATCAAAGTGAAGAGGAGCAAGGTCCCCCCAACGATCAAATATCCTCTGACGTGCTTTTGCACACCATGCGCATATTCTTCGTATTCTTTGGAATCTTGGGCAACGTCAGGCGGATTGTTCATGGCGTAATGTCATTCCGATCCCGCAGTCGCGGAGGAAGAATCTCTGATCATTTTCTGGCACCGCATTCCACATAACAAACTGCGATGTTTCGCTTCGCTTAACATGACAACACTATCAGTGGGTTCTAGAGGAGATAAAAAAGCGGGAATACGAATATCCAGATCAGATCGACAAAGTGCCAGAAAAGGCCCGATACCTCGACGCGATTGGCAAGATGTTCCGGGTTGCGCTGGTAAAGCTTTTTACTAACTGGCAACCACATGTAGATGAAGACAAGCACGCCCGCCAGTACGTGAAGTCCGTGCAACCCGGTGATCGTGAAATAGCTCGCAAAATATGCATTGTGCGTCGGCAAAAACATCGTTGCGCGCTCGACGTCTTCCTTTTCGATCGTTGCAATCTTATGCGTCACCGACAATGGGAAAAAATGCGGCCGATCCATCGACGGATTGGTGGGATCAGCATTGAGGGGATCGAGCGCAACTTCGTATTCTTTGATATTCGGATCGGTCAGGGCCGCGGGATTGTGCAAATGCCCGGTAATTTCAAGCCGCGGGGACAATTCTCTTTCTGTGGCGTAGGCATTTCCCAGATACTGTTCGTACTTCCCGAGCGCATCCGGTTTGATATACACGCCGAAGTGGTCGTACTTCTGAGGCCATTCGTAGGCAAGTTTGACTACCAAAAAGATGATACCGCACAAAATCGTCGCCAGCATGTACCACCAGTAAGCGTTGTACCTTCTCATCTTTAGCGATGCCCAGGCCAACACCACCGTCACCGAGGACAAGATCAGAACGCAGGTATTAAATGTGCCAACTGGCACATTGAGCACACCGTGCGGCCACATGCCCGGCGGTGCGTCAATTCGAAGAAAAATGTAGGCGGAGAAAAGGCCGCCAAAGAGCATCACTTCCGAGGCAAGGAAAAGCCAGATCCCGATCTTTGCGTTCCAAAGGCCGGTATCGGGCCGATTGGAGATTGTGTACGGAATTTCCATGACTCAATAATCGAGGACCGTCATGCGTGGACGAGGTCTGCGGGGGGTTTGCGACGCGTTCGCTCATCAGGTTCCACCGGCTCATTTTGCATGGTGAAGTCGCGTTCGCGACCAGGCAGGCTGTATTCGTACGGGCCGCGATAGGCCACCGGCGTAGTCAGAAAATTTCCATGCGGCGGCGGCGAAGGCGCAGTCCACTCGAGCGTGGTCGCTTCCCATGGATTGTCATTCACCTTTTCGCCATGCTTGATGCTCCAGAAGAAATTAATGATGAACGGAATCTGGGCGAGACCCATGATCCACGCCGCCCACGAGATGGGGTGATTCCATTGAAAGCCAGTCAACCCCCAGATCGTGTGCTCGTTCGCCAAATTCCATCCCTGACCGCCGTCATACCAGCGCCGATGCATCCCGGCCATGCCCTGCAAGAACATCGGAAGAAAGATCACGTTCATGCAGATCAGCGTGGGCCAGAAATGCACTTTCCCCCAGAACTCGCTCATCTTTCGGCCGGTCGCCTTCGGGAACCAGAAGTAAACGCCGGCGAACAGTCCGAAGATTGTGCCCGGCGCAACGATGTAATGGAAATGCGCGATGACATAATAGGTGTCGTGCAGATAAAGATCGGCTGAGTTGAACGCCAGCGGAATACCGGTAAGCCCGCCGATTCCAAACATCGGCAGAAATGCCGTAGTAAAAAGCATCGGCACGTTGAAGCGAATCGAGCCACCCCAAAGTGAAATGAAGAACGCGCTTAAGATGATCACTGATGGAACCGATATAAGGATCGTAGTCGTCTGGAAAAATGCGCTGACTGCCGACCCCATGCCGGTGAGCCACATGTGATGCGCCCAAACGATGAATGATAGAAAGCCAATAACGAGCACGGAGAAGACCAACGATTTATAACCCCAAAGAGGTTTTCGCGAATTGTTGGCCAAAATCTCGGCAACAATTCCGAACGCCGGCAAAATCAGCACGTAAACTTCAGGGTGTCCAAGGAACCAGAACAAATGCTGCCATAGAAGCGGGCTGCCGCCGCCGCTGATAGACATTGGGGCGCCATTCACGATCATGCCGGCCGGGAGGAAAAAGCTGGTATGCGCCAGTCGATCCATTAACTGCATGATGATGGCAGCCTCAAGCGGCGGGAATGCCAGCAGCAACAAAAACGCGGTGACAAACTGCGCCCACACAAAAAATGGCAGCCGCATCCAGGTCAGTCCCTTGGCGCGCAATTGAATGATCGTGGTGATAAAGTTGACTGCGCCAAGCAGTGACGACGTA
>DASYSX010000108.1:0-2523 GCA_036002955.1 Candidatus Udaeobacter sp. | reverse complement strand
ATCGCCTGCGCGAACGTAGCGAACCTTCTCCTCGCGCGGAGTGCCGCGCGGCAAAAGGAAATTGCCATCCGGGCAGCGATGGGTGCGAGCCGCACTCGTGTCCTGCGTCAGATGCTGACCGAAAGTGTTTTGCTCTCGGCGATCGGCGGGATTGCGGGACTCATTCTCAGCATTTGGTTAACCGACGTGCTGATGTCGATGTTGCCCGAGGGCGCGCCGCGGCTCGAGCACATCGGGATCGATTATCGCGTTTTGGCATTCGCTCTCGGCATCTCGGCGCTTACCGGCATTCTCTTCGGCATCGTTCCCGCGCTTCAAGCCTCGAAGCTCGACGTCACCAGTGCGTTGAAAGAAGGCGGACGCAGCGGCGAAGGCCATCGCCGGACAAGCGCGCGCAGCCTGCTGTTGATCGGCGAAGTCGCTCTCTCGCTCATGCTACTGGTCGGCGCTGGATTGCTCATCAAGAGCTTCCTCCGTCTTCAGGAAATACGGCCGGGCTTCAATGCCCACAATGTCCTCATCGCCAACCTGGCGTTGCCCTACCCGAAATATCAGTATGAGCAGTTTGAGGAATTTTTCAGCCAACTGAAAGAGCGGCTTGAAGCGGCGCCCGGCGTGCAAGCGGCCGGAGGCAGCATGAATCTCCCGCTCAACGCGAGTGGTTACGCGATTGGACGCGGATTTATTCCGGAAGGCCGGCCGCTCACGGTCGACGAAAACAGGGACGCGATGTTCTCCAGCATCACAGGCGATTATTTTCGCGCCCTGCAAATTCCGTTGCTCTCCGGACGCACCTTTGAACTTCGCGACAATGCTGACGCACCGAAGGTGGTAATCATCAACGAAACCATTGCGAAGCGTCACTTCGGTTCGCCCGCGGAGGCGATCGGCAAACGCCTTTCCATCTGGCACGACGAGAAATTCATGCGCGAAATCGTCGGGGTCGTTGGCGACACGAAGACCGGTTCTCTGACTGGAGAGGGGGGCGCGCAAATCTACGTGCCGAACGCCCAGGCTCGGGAGAATTTCATGGGACTGGTGATTCGAACCGCCGGCGATCCGGCTGTCTTTGCTACCACCTTGCGACATGAAGTGCAGGCGCTCGACAAGGATCAGCCCATCTACAACGTCCGCACCATGGACGATGTGATCATGAACTCGTTAGGCACGCGGCGTGTTTCGATGCAGCTCTTTGCCGTCTTCGGGATCGCCGCGCTGCTCCTTGCCGCGATCGGCATTTACGGCGTCATGGCTTACACGGTCACGCAACGCACGCAGGAAATCGGCATCCGCATGGCGCTTGGTGCGCAGAGAAGTGATGTGCTCGGACTAGTCGTCAGGCAGGGAATGATGCTGGCCGCGATTGGTGTGGTCGCCGGACTGGCCGGTGCGTTCAGTCTCACACGCGTCATGGCAAGTTTGCTTTTTAATGTGCGGCCAGACGATCCGACGACGTATCTCGCCATTTCATTTCTGCTTATCGTCGTCGCGTTTCTGGCCTGCTATTTGCCCGCGCGCCGCGCCGCGAAACTCGACCCAATGACTGCTCTTTCGCGCACGTAACGATTGTACACGTAGAAAGCGTTCACTCACGTTGGTGATTTATCTGGGGAGCATACGCGGCCCGCGTGTCATGTTCGGCGACCCGCCTAATGCTCTCTCGGTTCACTCCCGGGCTTGTAGCCACGGCCCTGCGGGCCGTCATCTTCAGTGCTTGGATGCTGGTTATAACGCGCGCGACCCGAAACTTCGTTGACCTGCTTCAAACAATCGCGCAGCATTTCGAATGCAAATTGCTCTCTGCAAATCCTTGCTTCGCCTCGCGTTCAGCCTCCTCCTTGGAACTGCAGTCGCCGTTCAAGTCGAAGCGGCTTCCGACAAGGGTTCCGAAGCTGAGTCGAAGGATACGCCCAAGCCCACCGCAACGCCCCACTTTAAGCCCGAATCCATCACCAGCACGGGCACCGTGACTCTCGCAGGCAGCCCGATCGAATATCAGGCGGT
Source organism: Candidatus Udaeobacter sp. (assembly GCA_036002955.1). Lineage (GTDB taxonomy): Bacteria > Verrucomicrobiota > Verrucomicrobiia > Chthoniobacterales > UBA10450 > Udaeobacter. Next base: position 519 of record DASYSX010000108.1, on the reverse strand, counting down.
GGCCGGCACGATTGTCGTACATCCTAAAGGCTGGGACGATGCAGCCCTGGCTGGGGATAAGCAAAGCAAGAAGAGCGAAGAAAGCGAGGACAGCGAACAGGAGCCTAACGACCATAAGAACCCGACGGCCGAAGCTTCGATGTTCTACGTCACCTATAACAAAAAGAACGTGGAGCCGGACAAGCGTCCGGTCACGTTCCTCTTCAACGGCGGACCTGGCTCTTCGACAGTCTGGCTGCATATGGGCGCCTTTGGGCCTAAGCGGGTAATCACAGCCGACGACACGCATACCGCCGCTGCGCCCTATCAGATTGTTAACAACGACTACAGCCTGCTGGACGCGAGTGATCTGGTATTCATAGACGCTCCTGGCACCGGCTTCAGCCGCATCGCTGGTAAAAACAAAGAAAAAGAATTTTACGGCGTGGACGCGGATGCGCACGCGTTCGCGGAATTCATCGTGGCGTATCTCAGCAAGTATGGGCGGTGGAACTCGCCCAAGTACATTTTCGGTGAAAG
>DASYSX010000107.1:0-23529 GCA_036002955.1 Candidatus Udaeobacter sp. | reverse complement strand
AACGCGCTCCCGAGAATTTGCGGGATCAGCGGCGCCAGGGCGGTGAGCAAAAGACCGTAACGCGCGCGACGTGCGTTTCGTTCAACTTCGGTCGTCACAAGATTGGTGTGATTTGTTCTCGTTCACTTTCTCGCGCGAAGTCTTAAATCCCAAGTGCCAATTCCCAGGCAAACCGCAACGTTTCAACAAAGAGTTCTGAGACCTCGGATGGCACGGATGACGAAGGAATCTTGCTTTTCATCCGTTGAATCCGAGTAATCCGTGGTCAATCCCTTTTGGGATTTGGTGCTTTGTATTTGAAGCCTGCTGGCTTCGGCAGCGTCCATGGGCGAAAATAATCCAGCAGGATTAAGCGACTGCGATTCTGCCGCGCACACTCGCGTTCAACAAAAGGAAAATCGGTCAGTGACCCGAATTGAAATCCGGCGCTCAACGGCCGGAAGAAATTATCCTGGTGGCTCGGCAGAATGTATCGCGGATGAAGGCACTCGAGGGCGCCATGCAATCGCGCGCGCGAATCGGGCAATGCCATACCGAGGATCGCAAGGTCTACATGATCGTTAGGCGGCAATTGCTTCGGGGTTCCGCCGGAGTCGATGTAAATGCGCTGGCCGTTCACCTCTATTAAAAAAGCAAGCGGTTCCCCGCAGATCCAGTCGGCCGCGCGCTGCGGCGGTCCCGCCTTAACCGATGCGTCGCCCGACACGCCTGCATGCGAAGGTGGCCGATCAAAGGGCACTTTGCCTAACAACCGATCGTGCGTCGCGGATAATACGCGAATTTTCCATGGACCGATTTGTCGCACATCGCCGGGTTTCACTGCCTCGCCGGATGAAGCGCCGGCGCGTTTGGCAAGTTCGACACTGGATGCCGACGCAACCAGACGCGCCCGTGTCTTTGCCATCACAACCGGAACATCTAGCAGGTGATCGAAATGTCCGTGGGTTACCAGAATCGCGTCTGCTTTTGGCGCCAGATGACGCAATCCATCATTGATTCGGGACGCGTTTGGCTGAATGCGCGAATTGAGTGCTGCGCTCAAAAGGTCTACGCGCGACAAATAAGGATCGACCAGCAGGGCGTGTCCTTTGAATTCGAATTGGTAACCGTTCGTGCCGAGGTAAGTCACGCGGACACCGTTGCGCGGCATCGCACCCGAATCGTTCACTACAAGTTGGGCGTATTGATCGAGTCCCGCACCAAATGCTTGCGCAGAGAATACAAGCCAAAGAAAAATGCGCACCCGCCACGGATAACGCCTACGACGCAAATCGAAAAGAGATAACCACAGCGCGGTTTTCGCGCTGCTCTAAGTGAGACACCCGCATTTTTCCTCGCCAATGCCACTAAAAATCACTAGCGTCCACGCCACCATGAAAGGAAACATTCGTATCAAAAATCAATACATCACCCTCACATCAATAATTTTGGCGGTTGGCTGCTTTGGATTGTTGCCCAAAACGCAAGCAGTCAGTCCGACGCCAGACGGTTGCTATCCCGGTTTCACGACGGCGGAAGGATGCAACGCGCTAAGTCATCTCACCAACGGATCTGCAAATACAGGACTTGGTTGGTATGCATTGTTTGGAACTAGCACTGGTAGTTTCAACACCGGCGTTGGCGCCGGAACGCTGGTACTCAATAATTCAGATTCCAATACTGCGGTGGGTGCCGCAGCTCTATTACTCAACACTGCGGGCACAGGAAACAGCGCCCTCGGAACAGCCGCTCTCGTCAATAATGACAACGGTACCAACAATACCGCTATGGGCTCGTTCGCGCTGCAAACCAACACTAATGGAAGCAATAACACGGCAGTAGGCGGCGGGGCGCTTCAAAATAGCACTGGTGATTACCTTACTGCGGTGGGCGCTGGAGCGGGTACCGATCCAGGTATCGTCAGCAACAATATTTACATCGGCGATCCCGGTTTTCCCGGTGATACCAATGTGATTTCCATCGGCGGAATAGCCGCCAGCGGAACGCCGTACGAACTCACGTTCATCGGAGGCATTTACGGGTCGGAGGTTAACACTGGCACCGCCCTTCCCGTGTACGTCGATAACGATGGCCACTTGGGCACCAGCCTTGTCAATGCAAGCGGGCAAAAGCTGAGAACACGCGGTCCGCAGGGTACCCAACATCAAGCGACGCTCAATGAATTCCAAAAACAGCAAAAGAGGATCGCGGAATTGGAAGCGACGGTTGCGCGTCTCGCGGCAACAGTAAAAGAGCAGTCCGCGCAAATTGAAAAGGTGAGCGCCCAGTTGGAATTACGAAAGCCTACCCGCCGAGTGGTGGTGAATAAGCCGTAACGATCGCATCAATCTTAAATTCGAAGGCGGCGACGGGTAATCCGTCGCCGCTTTTCTTTCCGAGAATTTTTCGCCTAACGAATTCGGATGGACCTGGGTCCCCCGTCCAAATCCTATGAGCGCATCCGCGTCCTTACTCGACCGGCGTTCAAACGTCTGACACAGATGTCCATATAATGCGTCGTGTCCTGCCGTAGTGGCAATCTTTGACGCTGCTCTGAATTCTGTTTGCTTGACGAATTCAATGCGGCTTGTGACTTTCGGTAAGTATGAAGGTGGAGTACACAGATGCGCCAGCCGTCCGGCCTGAACCAATCGCCGGCGATAAAATGCCGTGCCCGTATTGCGGGCATCTTCTGCCGAAAGACGCGGAACGGTGCGACCGCTGCGATTGGGTGCGCGGCGCAACCGAAACTGCCGAAGGTAAAGCAAGCGACTTGGTGGCGGTGATGTTCAGCATCGTTCCGGGTTTAGGACACATCTATAAGGGACATATTCTCGCTGGTCTTCTGTGGATGCTTGGCGCAATTCCGGTGGGCCTTTTTGTTTTCCTTGCGGCGTTCGCCTCTGCCGGGTGGGGACTCGGCCTTTTCTTTTTCTATCTCGCCGCGGCGATGCTTCATGCCTACGGCATCGAGGATCGCGTTGTGCCGCCGAAAGAGGACGAAGGCGAGGAGTATTAGATCGCTAAAACGTTAAAGCCTTAACACGTCAAAGCGCTCGCCATTGGAAGTCCGGCAGCTTGCCGGACTCGGCAGGCGTGGCAGCCTGCCAGCCGAGATAAGCTCGAAGCTTATCCTCCCAGAGTGCGCACGCTGAGTCCTCCCACCGCTTTGTTCAACCCGTCTCTGTCACTGTAACGTCGCAAATGCGAGATGAATTTCTTCAAGAATTTCGTGGATCCCGTAGCGAAATTTCCACGCTGGATAATGCGCCTGAAACTTTCGCACATCGCTGATCCACCAGATGTGGTCGCCGACGCGATTGGTTTCCTCGTAGTTCCAGTTTAATTTTTTGCCGCTGATCTGCTCGCACAGTTCGATGGCTTCGAGCATTGAACAGTTGCTGTGGCGGCTGCCACCAATGTTGTAGACCTCGCCGGCGCGCGGGCCGCGGATGAATTGCGCAAACGCTTCGACCAAATCGAAGCTGTGAATATTGTCGCGCACCTGTTTTCCTTTGTAACCGAAAACTCGGTACGGTCGGCCGCTCACGGCGCAGATCATCAAGTAAGAGAGAAAACCATGCAGCTCGGTTCCGGCGTGCGCCGGTCCGGTGAGACAGCCGCCACGGAACGAGACCGTCGGCATTCCGAAATATCTTCCATATTCCTGGACGAGAACATCCGCTGCGACTTTCGACGCGCCGAAAAGCGAATGCTTGGTGTAATCGATACTCATCGTTTCTGAAATACCAGCCTCGTATTCATGGCCGGGCTCTATTTCCCAGCGTTTCTCGAGTTCGCGCAGCGGCAAACCGTTTGGCGTATCGCCGTAGACTTTGTTCGTCGACGTGAAAATGAACGGCGCCTCGGGAGAAAACATTCGCGCAGCTTCGAGCAAATTCAGCGTACCGTTGGCGTTCACGGTAAAATCAGTCTGCGGATCTCGCGCAGCCCAGTCGTGTGAGGGTTGCGATGCGGTATGCACGATGGCTTCAATTCTGCCGCGATGCTCTTTGAACAAATCCATTACTGCAGCCGCGTCGCGGATATCCATGTCGCGATGTTCGTAATCGCGAATGCTTGCGACTAAATCGTCGCGCGTTTTTTTCGTGGAAGCCTCGGCCCCAAAAAACTTTGCGCGCATGTCGTTATCGATCCCAAGGACGTGCGCGCCATCTCTCGCGAAACGCCGCACGGTTTCCGAGCCAATCAATCCCGCAGAACCTGTAACGATGATCGTACGCGTCATGTTACAAGGAGCGACGGCTTCCTAGCCGTCGTGTTCCGAGATGAGGCAATCCTAGAGTTTCGCCGAACAAGTCGAGACCTTGCCTCACAGGATAGATGACGGCTGAGAAGCCGTCACTCCCTGCCTGCATTACTCCCCAATCATCCATGTCACTTCTCCTGCCGAAGGATCCACCCGCGCGGCAGGAAATTGCCGGTCGCCTGCCAGCACACGCTCAATGAGTTGGGGATTTTTCGATGCGCCGACGAGAAACAAAATGCGTCGGGCATGATTGATGAGTGGAAATGTGAACGTCAAGCGCCACGCATTCAACTTGGGAATGAAATTTGCGACGACGCGTCGCGTCGTCTCGTCCAAGGCCGCGGTCTGGGGAAAGAGTGACGCCGTATGGCCGTCGTCGCCGAGGCCGAGGAGAATCAAATCGTGTTGATAAATTCGTTCACCGCGCTCAGTGGCGATGGCGTTCAGTTGGTCTTCGTACTCCTGCGCTGCGATTTGCGGATCGATTTCGCCACGCAGACGCATGATTGATTTTTCAGGAACGGCAGCAGGCACAAAAAGATTTTCGCGCGCCATCCGGAAATTACTTTTCGGATCATCCGGCGGTACGCAACGCTCGTCTCCGAACGTGAAGCGAACGGACTTCCACGGAAGATCATGCGCCTCTGCTGCAAGCCGGGCGTAAACCGGCGCTGGGGTGTTTCCGCCTGAGAGCGCAATTCGAAATTCGTTGTGCTCGGCCATAGCTTCGCGCGCCTGTTCCAGAATCAGGCGGGCAGCATCAGCGACGAAATTTTTCGTGCGAATGACGTGAGGTCCAGCGTTCATCCACAAATAAGATACGTAGGTTAATTGCGCCTGCGCCAGGAATAACCAGATAGTTCACTCGTCATTCGCTTTCGAACCGGCCTCGAAAGTGAATCGCGCTTTCAGCGCTGACGATTTCGGGATTTCACGAATCCTGGCGGGCTGCCCCAGGCTCGATATGACTGGTGCGCCTTTGGCGCTAAGCATCTGGAAATGGAAAGGCGGAATTATGCCGACTCTAAAACCGCGAGGATCAAACCGCGCAATGCGCCTGGCCGCGTTTCTGGAGGTAATGCTGATGATAGTCTTCAGCGCGCCAGAATGTTGGAGCGGGTTCGATCTGTGTCACAATTGGGCGATTGAATCGGCCGCTTTTCTCCAGTTTTTCTTTCGAAGCATTGGCGGTGGCTTGTTGCTCAGGGGAATGATAAAAAATCACCGATCGATACTGGGCACCAACATCGGGGCCCTGTCGGTTCAGTGTAGTGGGGTTATGGTTCGACCAGAAAACATCCAGAAGTTCGTCATAGCTGACCTGTGACGGGTCGAACTCCATTTCCACGACTTCGGCGTGTCCGGTTTTGTCGGTACACACATCCTGATAAGTCGGATTCTCCTGTGTTCCCCCGGCATATCCAACACTGGTCGACAAAACACCTCTTAAGTTGCGAAAAGTCTCTTCCACTCCCCAGAAACAACCCGCACCGAACGTAGCTTTTTCCGATTGCATGCGAACACGATGAAACGATTACACCATATGCGCAACAAAATGCTCTTCGGCAATCGCTGTTTGACTCGCCAAATATGTCAAAGATCCCCGGCGTTCATCTCAAAACTTTGGGCACCGCTCCAGAACGATATTTCAGCGCCCATCCTCGTGGTGATTTGAATTTCTGGGGGCGACATCCCGTGCAAGTTTGGGATCGTCCCCTCGACGCCAAAAATACTGGTGGCTTGACTTGCCCGCGTCGGTCGTTTCCATAGCCCTATCTAACTGCCCGGTTGCGATTTATTGGATGCCTTAACCGTAATGCACGATTCTGCCACGACCGTTCAACAAATTCGTCCGCAACTGCCTGTACGGCTTTTCAATGGATTCGGAGCGCTGCTGGAAAAAAGCCGAATTCCATCGACGCGACTGGTGGCGACGGACTTGATCGAAACTGCAAAACGACGTTGTCACCTCGATGATTTCGGCGGCGGCGAATTTTTTGAAGGGATATCGCGGTTGCTTGAATCATGTCAGGACGAGGCACGGCTCAACCTGATCGGAAAAATAGCGTTGAAGACCGATGTTCTGGAGACTTTGTGCGCGCGTCTGAAAATGGAACGGGACCGGCAATTGTATCCAGACATCTCACGCCAGGAAATTCGTGAACCAATTTTTATCGTGGGGCTGCCTCGCAGCGGCACCAGCCTGTTGCATCGCCTGCTCTCCGCGGACCCAGAGCATCGATGTCCATTGATGTGGGAGGTGAGATCGCCGTCTCCACCTACACGCGCAAATGAGAAACGCCGGATCCAGCGAGCCACGCAAAGCTGTAACTTCTTTAACTGGCTGGTACCTACGTTCCGATACGTGCATGCGATCGGCGCAGAAGTTCCGCAGGAGTGCGTAAGTTTGATGACTCCGACATTTCTCAGCGATCAGTTCGATGCGATGTATTATGTGCCGTCGTACCGCGCCTGGTTTTTTCAGCAGGATTTGCGGCCGGCATACGAATATCACCGTCGTTTCCTTCAACAATTGCAGTTTCGGCAAGCCGCTCACCGCTGGATTCTTAAAGCGCCTACGCACATGTTTGCCATGCCGGCGTTGCTGTCCGTTTATCCCGATGCGCTGTTCGTGCAGACCCACCGGACGCCCGTCGATTCGATGGCCTCTGTCTCGAGTCTGGTGACAATCCTTCGCAGCGCATTCAGTGATGCCGTTGATTCGGTTACAGTGTCTCGCGAGGCAATCCACTACTGGTCCGAAACGATGAAGAAGTTTTTGCCTGAACGCGATCGTCTGGCAAACAACCGCATCTGCGACGTTCAATATGACGAAATTCGCCGCGAACCGATTCGGGCAGTTCGGCGGATTTACGAATATTTCGGCTGGTCATTGTCTCGGGAAGCAGAGCGACGCATGCGCGCGCTAGTTGCCGGCCAGGCTAAGAGACAATCTGCCAATCACCGATACGATCTATCGCAGTTTGGTTCCTCCGCCGAAGAAGTGTTCGACATGTTCCAGACATATTGCCAGCGATTTGGGTTAGCTCACTCAAGCGCTGCGCAGCAGAAGCAAGCAGCGCCTTCGGTCGCCTGATCTGATGCAAGACACAATTCGCGGATGACTTTTGAAGCTATCCGTATAATCCGCGCGAATCATCCAAGTTTGCCCGGGCATTTTCCGGATGCGCCTCTGGTGCCGGGGGTTGTAATCCTCGATGAAGTCATAGCAACGCTGGCTGAATGGCGGCAGAATTCTCAACTCAGCGGCATACGAATCGTGAAGTTCCTTGCGCCACTTAAGCCGGAACAGGCATTCACGATTTCTCTCTCCCTGCGAAATGAGCACGGTGCGGAGGTCAATTTTTGCTGTCGCGCGGAAGGCCGCGTAATAGTCGAAGGTCAACTTGAAGTCGCCTGGGGAGCAGAATGAATCGATGAACGGGCCATTGCTTGACGCTCCAAAATTTGAAACCGGCCTGAGCGATCCGCGCCTCGCCGAGTGTCTCAAAGAATTTCCGCCGGCGATATTCAGCGAGCGCTTGTATCAGAGCATCGAGCTGATGGAACGCTACAGCATCGAACTGGCTGTTGATTTGTTAGGCCAATTGAATTTGGCAGATCAGCTGGGCGCGTGGCGATCAGCTGATGAGCTTTGCAGGGTTCTCGGTTTTCAGCCGCGCTTTAGGTTTGCCCTAAATTGGATCCTAACGCGCCTCGTAGAAACCGGCTGCGTCGATGCGCAGAGTGACAGCGGAGTCCGCTCCTATCGCTTGCGCAACGCGCCATGGCAACCCGATCTTAAAGGCTTGCGTGCTCTCGCGCTCAACATTGACCCCGGGAACGCGGCGACTCTGGATTTGTTAGATCATGCTGCAAGTCTTTACCGCACCGTTGCGACGGGCGAAAAAAGCGGTGATCAAAATGTGCTCGGACCTCAAGGCGTCCCGCTGTGGCTCAATTATTTTAACAATGACAACCTGACTTACGCCGTAAACAACTGGGTAGGCGCTACCGCGGCGGCGGATCGTCTTTACTCCCAGCCGAAGGTACGAGTTCTTGAAATCGGCGCGGGCACTGGGAGCGCCACGGAAATTTTGGTGAGGCTACTGGATGAACGCGACCTTTTGCCGCGACTTAAACGCTATGTGATCACCGAACCAAACGCGTATTTCCGTCGCTGTAACCAACGCAAGTTGGCGGCTCAATACCCGACACTCCCGCTTGAATGGGCGACCGTCGATCTCGATTTACCGTGGAGCGAGCAAGGGATCGCCCCGGGAGAATTCGATCTCGTCTACGCTGTTAACGTCATGCACATCTCGAAGAATCTCTTGTTCAGCTTGAACGAAGCGCGCCTGGCGCTTGCTGCGGGCGGTAGGCTCGTCATCGGGGAATGCGTGCGACCTTACGATAACCAGCCGATGTATCCTGAACTCATGTTTCAAATTCTGGACAGCTTTACTAATGTGGAAACAGATCCAGAAATTCGTCCAAACCCAGGCTTTCTGACTGCCGAACAGTGGCGTCACGCTTTTTCTCGAGCCGGCTTTCCGCGTACGGAGATTGCGCCCGATGTCGAGCGAATCCGCGAGGTCTATCCGCATTTCTTCACCGGCGCCATTTGCGGACAAAACACGGAAATCGCAAAATGATTTCGGAAATTGTCAGCCCCAAGCGTTCGGAAGCAGATCGCTGGGTGAGCGAGCCGGAGCGCGGCACACCCACTTCACTAGGATTGATCGCCTGGATTGCGAAGCGGCTAGGTCGATCGCTAGCGAGACTGTTGTTATTTCCGATCACCGTTTACTTCCTGATCACGGCACACACCGCGCGTAGGGCATCTTACGAATTCCTGAAACGCGCCCGAGGCAGTTCAGTCCACTGGTGGCACGTGTTGCGCCATTTTCATTATTTTGGCGCAACGATTCTGGATCGCGTTTATTTGTTGCGCGGCGAGTTCGACCGGTTCTCGGTCACAATTCACGGGAAAGAACTGTTGCAGCGCCAAAATGAAAGCGGCAAAGGCTGCATCTTGTTAGGCTCTCACCTCGGCAGTTTCGAGGTGTTACGGGCGCTCGGAGTTATGCAGCGAGGCTTTTCGCTCAAGGTGCTAATGGACACCGCACACAATCAAAACATCAGCCGGTTTTTCGACGGACTAAATCCTGTGATTGCCGACACAGTGATCGCACCTGACCGGCCTGATACGTTGATCAGAGCCAGGGAAAGCTTGGATGCGGGTTACTTCGTCGGGATGTTAGGCGATCGCGTGTTTGGTGCCGACAAGACAACGCGCTGCGAATTCCTTGGGGCACCTGCCACCTTGCCAGCCGGTCCGATTTTACTGGCTGCTGTAATGCATTGTCCCGTCATCTTATTCTTCGGCCTCTATCGCGGCGGGAATCGCTACGACATTTATTTCGAACATTTCGCTGATGAAGTCGTGTTGAATCGGGAGCATCGCGCGGAGGAGACGCAGTCGTGGACACAACGCTACCTCGCGCGCCTGGAGCATTACGCGCGTCTGGCGCCTTACAACTGGTTCAACTTTTATTCGTTCTGGGATTAGCTTGGCCTCGTTGCAGGCTTGAGAAAATTGCAGCGACAAAGCGATCATCCTGAGCGAAGCGCAGCGGAGTCGAAGGGATCTCGCGGCGCTATCACCGGGGTAATGCATCGGGATTCCTCGACTTCGCTCGGAATGACAAACGCCACCCGTTGAGCAAATCATCGCCTAACAACATGCCGATCAATAAAGCAGAAATTCGAACGCTGATCCCCCACTCCGATTTGATGTGCCTCGTCGATGAAGTGCTGCAGTGGGACGATCGATCGATCTCCTGCGTCAGTAATACGCATCGTGATTCGGCAAACCCGTTGCGTCGTCAGGGATGTTTGTCCGCAGTACACGCCTTCGAATATGGCGCGCAAGCAGCGGCTGTTCACGGCGGTTTGCGCGCGCGCGCTGCGGGTGCCATCGCGCCACCAGGATATCTGGCTGCGTTGCGGAATGGACGCTTACAGGTAACACGCTTGGATTACATTCATTTGCCGCTTCGAATTTTGGCTACGCGTCTTTACGGCGAAGGCGCAAACACGGTCTATGAGTTTATCCTTTCCGCCGCGGCCGTTGTGGTAGCGGAAGGCCGGGTGACGATCGTGGAACGGGGTTGATGGTAGGGTCAGCGCGCTGCGCTGACCGGACGCCGCAGCGCGGCGTCCCTACCAGAAATCACATCGCGATGCCGCCATCAACGCACAACACTTGCCCTGTAATGTAAGCGGCTTCTGGCGATGCGAGGAATTCTACAGCGGCGGCAATTTCCTCGGGTGTCCCCGTCCTGCCGAGTGGGATTTTGCTGTTAATCGTATCCTTAACTTGATCGGAGAGCCCGACGGTCATGTCGGTGATAACAAAGCCAGGCGCCACAGCATTGACGGTGATATTGCGGCTGGCCAGCTCGCGCGCGAGCGATTTGGTTAGACCGATCAAGCCAGCCTTGCTCGCCGCGTAATTTGTCTGCCCGGCGTTGCCCATCAAGCCGATCACAGAGCTGATATTGATGATGCAGCCACTGCGTTGCTTGGTCATCGAGCGAACTAGCGCGTGGATAAAACTAAACGCGCCTCGCAAGTTGGTGTTGACGACGGCGTCCCAATCTTCGAGCGACATTCTCATTGCAAGCGCGTCGCGCGTCACGCCCGCGTTATTCACCAGGATATCTGCCCGACCAAAATCCTCCAGAATTCGAGCACCGATTTTTTGCACAGCTGCATGATCCCCCACATCGACTGCGTACGCTTTTGCCGATTCGCTCCGGAGACCGTTGATTTCACCAGCAATCTTTCTTGCGTTCTCCTCTGTCCGGCTCACACACGCGACACGCGCGCCTTCACTGGCGAAACGCAAAGCAATTGCGCGTCCGATACCTCGGCCTGCTCCCGTGACCACTGCAACTTGACCTTCAAATCTCATGTCGCTGTCCACTTGTAACAGCTAAATATCACGAATAAACATCAATTTGGAGGAACTATCACTCTGGGCGCACAACTATGGAAGACTCGTGCGCGTGCGCAAGGGACCTAACCAGTTAGAGATTGTTGACTACTCGCGGCGCAGGTTTGTTCGCTTCACGCTGGCCACTCAGCGTCTGCAAGCCTGCAGTTAGCGCATCAATTTGCTTTTGCTGCGCGTCAATCTGGCGACATGCTTTTAGGAACTCATTGAGCAACATGGCATTCACCGCCTCGTAGCGAACAGTGGATAATTCACCCTTGGCGTCATAAGTCACCAAATCGGGATTCACCTTTGCTACCTCTTCGGCGATAAGGCCGAACTGCGGGCTGCCAGCTTTATCCAGTTCGCGCTTGTAATGGAAAGTCACTGGACGCAGGGCAAGCAATCCCGCACTGGCGTTCTCCATGTCGCCGATGTCAGTCGTAAACGGGCGCGCTGAGAGAAACACGCCCAATTTGCCGTCATTGTCCACGTAACAGGTACTTCCACCCGCGCCGACCGTCTGGCCGGCGATACCCCGATATAACAGCTATTACTCACGTTCGCACCTGAAGCGCCGATACAGACAACGTTACCAGCCGTGGTAACACCAGAGCCAGCATCCCCGCTCAACGCCGTGTTGTAGCTGCAGGTGCGGTTGCTAAGCGCAGCAATGCCCGTTGCCGTGTTCGCATATCCCACCGGTCTCCAAGCGCTACGATCAACACCATCGCCTACCAAAATACTGCCGCCGGCGTTCAAGCGTTCTTTTCCAACAGTGAACGGAGAGACAACCCGCCGATTAAGTTTGTTAAGCGTATGAGTGTCATATTTTTTTGTTAAGCCTCGATATTGATCCGGCTTTAGGGATTGTTGACTACTCGCGACGCACCTTTGCCTGCCTCAACCTGGACGCTCACATTTTGGATTTGCGCTGCCTGCTCTTTCAAGTGTGCCGTTAGTTCGTCAATGCGCTTGTCTTGTTCCTCCATCTTACGGTGTGCTTTCAGAAACTCGTTGAGCAACATCGCGTTCACTGCGTCGTAGCGCACAGTGTAGACCTCGCCATTCTTGTCGCGCACCACGAGATCGGGATTCACCTTTGCCACTTCCTCCGCGATTAGACCAAACTGCGGGGTGCCGGCCTTGTCGTTCTTGTAGTGAAACGTCACTGGTTTGAGGCCCAGTATCGCTTCGCTGGCTCGCTCCATCGACTTAATCTCTCCTTTAAAACGCCGCGCGGACGGCGGCGCTTGAGTGCCCAGTTGACCGTTGCTATTTATGTAGACTGCCGAGATCGCACCGCCCTCATTTGTCCCATAAACGTTGCCAATAAAGCAAGTGTTGCTCACATTCGCACCCGGATGCCCGAGACAGATCACGTTATTAGCGGTGGTAACGGCGGAACCAGCATCAACGCCCAAGGCGACATTCTCCTGACCGGTAGTGTTGTTTTGGAGGGCACTAAAACCGTCCGCTGTGTTGAAGTCACCAGTGTTGACGAGGAGCGCAGACGAACCGGTGGCCGTGTTGGCACTGCCGGTGGTGTTGCTAAAGAGCGCGTGAAAACCGTTGGCCGTGTTGCTGATGCCCATGGTATTGCTAGCGAGCGCGGCCGCTCCATTAGCAGTGTTCCATTGCCCGACGGTGTTGCTTAAAAGGGCTGCCGCGCCAGTAGCCGTATTGTTGTCCGCGGTGTTGGCAAGGAGCGCTCCAGCACCGACAGCAGTGTTGAAGCTGTTTGTGATGTTGCTTCGGAGCGACAAATAACCAACTGCAGTATTGAAGCCACCAGTGGTCAGACTGTGAAGCGCAGCCTGTCCTTCTGCTGTGTTGCCTCCGGGATAGCCCCCATCCGGTGCCGGAGTTAGTGCATGCGCACCAGGCAAAAGCGCGAAGCAAGCAAGCATAAGCAGGATTAGCACAAAACTGCGCCGCAAAGGCGAAGGATTAACTGCATTGCTTAGCTGTGAGGTTGTTATATTTTTTATCTTCATATTTTAATGAGTCTGGTTGGTGAGTTGCATTGACCGAAACGCAGTTCCGCGTGGAACCACGAACCATGCTCACAAGGCGCTTTGAACAGCGGCCCCACTTCGGTTGACTCGGAACTCCAATTGGATCTGGGGATCGCGCTAAACGGTGTCTCAGCGAAGATCCCGCCCCGGCGTTTTCAGCCCGGCCTGAGATAAGTTGAAACTCTCGGATGACGAAATCGAGGAAGCTTCTACTTAATCCGCGAAAGTTTGTCGAGCCTTATTTACAACCGCCGCGTTCATAACGCACGATTTTGTTGTTATGAAATCGAGTAGTAAGGATAAGATTAAGGGCGGATTCGAGGAAGCGAAGGGCAAAGTAAAAGAACAGGCCGGCAAGGCGACAGGGAATCCAGACTTGCGCGATCGCGGAACGGCGGAAAAAACAGGTGGAAAGATACAGCGCAAAATCGGAGACGTGAAGAAGGTGTTCGACCAATAGCGGCGATGTACGGACGGGAGACAACACATGAAATTGCCTGCTGCGGTCGTTGATAAACTACAAGATCGAGAGTCGCCTGTGTCCCACGCTGCAATGATCGAAGGGGACGACATGTTCATTCGTTACACCTGCGATGGGAAAGCAATTGGCCAGACAATGTTTCACTACACGCGAGAAACATATGTCGATTGGTTTCGTTCAATGATGAACGAGATGAATCCCGAAACAGGCAACACCACGAAGCAAAACAAAGCTAAAGCTCGTAAAAAGCGCACGCTCCGTCGCGCCTCTCAGTCACGTGGATCGCAGTCTCGAAAACGTAAATCACGGCGTCAGAGCTGAAACTTGCCTGGCGATTAAGCGATCGCAGCCCAAATAGATGCGGCAGCGCTTCAACCTCAGTCGAGTTACCACGATAACCTGCCGTGGCTTATCTCTTTCTCATAGGTGTCAACTTCGGTTGTCCTTTACTCAACTGCTCCGTAACGTCGCTGGCGACTGCCGAACTCTTCTACTGCGGCGACTAGATCTTGCTTTCTGAAGTCAGGCCACAGCTTTGGCGTTACGTACATCTCCGTGTAGGAAGTTTGCCAAAGCAGAAAATTCGAGAGTCGCATTTCGCCGGACGTGCGGATGAGAAGATCGGGATCGGGATAGTAACGCGTGTAAAGATGTTTGCTGAACATCTCAACGTCGATCATTGCCCTGTCGATGTGCCCCAGCTCGATCGCGCGAAGCAAACTTTTGATGCCGTCGATAATCTCGAGTCGGCCGCCGTAGCTGAGCGCCAAAACAAGGATGAGACCAGTGTTGCCCGAAGTTTGCTCGATACTTTTGTGAAGTTGTTCTTGTGCGCTCCGCGGCAGATCAGTCAACCGACCGATGGCCTGAAGGCGCACATTTTTCTCGAGCAATTCCGGCGTTTTCTCCCTTAAAAATTTTTCCAGCAACCGCATCAGCGCGATGATTTCAGCTCTGGGGCGCTGCCAGTTCTCAGCGGAGAACGCGTACAATGTGAGATATTCCACCTTTAACTCGCCGCAACCTTCGACGCATTCTCGAACTGCCTGAGCACCCGCCTCGTGGCCTTTGATACGAGACAGTCCGCGCGACTTCGCCCAACGGCCGTTGCCATCCATGATTATGGCGATGTGACGGGGGACGGTTTTGATGCTCACAGAATTTAACGGCCCCTTATCATGTGGAATCTATTGCCGAGAGGCAAGTCGCGCGGATTGCCAATGACGAAATCCGAATGACGAAGCTCGAAGGAATGACGAATGATCGAACGGAACGTTTTTGTTGGTCTTCGTGCTTCGAATTTATTTCGTCATTCGACATTCGTGCTTCGTCATTCTGTCGTAGCCGAAGCGAACCGTCTGGAACAGTCTACAACACAATCGTCTCCCCGCGCGCGGGACCGACGCTTACCATGGAGAGTTTTGCACCAGCGAGCTCGGCGATGTATCTGACATATTTTCTCGCGGCTAAAGGAAGCTGCGAAAATTTCCGTGCAGTGTGTATGGATGTATTCCAGCCAGCGACTTCTTCGTAGACCGGCTCGCAATTCGCGAGTTGACTTGCGTCACATGGCGGAACGTCCAGCCGTTTTCCGAGTAGCTGGTAACCGACACAAATGCGGATTGGATCGACCTGATCTAATCCATCCAGATTGGTGATGGCGATCTCGTCGATGCCATTGATCATACCTGCGTAACGAGCCGCTACAGCGTCGAACCAACCGCAGCGGCGTTTGCGTCCTGTTGTCGCGCCGAATTCGCGGCCGAGATTGTGAAACATCTGCGCCAATTGCTCGTCCTCCGTGGGCAATGCGCCGTCCCCTACTCGCGTCGAGTAGGCTTTCATCACGCCGACGACACGATCCATCCGATGCGGCGGCACGCCCGTTCCGGTGCACGCACCGCCCGCTGTCGTGTTTGAAGAAGTCACATAGGGATACGTGCCGTGATCGATATCGAGGAATGTTCCCTGCGCGCCTTCGAACAAGATTTGTTTTCCGCGATCCATCGCCCGATGCAGGTAAACCACCGTGTTCGTCACATACGGCCGCAGTTTTTCGCCGGCAGCAAGATAGGTTTCGTTCACATCACGGAAACTGATTGGCTTCGCACCGAGCGCCTGAAGGATTCTGTTGTTCTCAGTGATCTTGGCCTGCAATTTTTTTGAGAACACAATCGGCTGCATCAGATCTGACATGCGCAAGCCTGTCCGCGCCGCCTTGTCTCCGTAGGCTGGACCGATTCCCCGTTTAGTCGTGCCGATCCGGCCGCGCCGAAGCTCGCGCTGCTCGTCGAGGACCCGGTGATATGGCAAAACGAGGTGCGCGCAATCGCTGATGAGCAGGTTCTTGTCGATGTTGACTCCCAATTGTCGCAAGCCATCCATCTCGGCCACAAGCGCGATTGGGTCGATAACTACGCCATTTCCGATCACGCAAACTTTGCGCTGTCGCAGGATCCCCGACGGAATCAAATGCAGCACATATTTCACACCGCGGTGAATGACTGTGTGCCCGGCATTATTTCCGCCCTGACTGCGAACAACGATGTCCGCGTTGGCAGTAAGCACGTCGATAATTTTGCCTTTGCCCTCATCTCCCCACTGCATTCCGATCAAAATTGTGTTTGCCATGTGAAATCGAAAATGGGCAAAAAATTTTCCCGACGCATCCGTGCGGGACACAGTCGGGACTTGCCCACAGATAATAAGTTAGCGGCATCGCCGCGCAACAGGTTTTACGATTTAAGCTCGGCTCCGGCTGTTCCGCGAGTTGGTAGAGACAGCGCGCTGCCGCTGTCCGGACGCCGCAGCGCGGCGTCCCTACCTTGGCGCAGGAGAGGGACTCGACGCTTCTCGTCCGGATTCCATCATTGTGGGCCGAATCGGGCCCAACCCTTCGATGTTCGCACCTCGCGATGTGGAGGAATGAGACGAGCTCTTTTGCTCAACGGGTGTTTCTCTTTTCACGGGCCTGTGACTTTCAACAGCAGGGGGCTTCGGCACTGGAGCGCTCTCAACATCTGGCTCGCGCGTCTTCGTAGATTGCGAAATAGACCGATCCTTCGGTCCTTCCGCAGCACGTGCCCCAGCCGCTCGCATTTCTTCAAGTGTCAGTCTTGAAGAAGCGGACTTCTTTTCGTGCGACCTCGATTTGCGTGGCGTTGGTGTCGTGGATTCTGAAGGAAGCTGTTCAGAAGGCTGCGGTGTTCTTTTCGGATGCTCGGATTTTTTTTCGCGGGCCACGATTACTTCCTGCGCATGTATTTCCCCGATGAGAACGACGCTGCAAAGCATTGCCCGGAAAAATCGTTTTAGCATCGCGCCACCTGATAAACGATTTAGCCCATTCACAACCCTCTTTCATGAGACGTTACCGATTTCAACCAGGCGGACGCTGCTGCTGCACCTGAATCACCGGCAACGGAAACCGCAACTGCAATTCGTCTTCGAGGTAAATCTCGACGTGATGCATCCCGTACTGTTGAAACTGCACACCGCCAAAATAATGAACATTTGTCGCGTGGCCTTCCATCTCTTTGAGCACGAACTCAACTTCCGCCTGCGCGACTACCTGCTGTTCGTCCACGCCGATGAGGCGAGATTTCTGACGAAATTTGCCCGACCCGCTGCACCAGCGGGTCCAGATGCAGAGCCGGAAATAATTGATGGGCAATGACGGCGCCGGGATCACACTCAGCACGCCCACGAGAGTTTGCATGCCGTTAACTTCACAGCGGACGTCCTCGCAAATAACCGCGCTTTGAAGGTCGGGAAGAATGACGTTGGATTCCATATTAACTGATCACATCATTCCACGCATCAACAGCGTCAACAAACCGAGACCGAGCACAATTCGGTAAATCGCGAATGGCACAAACCCCCGCGCGCGAACCCAGTTCATGAACCATGCGACAACCGCAAGCGCGACAAAAAATGAAACAACAAATCCAATTGCGATCACGACCCATTGATGCGGAGTGATTGTGAGCGGCGCAATCTCCGCTTCGTGATGGTGCGGTATCACGCTCTTCAGAAAATCATATCCCACAGCGACCGCCATTGTCGGCATCGAAAGAAAGAACGAAAATTCAAGCGCGGCCGGCCGTGACATACCGGCGGTTTGTCCCGCAGCAATCGTGGACATTGACCGCGACGTGCCGGGGAAAACAGCGGAGAGAATTTGCGCGGCTCCAATCCAAACCGCCTGCGGCAGCGTCATTTCCTCCATGTGCATCGTACGTGGCCGAGTAAAAACAGCGTCAACGATCCACATGACTATGCCGCCGATGAACAGCGCCAGGGCCATCACCCAAAGACTTTCCAGATTCTTGCCGATGACTTTTGTGAGCGCCCACGCGGGAATTGCGGTCACCACAAATGCGATGAGCGTAAGGCTCAACGGATGCGTCAATATGGTGCGATTGCCGCGTTCGCCCTTTGGAAACGTCTGAACAAATCGCATAATGCGTCCCCAAAAATACACCGGCAAAGCGAGAATTGCCCCGAGCTGGATCAGGATGGTGTACATTTTCCAGAACCCATCATGCAGATCGATATGCAGCAGCGCTTCACAGATGCGCAAATGCGCGGTGGAACTCACAGGAAGAAACTCAGTCAGTCCCTCGACGATCCCGAGAAACACGGAGAGTAAGTAGTCGTACATATTTCGGCCTAAACCTTATCCATCATTGTCATTCTGAGCGCAGGGAAGAATCTCAGATCATCAATAGATCCAACGCCGGCACATATAGACCGAGATGTTTCACTTCGCTCAACATGACAATTGAAGCGGGAGCGCGACGCGCTCACAGCGCCTCCATGCCTCGTTCGCCGGTTCTGATACGGACCGCCTCTTCAATCTCAGTCACAAAAATTTTTCCGTCGCCGATTTTTCCGGTTTTAGCTTTTTCCAGAATTGCTTCGACCGCGCGCTGAGCGCGATCGTCAGAAATCACAATCTCAAATTTAATCTTTGGAAGAAAATCCACGGTGTATTCCGTGCCTCGATAAATCTCGCTGTGGCCCTTCTGGCGGCCAAAGCCTTTTACCTCGCTCAGAGTCATTCCTTCGACGCCTGCGGCCATCAAGGCTTCTCGCACCGGCTCGGCTTTAAATGGTTTAATGATGGCCTCGATTTTCTTCACCGCGGCAAATTAAACCTGTCCGCATTCGAAATGGCAAGCACGCGAGATTAGATGAGCAAAGACAATCGGGAGAAGCGCGTCGTCAGATTTTTCGGCCAAATTTTTTCTCCAGTTCGGCTAGCGAAATCTGGATCATCGTCGGTCGGCCGTGCGGGCAGCAATAAGGCAGATCGCAATCGAGCAGATCCCGGATCAACTTTTCCACCTCAAGATAACGCAACGGATCGTTGGCTTTTACCGCGTGACGGCAAACCGTTTTCGCAATCATTTCTTCCCCCAAGCGCATCGCTGAAGCGTTGTTGGTGGTGCTTTTCAGATCGTCAATCACCTTGCGCATAAATTGCGCGGCGTCCGACACATCGAGAAAGCTTGGCAGACTGTCGATCTTGAATGTGTCCGGACCAAAGCTCTCAATTCCGATTCCCATCTTTTGCAGGACCGACAGATTCTGCTCGATCCAATCGGCGTCGCGTGGCGGCACATCGAATGTTTGCGGCAGAAGCAATTTTTGGCTGGGCACTCCCTGCTGTTCCATTCTGCGTCGCAATTCTTCGAACAAGACCCGCTCGTGCGCGGCGTGCTGATCCACCAGGACAAGACCGTTCGAATTTTCCATCAGGACATAGAGCTTGCTGAGCACTCCGATGATCTCGAATTGCTGCTGAGCTGCTTTGAGGGCTTCTCGTTGTAGGGCAACCGCGTCGGTTGCCGAATCGGTGGGCGTGGCTGGCAGGCGATGCGCCTGCCCTACAATGTCTGACCGTTGCATCCGGCCCGGGTCAGCGACCCCGGCTACAGTGCCAAGGTGCGGTAATTCTCGATGCGTTGCCTCGGTCGCGGTTACCTCGGAGCGCAGAGTTAGATCGGAAATTGTTTTCACGGAATCCGCAGCAAGCGGCTCTGGCCGGATTGGTGCAGTAAATTTTTCCTGCCAGTTAGCCCGAGCGTGTTCCAATGTTTGCTGAATGCATCGGACAACGGCTTCGCGCACGTTGTTAGGATCGCGAAAACGGACTTCGCGTTTTGCCGGATGGACATTTACATCGACAGCCGCGGGATCGATCTCAACAAAAAGGAATGTGACAGCGTATTGCCCCTTCATCAGAGCTGTGTGATAGCCTTCACGGACACCTCCGGTGATAAGATTGCTTTCAATCGCGCGGCCGTTTACGAACACGAGTTGCTGGCTGCGGCTTTGTCGGCTGAGACCTGCCTGACCGATGAAACCACTGATTTGAATTTTTGCGGAGGCAGCACCGGTTACTTCAACCAGGCGCTGCAACAATTCCACGCCATACAAGTCCCGAATGCGATCGCCGAGTGTTGCTGTAGGCGGTAGTTGAAACAGGATCCGCTCATCGCGCGTCAACGAGAAGCCAATGTCAGGATGACCAATCGCTTGCAAATGAATCTGATGTTCGATGTTGCGGCTTTCGGTGTTCTCTGAACGAAGAAATTTCCTGCGCGCCGGCAAATTGTAAAAAAGCGAACGCACTTCGACTTGCGTTCCCGGGGCTTCACCGCCGTCGCGCACAACGTCAATTTTGCCGCCATTGACGATAATTTCTGTCCCGGCGATTGCGCCCGCTTCGCGTGTACTCACGCGGAATCGCGACACACTGGCGATGCTGGGCAAGGCTTCGCCGCGAAACCCCAGTGTAGCGATCGCTTGAAGGTCGGCAGCAGAACGAATTTTGCTGGTTGCATGTCGCTCGAGCGAAAGCAGCGCGTCATCGCGACTCATGCCACAGCCATCATCGATCACGCGAACCAGCGAAATACCACCGCGACGAATAGCGATATTGATGTTGCGCGCGCCGGCGTCGAGACTGTTTTCAACCAGTTCCTTAACGACCGACGCCGGGCGTTCTACCACTTCCCCGGCCGCCACCTGGCTGGCCACCGTTTCAGAGAGCAATCGGATTCGACCCATCTTTGTCACGATTGTAAATTCCAGATTCGCGATTGCGAAGAAAATCAATGACACGGAGCTGCGGCGTTGCGACCAAGGAGCGACCCCGAAAGGTTTCGGGTCGATTTATATGGTGACGGCTGGGAAGCCGTCTCTCCTTGAGCGCGTAGCCCCGTTGCTGGGGTTTTTGACTTAGATACCTCGTAGCCGTATTTTTGGTGCGATGATTACCGTCACAGACAATGCTGTTCGACAGCTACAGAGTCTCCTTTCGCAGCGGTCAGAAAACTCGCGAAAAGGTTTGCGCGTAGAAGTGGCCAAAGGCGGCTGTTCCGGTCTGCATTACGAAATGACCCTTGGCGAACGAGAAGAAGGCGATTCAATAGTCGAGCGCGATGGGGTGCAATTTTTTATCGACGACGAGAGCGTCTCCTACCTTCGGGGCGCGACGCTGGATTTCACCGGCGGTTTGACCGGCACGGGTTTTCGAATCGTCAATCCTAATGCGTCGCGTACATGTGGATGCGGTTCGTCGTTCGAAGCGGGCCAATCAGCTTGAAACCGCGAATCGTCGCGCGCTGAACTCATGGATTATGGCTCTCAACCGTACGATCCGTACGACGAGACATACACGCGTCCGCCGGAGCGCATTAATTATTTCGCGTGGACGGTTGCGATTCTGCTTTTGACAGGGTTCGCGCTCGCCGCGTGGCTCGGCAGTTTTTACATTTTCAACCAACCCGAGCGGCCTGACAGCTATCGAATTCTGCAGAAGCTGCACAAGATTGAGCAGCCGAAACGTTTCGAATTAACCGCTGCGCCGCCAGGCGAATTTCTTAACGCAAGCGAGCTCTACGACCGCTACGTCGGAATGGGCGCCGCCGAGCTCGCGAAAACGAATGCTGAGCTGTTGCGCAATTACATTCGAAATTTTCAGCAGGTGCGCGGTCTTGTTCCGTACGTGGTAGGCCGGTACACAATCATCGGAGTGCGCCAACTCCGACCCGACGATGTATTTACCACCGGTATGGCTGCACTGACCGCTGCCGTCGACAGTGGTGAGCTGCTAATGGAACATATTTATCCCGCTAATCCCGAAGCCCTGCCTCTGATGAAGCAGACGCTCAGCGTCGGATTGGAACTGAAATTGGAGCGCACGCACGACATTTCTGCCGTGATTCACGCCGAGCGATTGATCGATGGCCGAATTCTGGTGACAACGGTTCCCTTGCTATATGGAAGCTATACGGTTACGCGCGGTCTCGGTACCTTTCGCCTCGAACCTCCGCTTAGTCTCAATCTCGCCGGAGGTTGGCCGTTGTTTAAATCGCAGGAACGCGCTTCCATTGAGCAACACCTCGCCGAAATTCGACAGAAAATGGCAGTAGCTCAAGGCGGACCGATTGCCATACCTGGCGCGAGCGCCACTCCGCCGCCTGCGAAAAACGAACTGGTGCGCATCGAACAAGCCAGACCTGTTGCGCCACTTGCCATGACTCCCCCAGTTGTAGCAAGCAATGACAAGCTCGGGAAAACGACGACAGCGCTGAAGGGTAAAAAAGGCAAAAAGCAAAAGCTCGAATCTCCGCCGCCGGCAGCAAGCCCTGCGCAGGCAGTCGTCGCTCAGAACAAACCTGCGGCAGCCGGCACACCTATGACCGTTGCGTCAGCCCTTGCTCCTCCAAGCGCGTTAAATCTTGCTGTCGCGACGCCGGCGCCAGCTTTTAAACCTTCAGACACTGGAACTGGAACAATGGCGCAGAGTTCACCAGTTGCTGCAGCGACGTCCGTACCTGTTCTTCCCGCTCAACCTGTTCCGCCTGCTACTTCCAATGTGGCTCTTGCTTCGAATGCCGGCGGCGGCAGTTGGAAAACTTTTGCGCCAGGCAAGATGCCGCTCGGAAGGCTGATCGCGACAGGCGATTTGAATGACGTCGCCGATCACGGAGTCGCAGGCGAACGCATTTACTTGAAAGGCCAATTCGTGGTGAATTTCGCCGATGCGAACAAGGCGGTGCTGCGTCCGCGCACAACATTAACAAGCAAAGTGCTCCACTTCGGCGGCGGTTCATCAACGCGAATCATTGTGGAATTTCCCCGCGGCTATACTCCCCCGGCGCAAGGCGCCGTAGTCAATCGGGACGAGACGCGGCCTTATGAGATCACCGAGGTTCGCAAACAGGAAGACGGACAATTGAACGTCTTCGTGCGCGAGATCATGCAGCCGAATTGATCGGCTCTCTGCGCTTCGGATCTAACTGTAGGGCGTCTGTGTCAGACGCCCATGTGCTCTAGCCGATGCGTGACCGCAGAATTACTTTGGCGTCGCGTACCTCAATCGTGCCGATATCGTACGCGTTCCCTTGGTCAGCGAGGTACTCGCGCAGTTGTCTGTAACGATACTTCCATTTTAGAAAATCAGTCGGTACTTGCTCGCCGTTAATTGTAACTCGGCCGAATCGCGGGCCATCCAATGACTGCACGCTCCCTGGCTCGATGATGACGTCGCCATTAAAATAATAACCGGGCCTGCCGAGAAATCCTCCGATCGGGACACTCGTCTGCAAGCGGAGTTGATTCCCGGCGATCGAGACAAACACTTTTCCGCGCGCGTCCTCGCTCGTAGCGATCAACGTGTTTATATCATCCGCGGTCAATTCAATTTCTGCTGCCTGGCCTGCGCGCGTTTTCTGTTCGAAATCCTGCCAGCGTTCCTGAACAAGTT
>DASYSX010000106.1:0-24583 GCA_036002955.1 Candidatus Udaeobacter sp. | reverse complement strand
CGTAAATCGCCCACAACTGACCCCATTCACATATCTGAGCTCCCCCGGCCTTTGGCTCGGACTGATAGTTGCCGCGGCATTTCTCGTCGTGGCAATCCGCTTACGCCGTTATCGCGGACCGCTCTGATTCATATGACCGTTGATGCCATCACGCCTCGTTATTTTGTTGGGGAAGCTGACAGCTTCCCTGGAAAGGCAACGCCTTCCCCTGCAGCGCAGCCCGACGCAATCACCTAACAAAAATCCATGCATTCAACCGACAAAGCCGCACGCGTCGCGGGCGCAGTGTATCTTTCAATGGTATTTACCGCACCTTTCAGTCTGATTTATGTTCCTAACAAGCTAATCGTACGAGGGGACGCCACCGCGACTGCCGGCAACATCCTTGCTCACGAAACGCTTTTCCGTCTTTCTATTCTCGGTGATCTTGTTGGGCAGGTTATTTTCATTTGCCTCGCCATCGCGCTCTATCGGTTACTGAGCAATGTAAACAGGACCTGGGCGTTGTTGATGGTTGGCTTTGTTCTGGTCTCTGCCGCCGTCGGATTTCTCAACACACTAAACAACATCGCTGGTCTTATTCTTTTTCGTGGCGGCGAATTTCTTAACGTGTTCGATACTGCCCAGCGCAATGCCTTGGGCATGCTGTTCATTCGTCTGCATTCTCAGGGCATCTTTATCGATGAGATCTTCTGGGGGCTGTGGCTCTTCCCGTTTGGGTTGTTAGTGTTTCGCTCCGGATTTTTATCCCGTTTCATCGGTGTTTGGCTGATCATCAATTGTTTCGGTTATGTGGCTCTTAGCGTGATCGCATTGTTCTTTCAGCCTTACTACAACGCTGCTTTTGGCTTCCTCCAACCCATCTTGTTTGGAGAGCTGGCGATAATGCTTTGGCTACTCATTAGAGGTGCAAAGGTGCAACCCCTCGCGACACCCGTCAGTGCACCGGCCTGATGGACGCGACGTCATGAACAATATCGACAGTTCGCAACGCACAGCCGCCAAAGTCGCGGGAGTTACAGGGCTCCTCACTTTCGCGGTCGTGGTAGTTGGTAACTACGTGCTCCTCAATCCTCTTATTGTTTCCAGGGATGCCGTAGCGACAGCTCAGAACGTCGTGGCGCACCAAACACAAGTTCGGCTCGCGGCTGTTTGCTTTTTGACTTACAGCCTGGGCGTTCTCGTCCTTCTGACGTCGTTTTATGTGGTCCTTAAGCCCATCAATCCGGGTCTCGCACTGATTGGCGCACTCTTCCGGCTTGTATTCGCTTTATTGTGGCTTTTTGCACCGCTCAATCTGCTTGCCGCGCTACGGCTATTGGGTAACGCCAATTACCTACAGGTGTTTGAGTCGGATCGATTGCAGGTATTGGCGCGATTACATCTTGGCGCGAATTTCGATGCCTACTATGTGGGCCTGCCTTTCTTTGGATTGGCGGCAACAGTTTGCGCCTGGTTGTGGCTCCGGTCGAACTACATTCCGCGGGGATTGTCGATCTTCGGGGTGATCTCCTCAGCGTGGTGTGTGCCCTGCGCTTTCATCTTCCTCATTTTTCCAAGCTTCAACAAAATCGTGAACGACTACATCTTCGATTCGCCAATGGCTCTGTTCGAGCTGGCCGTGAGTTTTTGGCTTCTGTTCAAGGGTTTACGGCCATCTGGTATTTACGATTCTCACCGCGCACCAACTAGAAACATTTAGTTATCACCTTATCGTACACTCTTATGAAAACACTCATTGCTGTTAGCACCTGTTCATTTTTACTTGGCGGCCTCATGTTTGCTTCCTCTTTGCAGGAACAAAACAAGGCACTGGCGAAGCGTGCGTTCGAGGAACTCCTCAGCAAAGGACAGTTCGAACTCGCTGAACAATTTTATGCCAAGGACTTTCTCAACCACGGCATCCATCGCGACATCACCTTCAACGAAGACCAGGATTTCTTAAGAGGCTGGCACCAAGCCTTTCCTGATCTATCTATCGTGCCCGAGAAGTTAATTGCCGACGGTGACCTCGTCGGGGTGTATTGGATTGCGCGCGGGACCAACACCGGTGCCGGTAACGGTTTGCCTGCCACCGGGAAGAAAGTGGAACTGTCCGGGATCACGATCTGGCGGATCGTGAAGGGCAAAATAAAAGAGGAATGGTCTGCCTTTGATCAACTTTCCTTGATGCAGCAACTCGGACTTCTGGATAAAAAACCAGGCGGTGCAAGTGACACGAGTACCACAGATAAGAAGAAGGAGTAACACAGCGATGAACCAGAAACCCGAAACAAGGCGTCCTGTTAAGCGGGGGAGGCGCGTAATGAAGTGGATTACAGGTGCGGTGTTAGTGTTGTTGCTGCTCGCGTTCCTGGCGGGATTCATCGCCTACTGGAGATCGACGAACGACTGTGGCCATACCGCTGCTCCGGCGAATCCGATGAAAGCCATTGTTTATTGCGACTATGGGGTGGCCAATCTCAAGTTGGAGGAGATCGAAAAGCCTGCTCCGAATGATGATCAGATCCTGGTTAGAGTTCGCGCCGCTTCCATCAATCCGTATGACTGGCACTTCGTCGAGGGCACGCCTTATGTCATGCGTGCGATGGGAGTAGGTCTTCGCAAACCAAAGGACACACGACTGGGTGTCGATTTCGCAGGAACGGTGGAAGCAGTTGGCAAGAACGTGACTGAATTCAAACCCGGTGATGAAGTCTTCGGCGGGCGCGGCGGCGCGTTCGCGCAGTATGTGTGTCCGCGCGCGACTAGAGCCGTCGCACTCAAGCCCGCTAGTGTGAGTTTTGAGGACGCGGCTTCGGTCAATATCGCGGGCATCACAGCCTTGCAGGCCGTTCGTGACAAAGGAAAGGTTCAACCTGGACAGAAAGTTTTGATCAACGGCGCATCTGGTGGCGTCGGCACGTTTGCCGTCCAAATCGCGAAATCGTTAGGCGCAGAGGTAACCGGCGTTTGCAGCACACGAAATGTCGATCTTGTGAAATCGCTCGGTGCCGATCACGTGATCGATTACACCAAAGAAGATTTCACCAAGAACGCGGATCGTTACGATGTAATGCTCGACAATGTGGGAAATCATTCGCTGTCGGAGTGCAAAAGCGTCCTGACTCCGACGGGCAAATACGTTCTCATAGGCGGCGGCGGCGCAAATGATCAGGGCTTTCTCGGCGGACTCGGCAAAGCGCTTTGGGCAATGGTATTCTCAAAATTCGTCAACCAGCAGATGGGCATGATGTTGGCAGACGCGAATCAAAAAGATCTGACTGTTCTGGCGGATATGATGCAGTCCGGGAAACTGAAACCCGTGATCGACCGCACTTACAAATTAGAGCAGGTGCCCGACGCAATTCGTTATGTCGAACAAGGCCACGCCAGAGGAAAAGTAGTCATTACTGTCGAGTAATACCCAATTGAAAACTCTAGCCTTTGCGGAGAATGGCTAATTATTGTCAGATTGGAACGCATTCGATAAATACCGCTGTCATGTTGAGTGAAGCGAAAAATCTCTGTTCATTTGCCCTTGGAAGGATCGCTTGAAAATTG
This sequence comes from Candidatus Udaeobacter sp., assembly GCA_036002955.1. Lineage (GTDB taxonomy): Bacteria > Verrucomicrobiota > Verrucomicrobiia > Chthoniobacterales > UBA10450 > Udaeobacter. Next base: position 21,040 of record DASYSX010000106.1, on the reverse strand, counting down.
ATCCGAGATTCTTCGCTTCGCCCAGAATGACGTTTATGACACCCGTTAAAATCTTACGCGTTCTCGGATTGGCGCTCGCTGCTGGGCTTTGCACTGCTGCGGACCCTTCTTGGAACCCGGCCGACGCCGTGAAGGAAGCCGAGCAGGACATTCGGGCGGGGCACATCAAGTTTTATTGGGCGGGTAGCATCGCGTCCCGACCAGTGGGTGTCCCGTTCGGGGTAGCTAAAAATTATCCGAAGGCGAACGCTGGAACTGGCTGTGTTACTAACGACATACCACTTCGAGAACGACAGGCAGAATATGCTCGTCGGTACAACGAGAAGATTTACGGCTACATTGTTCAGAAGCATTAGAACCCATTTTCGACTGTCATTCTGAGTGCAACGAAGAATCCCTGATTAAATGCAGCGGTCTAGACCACGTTGATTCGCTTTGCTGCTAATGACATCGTTTGTAAGAACAATGGTAGGGACGCCGCGCTGCGCTGTCCGGTCGGTGCACTGCGCCGACCCTACCATTCGCGGAACCAAGCGATTTGTGTTATCCCTGCATCGAAAATCGCGCCAAACGTGGTGGGAACGTCAAAATGGCAGCGTTGTTTAGGAGATTGGTTTTGATGTCTAGAGTCGGCTTGGTTGCCGCTTTCCTCGCACCAGCCATCGCGCAGGCACGTCCGGACGACGCGGCGTTGACGCAGCTTCTGGTCGGAACATGGCAGGGTCCTCGACACGAGACTCAATACCGCGCTGACGGGACCTGGGTACTTGATCCGCCGGACGACGGTGAAAACACGCGGGGGAAATGGCGGATCGAGCATGGCCGGTTAATCGAGAGCTGGCGATTGACCGATGAAACCGAGGATTCTTCGTCTGTAGAAGAAATCATCGAGCTCACCGAGAAAATTTTTAAATCCCGCATCATTTTGCAGGAGGGACCAGGTAAGCCCGAGGGGCAGGTCCTTCCGAGCGAAATTTTTACTGTCACTCGTGTAACGGAAAAGAACCTCGAGAAAGCTGTTCGCGACGCGGATGCGGAATGGTCGAAAGTCGCTGCGGCCAAAGATCTCGATAAGACAGTGGCGTTTTACGCCGATGACGCAGTTATTTTTCCGCCGAACCAACCGGCAGTGACAAACAAGGATGGAATTCGAAATCTTTGGAAAAGGTTTCTCGACAGCTTCACAGATATCAGTTGGAAAACCACACGCGTGGAAGTGGCGAAGTCTGGCGACATGGCCATTTTGACCGGCACGTACGAAATGACGATGACGGACGGAAGCAAAGATAACGGAAAATATTGCGAGGTATGGCAAAACAAAGCCGACGGAAAATGGAAAGTTGGAATAGACATGTTCAGTTCAGATTTGCCGGCGCAGCCTGTCTCTCCGCCTGGCCCAGGCGCTGCGGAGAAAAAATAAGTCGTTCAGGAAAGCAAGAACGTAGAAATATCAATTCGATTCCTGCTTTCCAGCGTTCCTTAGATAAACGCCCTGCATGAGAGCGGTGCGACTGACGCAGGTGGGACAACCGCTGGAGAATGCGTGTATTCCGGTGCCGGAGATTGGACCAACCGAAGTTTTGGTTCGCGTTGCAGCTGCAGGTATCTGTCACTCCGATGCGCATTATCGCGCAGGCATTTCCAAAATTGATAACCTACCGCTGACGCTCGGGCACGAAGTCGCGGGTCACGTGGAGCAAGTCGGCAACGATGTAACGCACCTCTCAGCGGGAGACCGCGTTTGCCTGCATTATTTGGTCCACTGCGGAAGCTGCGAGTTTTGTGTGCGCAGCTTGGAACAGTTCTGTCGCACCGGGCAGATGATTGGCAAACATCGGGACGGCGGTTACGCGGAATTCATCAAAATTCCTGGTGCTAATGTGTTTCCGCTTCCCGACGAGATTCCATTCGAAGTCGGCGCAATTATGATGTGCTCGTCGGCGACTGCACTTCATGCTCTGAACAGAGCGCGCTTCAAAGCCGGCGAATCTGTGGCGATTTTTGGCTTCGGCGGACTCGGGTTTTCGGCATTGCAATTGGCACGCGCTTTCGATTGCAGAGATGTCTACGTGGTTGAGACCAATCCTGCGAAGCTCGCGTCAGCTGCCAGCATGGGAGCAATCGCAATTGACGCCAGGTCTGCAGATCCGGTCGAGCAAATCAAAGACGCCTCCGCCGGGAGAGGAGTCGACGTCGCACTCGAATTGATTGGGTCTGCAAAAACCATGCGCCAGGCCGTGCTCTGCCTGGACTCTCTCGGACGCGCCGCTCTTGTCGGATTAACTGCCGAATCGATGTCGATTCATCCCTACACTGAGTTGATCAACAAAGAAGTGGAGATCATCGGCGTCTCCGATCATCTCGCGACTGAACTTCCAGCAGTCATCGAATTCGCGCGCAGCGGAAAACTCCGATTTCCTCCACAGACATTGCGTGTCGTCGACCTCGATGCTGCACAAATTAACGCCGCACTAAACGCACTTGAAAATTCTATCGATCACGTCAGAACGGTAATAAAACTGACGAGTGACTACTGACGCGTGACGAGAGAGAGCACCAGATTGAATTGCGTCGACTTCAACGAGACAGCGATTTTATGAAGGCAGCCGAACCACGACGCGACCAATGGAGGCATTCAGCATCGCTGGAGCAAGTCCTGCTCACGAAACAGACGGATCATGCAAAACGCGGATATGAGAGGCTGAGATCAGACCTCGGACAGACTGCCGCTGTTTTGAGGTGTGTCGTGTGCTGATTGTTTACACGGCGTACTCGGCGACAGCCTTCGCGACATCAAGCGTCGAAGCATTGCCGCCCATGTCATAGGTGCGCACTTTGCCTTCCTTGATCACACGTGCGATGGCGTTTTCCAGACGCGTGGCCATGTCAGTTTCCTTTAGCCAATCGAGCATTAGCTTTGAGGTCAACAGCATGGCGATTGGGTTCACCTTGTACTGGCCTGAATACTTCGGCGCAGAGCCGTGCGTCGGTTCGAAGACCGCGTAGTTGTCGCCGAGATTGGCGCTTGGGGCGAAACCGAGTCCGCCGACAAGACCGGCGCACAAGTCGCTGACGATGTCGCCGAACATGTTTTCGGCCACAAGCACCGAGTAGTCTTGAGGATTCTTGAACATCCACATGCAGATGGCGTCGATGTTGGCGTCGTCCGCGCGAATGTCGGGATAATTTTTGGCGACATCCTTGAAGCAACGCATCATCAAGCCGCCTGTCTCGCGCAACACATTCGGCTTTTCAATCAACGTGACGCGCTTGCGACCGGTTTTCCTGGCATGCTCAAACGCCTGTTTGCAGATGTTGGTGCAACCCTGCACGCTCATGATGCGAGTGGACAGCGCGATGTTTTCCAATCCCGCCTTGTCTTTCCACTTCTTCATCTTCGGATTCGCGCACAACGCGGCGTAGACCTCTTCCGGCAACGGAAAAAATTCCACGCCACCGTACATGCCTTCGGTGTTTTCCCGAAACACGACTTGATCAATTGGAACGTCTTCGCCGCTCGGGTTCGTGATCTTGTTGCCACGATAATTGAGCGGATTGCCCGGATAACTCTTACACGGCCGCATGTTGGTGTGGAGATCGAACATCTGACGCAGGCCGACGATCGGCGAAAAATATACGAGCCCTTTTCCCTTCAACTCCGGCGCCAATTCTTCTTTGGCTTCGGATTGCGGTTTGCTCGTGATCGCGCCGAAGAGACCACACGTGGTTTCTTTCAATGCTTTAACTGTGCGGTCGGGCAGTGCGTTGCCTTCCTTGCACCAAAATTCCCAACCAATCTCGCAAGACACATATTCGGCATCGAGTTTCAACCGATCCAAAACAAGGCGCGCGGCCTCCATAACATCGTGCCCAACTCCGTCACCTGGCATCCATGCAATTCTGTATTTAGCCATAGGAAGGAGGACTCTAGCGGTGAGCGTCGCGACGGCAAGCTTCAGGGAGTGGTTTCAACACACAACTCACATAGCGTGAAGCCGCAGGAAAAGTAACTCGGCTTCCAGCCGACCGGTCGACCTAGCTTCCCAGATTGGTCATCTTGAGCAAGCAGGGATGCTTGCTGCACTAGACAGGCAAGATGCCTGCGTTACGACCCGCGGAGACGTGACGCGACGAGCTTTTCGGCGCCGCCGGCGACAATCAATTCCTGCGCCGCGGGACTGAGTGGCGGAAAGGGGAATGATTTTCCGTTAATACTGAGAGTTGATTTCGCGTAGTCGATTGTGATTTCGGGACCAACCGTCGTTGGTGTGCGATCAGTCAATGTCTCGCGCAAATGCATCACCAACTCAGGGCATTCAAAAACAACGAAGCCGTTGTTAAACGCGTTCCGCTTATATGTCTCGGAAAAACTGCCGGCAATGACGCACGGGATGCCTTTGAACTTTAAAGCGGTCGCGGCTTGTTCGCGGCTTGAGCCAGTGCCGAAATTAAATCCTGCAACGACGACATCGCCCGTTTGGTAGAGCGCATTGAAGTTCGGATCGTAATTTTCAAAAGTTACCGCAGCCATCTGCTCCGGCGTCATGTCGTCGCGGTAAGTGTGTTTACCTGCATAAATGCCATCGGTGTTCAAATTGTCTTTGTCGATAAAGAGAACGCGACCGCGCACGCTCGCCGGAAAACCTTCCATGATTTGCACCGACGCTGCAGACCTCGGTTTCTTGTCAGGACGCCGGGTAACTGTGGTGGCGGGTTTGTCGGTGAAATTCTTGGGTGCGCAGATGAAGCCGGCCAGCGCACTAGCGGCGACCACCGCCGGGGAACCGAGATAAACAAACGCGTCGCGATCGCCCATCCGGCCTTTGAAATTTCGATTCGTGGCGCTGATTGCGTTTTCGCCCTTTTGCACGAGACCGCGACCGAGCCCAATGCACGCGCCGCAGCCAGGCGGCAACGGAATTGCGCCCGCGCCAATCAGCGTTTGCCAGTCTCCACTAGATTCAGCCCGCGCCTGTGTCTCGGCGCTGGCCGGCGCAAGGTAAAATTCAACGCCGTCGGCAACGCGTCCACCTCGCGTGCGAATGACTTCCGCGGCGTCGCGTAAATCTTCAAAGCGCGCGTTCACGCACGAGAGCAGATAGGCCTTTTGGATCGGCACGCGTTTGCGTTCCATTTCCGGGAGTGAAACCATCGTCTTCACTTCGTTAGGCCCAGACACATGCGGGACCACTGTCGCAAGATCCAGCTCAAGCTCGATCGCATACTCGGCGTCGGGATCGGCGCTGAGTTCGCTGCGATTTTTCAACCAATTCTCGATATCGTCATTTGTGTAACCAGATCGGCTTTTCGCGCCACGTTTTCCCGGCCGTTTCGGGTTGCTGAATTCTGGGACGCGCGAGTGCAAGTAGTTCACCGTAATCTCATCAAACGGAAAGATGCCCGCGAGCGCGCCCCATTCTGTAGTCATGTTCGCAATCGTCATTCGCGCTGACATCGGAAGGTTCGCTGCTCCGTCGCCGACGAATTCTACTGCATGATTGAGCACCTCGTCTTTGTTGAACAGTCCGCATAACGCGATGATCACGTCCTTGCCGACAACGCCCGGCGAAAGTTTTCCCTTAAGCACGACTTTCGCGACTGGCGGAACTTGCCACCATGTAACTCCGGTGGCCCAAATGCTCGCGGCGTCGGTGCGAACGACCGGGGTCCCGAGTGCCGCTATCGCTCCATACAGATTCGAGTGTGAATCGCTGGCGACCACCATCGAGCCCGGAACGACATAGCCCTGTTCGATCATCACTTGATGGGAAATGCCGGTTCCCGCTGGGTAGAAATCGATATCGTGCTCCCGCGCGAACGCCTCGATTTTCGCATACTTCGCCAGATTTTCGGGCGAAGTATTTTGGATGTCGTGATCGATGGCGAAGACCGGCTGCGCCGGATTGGCAATTGATGTCGCACCGATCTGTTTGAATTTCGGAATCACCGCGCCGGTGTTGTCATGTGTCATTACATGCCGCGGGCGAATAGAAACGAAATCGCCGCTGCGTACGACTGTTCCCGGAGCGAGTCCATCCGCATGTCGCGCCGCAATCTTTTCAACAAGTGTAAGTCCCATATCAGTCTACTTCTAAAATAAAGCCGCCACCTCTCATATCAATTTCCTTCTGGAGGAAGTCCCAAAAGTTGTACGGCAAGCGCGTCGCTTGCCAAATCTTACGCAGGGCAAGCGGAGCGCTCGCCCTACAATTTCTTGCGCAACCGGTCGGCCGGAATCATCGCTCCGGGCTACAGTTTCACTTTTTCGCGGCGCGCTTTCCCAGAAGCTTCGCGATATCGAAGTCTACAAAATCGGCGTGATGGAAGATGATCGATTCGATCGAGCGCTCCATCTTGTCGCCTTCATGGCTGTGCGTGGCGATAATATGCAGTACCTCGCCGGGAACTCCGTGCTTGTAGGCCAGCGCGACGCCGCTGAAGGGATGCCGCACTTGCTGCCCGAACTTACCTTGGATCACGTTATCTGACGCGTCCTTGTCAAACTCAAGCGGTTTGCCCACATCCGCCAGAAGCGCACCTGCGATGAGGTGGTCGCGCTGAATGGGAATGCTGCACCGGAAAGATTTTTTGAGCACATCGGCGATGGCGGTGCATTGCCGAGCGCAGGAATTGAGATGCTCGACGAAAGTCATCTTAATGTCGCCGGCGAGCAGGGTGAACTTGACCGCTCGAAGTTCGGCGAATGTCCAGCCCTTGCCGCCGCACCCTGTGGTGATGGCCTCGCTCCAGACTGCAGCGACCTTTTCGCGCAGCGACTTGTTCTTGATTTTCCTGATGCTGGGAAAGAGTTGTGCGATTTTAGTGACGCCGTAGACGGTTGGTTGATTTGCTTTCATCGTGCGCCGGTAATTCTCGCAATAACCCGATGGCTCGACAAGTACTCGCGATCAGCAGGAAAGCGCAAGAGAATGCGGGTCACTAACCGGAAATAATCGGATTTTCCCTGCAACAAATCTCTAGTTTGTTTCCGTCCGGATCTTCAAAAAAGCACGCATAATAGCCGCGGCTGTATTCGCGACAGAGCTGCGGACCTTCCAAGCATTTTCCGCCGATCTTGCGCACGAGCCGGGCGAGCCGATCCACTTCTTTGCGGGTCTCAGCCCAAAAAGCGAGTCGCGTGTCATTTGGCTGATGACGCCGGTTTTGCGTGAAACCGAAGAACGCATCCGGCTTGTCTCCACCGGCCGCATAGAAGATTCCCCAACGCCCGCTCGAGCGATCGCAGGAAAAACCGAGTGCTGGAAGCAGCTTTCCATAAAACTTGTGTGCGCGTTTCAGGTCGTTTACACGCAGGTCAATATGGTCCAAGTAGCGCGTCTTTTTCATTTCAGCCGATATTTTTGAGGCTTTGAAGAGGTTCTTTCGATTATTTTTTTGGCTTCCAAATCAAGCTTAACCGTTTCGCCGTACCAACTGATATTTCCTGCGAACTTGCCTTTTAAGCCCTTGTTAAGGCTGCTGAACAATTCGGTGTGGGTGAGGTCATCTTTCCGCAGGGCTGACAGGATAGCTGTCTTGAGGGTGTCGTATTTCTGCCTGTCGATATTCTTCCCGCTTTTACTCAGTGGGTGTTTCGTTAGTATTTTTTCGGCGGTCATTTTCCTCCTCGTTTATTGATACTACTATTTGTGCTGACATTCATGTCGCTCAACCCTCAAACATGCGGTTGGGGCGGCTTTGGTAATTAGGCAAGGCTGGGTTGAATTGTGATTTCGTTTAATGCAGATTTCCCAGCATGGCTCCTGAAAGCTTGGAGCTTTAGTTAGATTGCTCATGCCAACCTACGAATATTCGTGCCAGAAGTGCGGGCAGACTTTCGAAGCATTCCAGTCGATGCGCGATGAACCGTTTCGCGAATGTCCGAAGGAGCTTTGCCGATTGCCGAAGTGGGGACATGGGAAGGTGAAACGTTTGCTTGGCACAGGCGCGGGTCTGATCTTCAAGGGCTCGGGATTCTACAGCACTGACTATCGCAGCGAATCATACAAAGCAGGTGCCAAAAAGGAATCTGCGCCGAAAGCATCGGAAGGCGGCGATAAATCCTCAAAAACCGAGCCAGCAAAAACTTCGTCTTCAGGCGAGACGAAGACACCCGAGAAAAAATCGGCAAAAGAATCCGCCTGATGCTTTAACAACAGCCGCGCAAATCTGCTCTAGCGCGGAATCTTTCCGAGAGAGATTTGGATCGGGGGTTGGTTAGCTCTTTGGCAATTTTTGCAGCTGCTCGATGAACGCATCCGGACCGCCGGGAAAATAACCATCGAACTGCCACACCTTTTGCCCACTGCTGTTCAGCACGACGATCGTGGGAAATCCAAGAACTTCGTACTGCTGGGCCAATTGCACGTTTTGCTTTCTCTCCTCTGTAGGCTGGTCTTTTTTGCGAGGAAAATCCAGCTCCACCAGCACAAGATTATCGTGCGCGTAGTCCTTGAACTTCGGCTGCGAGAAAATGTCCTTATCGAGTTTGATGCACCATCCGCACCAGTCAGATCCTGTAAAATTGAGGAACAGAAGTTTGTGGTTCGTTTTCGCCTCTTCCTGCGCCTTGCTGTAATCATGCTGCCAATCGGATTCCGCTCGCGCGACGGCAGCGAAAACAAGCGAGACCACGGCTGCGAAGAGAAATAATCGGGGCGTTTTCACTCGACCATATTCGATGCAGTTGCAGCCCGGCGCAAGAGCGATACCAACGCACCGCCCGGGGCAGCTGTTATTTTTAAGCGCTGCAATAGCCCGATGCGGCACCGCCGGACTATTGGAGGAATCCTGATCTAGCGCAGATGCTTCGAGACAAGTTTGGTCATCTCGAACATGCTCACCTGGCTCTTGCCGTTAAATACCGGCCTGAGCGCGTCGTCGGCGTTGATCATGATTCTTTTCTTTTTGTCCTGCAAACCGCGCTTCTTGATGTATGCCCAAAGCTTTTTTGTAAGCTCCGGCCGTGATAGCGGCGTCGAACCGACGACGGCAGCAAGCTTATCGTCCGGTTGGACCGGTTTCATGAAGGCGGGATTCGGTTTACGCTTGGAAGTTTTTTTGGTTTTCGGCATGCACGCTGACTAACGTTTCGCCTGTGGGAGAGCAAGACTAATTTTGCGCTAAATAAAAATTTTTATTGCCGATCTTCCCGGCGGACAACGATCGCCGCCACGTCATCGGGAGCAGTCTTCGCAGAATTCTTGGAAGCTGTTTGCGCTACGATCGCGGTGAGCAACGCCTCCGCGGTGGGCGCGGAATGATCCAGAATTTTTTCGAGCTGCCCCGGAGTTACCCGATGGCGCTCCTCTTTCGTCCAGGGAAACAGGCCATCCGTGTAGAGGAGAAAAGCATCGCCGGGCTGAAGTTCGATCACTGTTTCGGTGAATTCTGTTCGTTTGATCAAACCCAGCGGCGGCGCGACCGAGGCGACGGATTCTGTTGTGCCATCGTGACGAACAACCAGGAGCGACGGGTGCCCTGCGCCAACGACCTGAGCTCGCCCGGTCGCTGGATCAAGAGCAACACACATCGCCGTCATGAATGAGGTCGCGCCGAAGATGCTGCGAAAGTCATTATCTACCCCTTCCATCAAAGTCGCTGGCGAATCGTGATCCATACTGCCGTATTGAAAAAGAAGTTTTGCCAATGTTGTCAGCAACGCGGCAGCCGCACCGTGGCCTGTGCCATCTGCGATCCAGAACAATACGCGGCCGTCCTTCATTCGGAGCCAGCCGTAGATGTCGCCGCCGACCTGAATGACAGGATGGTAGCACGTTGCGATCTGCCAACCCGGTAACGACAGGGGTTTCTGTGGTATCAATGATTGCTGCGTTAAGCGCGCTGCTGCGAGGTCGCGCTCCAATTCGCTGCGCCATTTCTCCAGTTCATCGTTTTGATGCTCCAGTTGTCGCCGCATCGAACGAAGCCGAAGTTGGGTCTCGATTCGCGCCCGCAAAACCGACGCATTGACAGGCTTTGTCACGAAATCATCCGCACCTGCCTGCAGACAGGATACCTCGCTTTGCTCGCTGCCATGTGCCGTCAGCATAATCGCCGGAATTTGGGCGATCATTGCATCCTCGTCCGAGCGCAGGCGCCTAAGCACCTCGGCCCCGTTTAGACCTGGCATATCGAAATCCAGCAGTAAAACCGAAGGCGGACTCGCGTGAATCGCCTCCAGTGCTTGAGAACCATCGTTTGAGACGCGGCAATTATAACCAGCAGCGCTGAGTAGCTGGGCTAACACCCTGCGACTCATCGCGTCATCATCGACAACTAATATCTCTGGATGTGAATTGTCTCGCATCGGTACTTCGGATTCGGATTACGCACAGTGGCGTATTGTATTTGTGTTTCGCTTTGTCAACAATCCAAGCAGCTGGAACAAAGCATGATTTAATCATTGGCAACGAGTCTGACTCTGGATACGATTAGCAAAATTTTCGTTATGAAATTTTCCATCCCGCTTGCTCTCCTCGCGGTTTTCTTTTTGGCCTCATGCGCTGAGGAGCCGCCACCACCACCACCGCAGCACCATCGGCCGTCGGCTTACGCCCCGCCCCAACCGCAAGAATACCCGCCGCCGCAGCAGCCCTTTAATCCGAATGGACCAACTCAGCCAATGGCCACTCCGCCGCCGGTGGTCGCGTCTTCTCCTCCGCCCGCGGCTGCGCCGCCGACAAAGGTAGCAAAGGGAGATTATCCCTACGGGATCCCTGTCCCTGGAAAACCGCATCTTGTTGAGAGCCCGTATTCGCCCGGCAAATATATCGATGTGGAAGGATTCCCTCCCGGCACTGAAGTGAAGGACCCTTACACCGACAAGATTTTTCTTGTGCCGTAACGCGAGAGCTTCCGGAGTTCCGCTCATGCGGAGGATTGAATGCCGGTTAACGCTGCGGGCCCTTATGATATCCGGCAGGGACATCAGGACGTTTAGATTGATTCTATGGAATTGCGGATAAAACGGGCACCTCGAATCGATCTCGAAATCGCTGTGCCGGGCGATAAGAGCATTTCGCATCGCGCAGTGATCGTCGCCGCTCTTTCCAACGGCGTATGCACGCTACGGGGATTTCTACCGAGCGACGATTGCATGCATACGGTGAACGCAATGCGCGCTCTGGGAATCAAGATCGAACAACCTGAGCCGACCACGTTACTCGTTCACGGAAAGAAACGGGTTCTGACCGCGCCAAATCAGGAAATCAACTGCGGCAATTCGGGTACGACTATGCGGCTTCTGGCCGGTCTGCTGGCTGGACAAAAATTTGAGAGCCGGTTGGTAGCGGATCCTGGCTTGTCCAAACGGCCCATGGACCGAGTGATCGCGCCGCTTTGCGAGATGGGCGCGAGCGTTGTTGCGGAAGGTCCTGATGGTACGCCGCCATTGCGGATCCATGGCGGATCGCTTCATGGAATTCAGTACCGCCCATCGGCAGCTAGTGCACAGGTGAAAGGAGCACTGCTTTTGGCCGGTCTCTTTGCGAAGGGCAAGACCACTGTTGAAGAACCAATGCCCACCAGAAACCACATGGAGAAGATGCTTAATTATTTCCTTGTGCGATCTACGACCGAAGATGACGGCAGTGTTAGCGTTTTCGGCGAGCAGATTCCGGAGTCACGCGATTTTGATATTCCCGGCGACATCTCTTCGGCAGCGTTTTGGCTGGTTGCCGCTGCGGCGCAGAGTCGTGGACACCTGCTGATTCGCGAGGTTGGTTTAAATGATACGCGAACGGCACTGCTGGGTGTGCTACTACGAATGGGTGCGCACGTTCGAGAAGCGGTGGAGGATACCGAGCACTTTGAACCGCGCGGGGTGGTGGAAGTCACCGGAGTGCCGCTAAAAGCCACGGTCATTCAGGGGAGAGAAGTGCCACAGCTCATTGACGAGTTGCCTGTTTTATCCATCGCAGCAGTCCTGGCGAGCGGCAAAACGACCATTCGGAATGCAGAGGAACTGCGCGTTAAGGAAACCGATCGCATTGCGGCGATCGCGCACAATCTGCGCACCATGGGCGCGCAAGTCGCCGAACTAAGTGACGGCCTTGAAATTTATGGGCCAGCGCCTTTGCACGGAGCGCGTCTGCAGAGCTTTGGCGATCATCGCATTGCCATGGCCTTTGCTATAGCGGGCTTGTTTGCGGAAGGCGAGACGATCATTCAGGATGCCGAATGTATTCGTGAATCGTATCCGGGATTCGAAGCGGTTCTTGAGGAGTTTACCAATCCGAAACGGATGCAGGTCAGCACGCCGGTCATCGGTTCACTCGCTCCTGTGCCCGCGCAGGAGTAGTTTTCGTTAGGCACGAACTAAACATGGGATCATACGCTTCCCGACACCGTGTGATCGCTATTGATGGTCCCGCTGCCTCGGGAAAGAGCAGTGTCGCGCGAAAGCTTGCCCGACAACTGGGATTTATCTACATCAACTCAGGGGCGATCTATCGAGCGATCACCTGGCATCTTCTTCAAAAAAGGATTCGCCCCGAGGAGGACGAGCGAATTTCTGAGGCACTGGATTCAGCAGCACTTGCATGCGTTGTGCGAGACAGCGAGGCGGGCATCATTGTCGATAACGTCGATCCTGTCGACCATTTGCGTGAGGACCGTGTGAACGAAAGTGTTTCTCGTGTCAGCAAATTACCGCGGGTCCGCGAAATCGTTTCAGACAGACTTCATCATTGTGCCGAGGGGCATGACGTCGTGATCGAAGGCCGCGATATCGGATCGGTCGTTTTCCCCGACACGCCATACAAATTCTACATCGATGCGTCTCCTGACGTGCGGCTGCAACGTCGTGCCGCACAAGGCGAACGCGACGAAATTACCATTCGCGATCGCGATGATGTCTCACGGGCCGTCTCGCCATTAATAAAAGCGAAAGACGCCCACCTGATCGACACTTCGCATGTGACGGTCGAACAGGTGGTGACGGAGATAATGGTGCGGCTTGAGCAAGCGGGTTTGCCGATTGGCGATGTTCAGATCACCAATCGCGCGCTCGGCGAATGAATTTTTATTATTGGGTTGGCTATCATCTAAGCCGGCTGGCTGGCCGATTGTTGTTTCGGTTTCGCGTCATTCATCGGGAGCGCATGATTCAAAGCGGGCCGGTGATCCTGGCGATGAATCACCAGAGCTATCTCGATCCGCCGCTCGCCGGGAGCACGTGTGATAGACCAATTTATTTTCTCGCCCGCCGAACGCTCCTGGACGTACCGCTCCTGGGGCGTGTTTTGCCAAAGCTAAACGTGATCCCGGTCAACCAGGAAGGCGTTGACCGCAGCGCTATCAAAGCTGTGATCCGCGCTTTACAGGCCGGTAACGGCGTTCTCATGTTTCCGGAAGGCTCGCGGACCGTCGATGGTAACCTTCAAGCGGCTGAACCTGGATTGGGCTTGATAATTGCCAAAACGCTCGCGCCGGTCGTGCCGATGCGAATCTTCGGCGCTCGCGAAGCGCTACCACGCGGTGGCGGCCGGCTTCGGTTTGTGCCAATCACGATCATGATTGGGGAACCGATTTCGTTCAGCGCAGCCGATCTTCAGCGGCCAGGCAAAAATCTGTACGCCGAGCTAAGCGAGCGCGTTATGAAGTCGATTTCTGCGCTGCGCCTGGAGTGAGGCGCTGGCCCGCTTGCGCTCGTGATGTTCACTTGGATACTGGGTAGTGAATCTGCCGGACGAAACTGCCGAAAAATCGCCAACGACTCGAGTTCCAAAAACAGCGGTTTTGTTAATGGCGGTTATTGTGATTTGTCTGGCGATGCTGGCGGTTTTTGCCAATGTCCAGCGTTCCCGCCGCGATGCCGTCGAAGTAGTCACAGTTACATTGACAGCTTCGCCTACGCCTCAAGAGCGGTAACATTCGTTTGACATCGAAACCCTCTCCGATTTGTTCGTTCGCCACCAAACAACACCTAATCAGCCGGTGATATGAAAAAATTCCTTGCTCTATCCTTAGCGATTCCTTTCACGCTGGTTTGCTCGTGCCAAAAACAAGATTCAGCTGCTGAACAACAACTCGCTCAACGGAAGACGGAGTTGGATGCCCGGGAAAAAGCATTGGACGAAAGAGAGAAAGCATTGGCGGAGCGACAGAGGTTGGTCGTGAAACCCAGAGTTGCTCCAGTTCCCCGAACAGCCCCCGAGCCTCGGGGAACAGTTCCTGCTGATCTCCAGGGGCTAATCGGGAAGATGGAAGAGATACAAAGAAGGAGAGTTCCTGGGGCGCGACGTGAGCCGACGACTCCTGTCACAGACCAAGCTGATTCGCCGAGTCCTTCGCCTACGCCAGAGTAAATTCGAGATCTGTTTAAGTCCGTTTTCCGGTCGACGCCGGTGAATTTGTCGACTGCATGGCAAGCTCGCGCGCATATTGAAGGGTGTCGATGGAATCGACATCCTTGTCGTGTCGAATCGCTTTGATTCTGGGGAAACGCAGTGCGAGTCCGCTTGCGTGGCGAGTGCTAGGCTGGATTGAATTGAAAGCGACTTCCAGCACTACATTTGGGTTCACTCTGCGATAGCGGCCGTGATCGGCTATTGTATTTTTTTTAAAATGCTCTGTTAGCTGTGCAATCTCTACATCGGTCAATCCGCTGTAGGCCTTTCCGATCGGCAAGAGTTTGCCGGTGGTTTCGTCGCGCACCGCAAACGTATAGTCGCTTAACACATTGTTGCGTTTTCCATGTCCAAGCTCTGCCGCGATAACGACCACATCCAACGTCGCTAATTCGCGTTTCAACTTGAACCAAAACATCCCGCGGGCGCCGGGAAGATAAAGGCTTTCGGCGTCTTTGATCATCAAACCTTCGTTCAAACGCCGGCGCGCATCCTGGAAAATTTGCTCAATTTCCGCCGCAGAACGCGCTGGCGTTACGTTCGCTCTCTGAAATTGGGGCGGCAATATGAGTGTGCCGAGTTGTTCACGCCGCGCACGAAGGGGAGTTTTCAACAGGGAGCGTCCATTCAACCGGAGAAGATCGAAAATCACAAAGGCGACCGGAACGTCGGCTGCTGCTCCGGCAAACAGATCAGCGATGTGCTCCTTGCGTCCAAGTCGCTTTTGCAAATCGAAGAAGGTCAGTCGACGCCCTTCGTCAAAGGCGATGATTTCGCC
This sequence comes from Candidatus Udaeobacter sp., assembly GCA_036002955.1. GTDB lineage: Bacteria > Verrucomicrobiota > Verrucomicrobiia > Chthoniobacterales > UBA10450 > Udaeobacter. The sequence continues at coordinate 5,911 of DASYSX010000106.1, read as the reverse complement.
ATCGGCAATCAGCTCCTGGTCGAACTTCCTGGCTTGGTCGACCAGTTCCGAAAATTGGCCGGTGATCCGCCGCAAATCGCGCGAGAAAATTTCGACTCTATCTCCGCTGCGATGAAGCTGTGCACGAATTCCGTCGAATTTGTCTTCAACGTACACTGTTCCCGGGCTCAACGAACCGGACCGGTCACGAGCGGCGACTTCTATAAAACGGTTCCAAACGGCATCCGCGCTGGGTTCGGGAGTGGCGAGCATGCATTTAATAGGACGAAACATTGATAACTCGGCGCTGTGTAGCTCTTTTCGTGAGGCCAGGAGTGCCGTCTGGCCAATGTCGCCTAACAACATGTTGGCCTGTTTTACTTGTTCGAGCGAAACGTCGAACGCCTTAGCGATGGCTTCCTCTACAAGACCCTCGCGTAAACCGATGCGCAGATCGCCAGTCAAAATCTTGACCACGTACTCGCCTTCGCGCGCTGATAAAATCGAAAACCGTTCTCGCAGCAGCTTTGCCTTGGCGATCGGGCCGCGCGCGAGTTGAAGATTTTGGAACAACTCGGCCGATTCGAGAATGGTGAATGGTTCCGGCGCCGTTCGGCCATCAAGAACTTCAAAGGCGCTCTTGCCAGCATCGCCATGTCTGCTGGCGATTCCATGAAACTCCGAATCGTCGATCTTCGTTGCATCCTGCAGCGCGCGGAAGATTACGGCCCACCCAATCTGCAAGATGCGCGGATCGCTTTGGGCAAATGCTCTTCCGGTGAAGTATGTCGTTGCAAACGGAAGCTGCTCAGTTGTTAGGCTGCGGAGGTAATCGGACAGCAACCGAACCTTCTCCAATTTTGCCGGAGTCGAACGGATGTCTTCACCGGCATTCGCGAAATCCAAAAATTCGGAGTGCTGCGTAGAATGGTAGGGATGGCGCGCTGCGCCGTCCGGACATCGCAGCGCGATGTACCTGTCTAGCTGTAGTTCCATCTGATTTTCTTCGGTTAGCGCCCATGCCTCGAGGCCGCGTGCGCGAAGATCGGAGGCAAAAGCTGCGGCGAAACCATGGAGCGTTAATACCCGGCGCGGCTGCACCAGATCGACGTATCGAAGCAAATCGTCGTAATCCGCGTGATCGGATAACGGAAATGCGGCATCAACCTGGTAGCGATACACCGCGTTACGATCGACAGCCCATCCACTGATGAACGCCACACGTTTGCGCGGAATGTTCTCCAGCATGCTGGAGCGATTCGCGCTGGGCGGACAGATCAACACTTTGCCGTCGACCTCGTTTCGATTGTATCGCACGTATTTGCAAAACGATTGCCCGAGTTGTTCGTAGATGCGCGTCATTTGATAAACCGAGCCATGCAGCATCGGGGTCAAACCGGCGCCTTCAAGCGCACAGAGGATTTCCTGCGCCTTGCCTAACGAGTAGCCCAGCAACACAGGCACTTCACCGGCGTCGATCGTTTCGCTGCAGAACGCGACCATTAGGTCAACTACTTCTTTGGTTGGCGGAAAGCGATAGCGCGGTACGCCGAACGTTGTTTCCATTACAAGGGTGTCAGCATGCTGCCACTCAGCCGGCTCGGCGGATTTGCCCGGACGCAGCTTGAAATCACCGGTGTAAAGGAGCGTCTCCTCACCAGCGAAAATAAGGCACTGCGCTGAACCAAAGATATGCCCGGCAGGTAATAACATCAGATCGATACTGCGAATAGATCGTCTTTCCCCAAATGGTAGTGAATGTTCGATGCGCGCGCCCGGTAGACGGGCTCGCATTAGACGTGCGGTGCGCTCGGAAACGATCACCTCCTGATGCGGCGCGATGTGATCACTGTGCGCGTGCGAAACGAACGCAAAACGTTTTGCGTCCCATGGGTCCAGCCAGAAATCCTGTTGCGGCAAGTAAACACCGCGCTCGTAGCGAACCTCGATCACGCAGAAAATTACTTCGCAATCGCCTGACTTCCATAGCCGGGCTCATGCCGCCCCGGTGGTTGCGCGTTGACACTTGCCTCAATGACCCGCTTTATTACGGAAGTGAGATTTGCTGTCGTACTTCTGCTTTTGACTTTCCTCGTTGTTTCCGTGCCCGGGAAGAGCGCACGCGAGGAACCCAAGGTCCTCGAGAAAGTGACCACGCTGCCTGTTGCATTGGACCCAAACTTTGAGTTTCGAAAAACAAAGCTCTTCTTCATGAGTGAGAAAGGACTAAAGCCGAGTGAGAGAGCGCACGATTCGAGCAACAAGGTTGGCGGCAAGAACAATACGCCGAACCAGAAAACTTCCGTGCTTCAGGATGCGCCCATCGTTTTTGAGAGGCAATATCGGCTTTACGGCGCAGTCACCGGCGTCGATCAACGGCAGCGCTTCGGCAATTACTTCGATTTTTTTTGGCGGGCCAAAAGGCCGTCGGATGTCACGGTGCGTCTGGAATATCGCCAGGAGAAATTGCACGAACACCTCCAGGCGCAGGAGATCTCATATAGAAACGTGCGCGGCACTAACAAGACTGAATTCAAGGTAATCGGCGACGATTACTTTGATGATGGGCGCGTCATCGCATGGCGCTGTCTCTTAATCGCGAATGGCCGAATCGTGGCGGAAAACCGCTCTTTTCTTTGGGAATAACTGGCGCGCCTGGTGTTTTGCTCCCGCAGCCGGTGCCTCGAAATTCAAAGGAATACGGCTCATCAAAAACAGCATGCCGAATTGAGTTGATGAGAGATTCCCATGCGTGGCGAGGTTTGACAGCATAGGTTTCGGGCTGGTATCGTTTGAAGAGTAACTGTGGACTCATCTATTCAAGTTGGGGTAAGAGGGCCGGCCGTATGGGTGAAAGTGGAGGGAAAGGGTAGCTTCCTCAATAGCGGCAACCTCAAGGAATTCTCGCGCGAAATGCTGGACCGCGGGTATCGCGAATTCGTGGTGGATCTGGCGGATTGCGCCATGATGGATTCAACGTTCATGGGAACTATGGCCAGCGTGGCGTTGCGACTAAAGGAACTCGGGCGCGGTCACCTTCACATTGTTCATTGCGGTAATCGCAGCCAACAACTTCTTTCCGGACTCGGATTAGATCAGATATTTGATATCCACAGCGATGGTAGTGGTGCACCTGAATGTGAAGCGCTGGAGCAAGCCGCCAGAAACCGCGCTCTCGATTCCCAAAAAAAGGAGCAGACCGAGACCATGCTCGAAGCGCACGAAGCGCTTTGTGAGGCTGCGCCCGAAAATATTTTTCGCTTTAAGGACGTTCTCGATTTTCTAAGACAAGATCTTCATCACGAGACGTCTTCGAAGTAAGCTGGCCCCCACCAATGTGGCCGACTCTTCTCCTAGGACTCCTTGTCGCGTCTCTGGCTGGCTGGGGTATGACTGCTTATCTCCAGAGGCGGCAAATTCGCCGACTGGAGCGCTCGCATGAGGAGATTCAGGTCGAGGAAACGCTTGTCTTCGATTTTCTTCACGGGTTAGGGGAAGCGTTTCGAGGAACAATTCGACCTCAGGAACTGCATCGGCTCATCGTGGAGGGCGCCGTGCGCATTCTCGACGCACATGGAGGCACGCTCTACGTTGCCGACCGGACAGGTGGAAAGCTCATGCCCGGATTTATCTCAAAAGGCTGTCCGCCACTGGTAGATATCCCGCAAGATATTTTACAACAAGCCGCTGCGAATCCGGTTGTTCTTGAGACCTTCCTGCGGCTCCACATGCTTGATGCGAACGAAGGATTGATTGGGCGCGTTTGGCAAAAAGGTGAGGCTGTCTGTATCAACGAATTGTCGGAAGCACCCGAGTTGGCCAAATTGCGAGGAAGCGCTTTTGGCAGCCTGTCTGTGATGGCAACGGCGCTCCAGTACGGCGACCAAAATCTGGGTGTTTTAGCGGTCGCCAACGGGCCAACGGGCGCGCCCTTTTCGCAGGCTGATTTTGTCGTTTTTAAATCCATCGCCGAGCAGTCGGCCTTTGCGCTTTACAACGCGATCATTTATTCGATGGCGAACGAGAAAAAACGGCTGGATCACGACCTTGAAATCGCGCGAGACATTCAGCGCATCCTGCTTCCGTCTGAAGCTCCGGCCATCAATGGCTTCCAAATCAGCGGGATTAATGTGCCAGCTCGCCAGGTGAGCGGCGATTATTTCGACTACATCCACGTGGACAAAGAGCGATTGGGTGTCGCAATCGCAGACGTTTCCGGCAAAGGCGTCCCTGCATCGCTCATCATGGCGATTTGCCGCAGCGTGCTGCGTGCAGAGGCGGCCCGGAATCCGTCGCCGGCGGATGTGTTACGAAAAGTGAACCGGCAGCTTTATCCGGACATTAAAGAAGACATGTTCATCAGCATGGCTTACCTGGTCCTGGATCATCAGCGCGACGGCGTCACGCTTGCGCGGGCCGGACATGATGCGCCGTTATTGTATCAGCAGCAGTCGCAAACTGTAACGCCAATAAAGTCTCCGGGAATGGTGGTGGGAATTGACAGTGGAAGTGTGTTCGATAGGCTCACTGTCGATTTTTCGGTACCGCTCGAGCGCAACGATTGCCTCGTTCTCTACACCGACGGTGTGACTGAAACGCTCAACCCCGAGGGAGACGAATATGGCGTTGATCGCATGACGCAGTCGCTTCGCGCCAGCGCGAATGATGGCGCGTCAGCGATTGTAAAGAGGATTATCGAGGACGTGCGCGAGTTTACCGGATCGGTGCCGCAAAACGATGACATTACTGTGATAGCCATCCGCAAAACATGAAAAAGATACCGTCCCGTGAACGCGAAGAAGAAATGAACTCGTCAGTGCAGGCGAAGCAGCCATCCCCAACGACTGCAGGCGACGCCGATTCCGACGATGCAATGGCAGGCCTGCAGGCCGATCTCGATCGGTTCCGTGATCTGGCGCTACGCAGCCAGGCTGATTTCGAGAACTACAAAAAACGCGCTACCCGCGAAAAAGAGGATGCGGTGAAATATGCCAACAGCTCGTTGCTCCAGCGTTTGGTGTCGATTCTCGACAATTTTGAACTGGGTTTGGCGGCCGCAAAAGCGGACAGCACGCAATCTCCGATTTATTCCGGAATGGTTCTGGTTCAAAAACAACTGAACGATTTGCTTGACGAAAACGGGCTGCAAGCGATCGAGGCCGAAGGCCAAAAGTTCGATCCGAATCTGCACGAAGCGATTGCCCACGAGCCGAGCGAGACCCCCGAAGGAACAGTCATTCGCCAGGCTCGGCGAGGGTATCGGTTTAAGGATCGTCTGCTGCGACCTGCGCGCGTCGTTGTTTCCAGCGGCCCGGCGAAGTAGTGGGCATTCTTGTTTGCTGCAGATTAATCTCACCGGTCACATGGGACTTTCGCTTTGATGGCTACTGAGAAACGCGATTACTACGAAGTGCTCGGCGTCGAACGCAATGCCGCCGGCGAGGAAATCAAACGAGCCTATCGCAAGCTCGCGGTAAAGTTTCATCCTGACAAAAATCCGGACGATCCGCACGCCGAGGAAAAATTTAAAGAACTTGGCGAAGCGTACGACGTCCTGATGGATCCAGACAAACGCGCGGCGTACGATCGCTACGGTCACGCCGCGTTCGCGCAGGGCAGCGCCGGTTTCGGTGGCGGCGGTTTTCATGATCCGTTCGAAATCTTCCGCGAAGTGTTCGGCGGCGGCGGATTTGGCGGCGGGATTTTCGAGAGTTTCTTTGGCGGGAGTCCCGGAACGCGCTCCGACGATCGGCGGCGTGGATCGGATCTGCGGTACGACATGGAAATCAAATTGGAGGAGGCGGCTTTCGGCGCAGAGAAGACGATTGAGATTGAGAAGCTTGATGCCTGTGAAAAATGCCATGGCAGTGGCGCTGAACCAGGCTCGCGGAAAACAAGTTGTACGACGTGTGGTGGGCGCGGACAGGTGATC
>DASYSX010000105.1:0-10401 GCA_036002955.1 Candidatus Udaeobacter sp. | reverse complement strand
GAAGCGAACGGACGGAGCGAGGATGACCACAAGATTTCCTGGCAACTGGCGAAAACTGACTACAGCTCAGTTTTTGTAAAAGCTGACCAGAAAGAACGCATCACCTATATCGCCGCTTATCTGCGCCGTGGAAAGGAGATGCCATTCGCCGAGATTGGCCAGCTTGAAAAAGCACCAGTCCTGAACGACTGCGTCGTGGCATGGGATGTCGTGAGGCCGAATCGGCCACTTATTCGTGTTGTCGCGCGTGGATCAGAGCGGAAAGCCAACTCCATCACGATGTTCATCGTGAAGCGACCGCGCGCCGATTAACTGGCGTTGGCTCCGAAAGCAAACATGCATACCGGACCGCAGACCTACCGCTTGCTCATTGCACACGTGTGACTCATCGATTCGCTAGTGCGTGGTGAAAATTCGATCGGTGCCATATCTGATGCCACTCGCGTTGCTCGCCACGATCCGGAAATGATACCTGGTGTGCGCACTCAAGCCCGAGAGGTTCGCAAAGACATTCTGATAATTATTCCCAGTCCTGGTCCGCGGGGCGGTGGTGAACCCGTAGTTGGCCGTGGTTCCGTATTGAAAATGTACTGTGGTGGTAAATCCGTGCGGATAAACCGACCCATTCAGAGTTGCTGAAAAACTGGCGACATTCGTTGCCGCACCAGTCGCCGCAACAGGAGGTCCTGTCGGACTAAACGTTCTAAACGTCCTGTCGTGACCGTATCCGGTCTCACCATCACTGATTCCCACGATCCGAAAGTGATACGTGGTGTTTGGGCTTAACCCGCCGATGTTCGCACTGACGTTTTGTGTTGTGTTGCCACTATGGACGGAGTTTGTGGTGGTGGATCCATAAGTGGTCGTAGCACCGTATTCGAAATGGACGGTCATTGTTCGTCCGCCAGGGTTGACTGTACCATTCAGTTTGGCTGAAGTACTTGTTACGTTGGTTGCCGCGGCCGTGGTGAGGACCGCATTCACTAAATCGTACCCTATGACATCGAGGTTGATGCCTTCTGGCGACGTGGCTGTCACGTCGGAAGATTGTCCGCGACAGGCAAAAGCGTTTTGCACATATGGATGCGACTGGGGACACGCGGTGCTCAGCCAATCACCGAAGTCGCTGTTTGGTTGCTGATTGAAATTCACCAGATTGGTGTTGCCACCATTGATCGAGAAGTAGCGCGCGCCGCTCGACGTGAGATTTCTGACGCCGGGCGAGGACCAGTTGAACACATCCTGAGGTCGAAGATCTGTTCCAGGAGGATTCAAATTGAGGTGCGATCCAAGGCCCATGAGCTCATCTATTTCATGCTCAGTCGCACGTTGCGCGTCAAAACTACCAGCGCCGACAGGCCGGGTAAACTGACACGGCATTGCAGAATTAAGGGTAACAATTCCATCATACGGACCACCTGGACCGACGGTCCCGTTTGCAAACACGTCTGGCGGCGCGTTTCCCCCTAACGAGCGCACATTCGCGCTCGCGGCGATAATGTTCGCAGACAATGCGCTGCCTGGCAGGCTCGCGATCGCGAGATTATCATTGTTAGTGCTCGCATCGGCTCTTAGAGCATTGACGGCAGTATTCCACGGAGCCAGGTACAAGCCGAAGAGACTTTGAGCGAGAATTCCCTGCCGCAAAGGAGTGCCATTTGGCGAAGTCGTTGCGTAGCGGAACCGAATATGAATTGTGACTGGATCGCGGAACAGCGATTCATAAATTGAGATCGCTCGGTTAATCATCGCCTCGATCGCTGGGGCATTTGGGTTGCGGGTAATAGAACTGTCGAACGTCGCCTGAATCATCAGCCCGGTGGTCGGCACAGTCGGCGCCATCATTGTTTCTGAGTAACTGGCCGCTCCTATGGCGGTGTAAGGGCGTACCCGGTAATAGTACGCGGTACCTGGGATCAATCCGGTGACGACTCGCCCTGTTACGTTGCCTACGTCCAAGTCATGATAGCCGTCTATGTAATCGCTGAACGAATCGCTCGTGGAGACATCCAACAAATAGCCGGTGGCGCCGACTATGTTGTCCCAACTCGCCATAAAGCTACAACGCGTCGCCAGCGCTGGTGAAAATGGTTCGATCGGCACTGTAATTTCGTTCGTGCTCGGAAACTGGGGCGCATCCTGCAAATCCGCCCGCGTCTCGTGCACCTGGACGCTATTGCTCGCTGCGAATTCTGCGCCCGGGCTCATTTCAGCGTTCCAGCTATCGGCCGTGCGGCTGTCATCACTCTCGGCCGTTTCGCCTCCGGAATATTCGTCATCAGACGCCGGGACGACTGCTTGTGTTCCAGTTAAAAGGCCAACGCAGACAATCCCGATTAGAAAGCGCATTAAGTTTTGAAGTTTCATGTTTATTTTCCCGATTCTAGTTTGTCCTCGACCACCCTGGCAGTCGTGCTGGGGAAAGGTGTTTGATCTTTCGGTGACTTCTCGTCATTGACAACTCGTTTCTAACTGGACCAAATGGCCCCTTGCGAGAACAAATCGGCTTCCGACGGCACTTTGCGCGAACGAATGATTTGCGGCTGCAATCGCTTATCTGGACGATTTGCCCGTCATTCAGCTCAGCTGATGGTGACGTCCTAATACACCCGCTTTTTTAGACCGAGCTTGTGCATATCTTCTCTTGGACAGGCGGTGTCGGACTATCGTGATGATGAGGCAAGACTGTTTATGAGCGGCTTTTTCGAAGAGTTGCAGCGGCGGAAAGTTTATCGCGTTGCGGCCGCTTATGTCATCGCCGCCGGATTCATTATTCAAATTGGTTCTGCAGTTATTCCGGCATGGGAATTGCCGAACTGGACGTTGCGTCTCGTCATTGTGCTTTTGCTGATCGGTTTTCCGGTCGCGCTCATCCTCGCATGGGCTTACGACGTGACCCCGGAAGGCATTCAAGTCACCCCGAAAGTTCCTGGAGGGCATCGCCGCCGCAATGTTACTCTTCTCGTCGTCGCCGGCGCGATAATTTCTATCGCTGCGGGATTTTTTCTTTTGCCGCGCGCCTCCGCGCGCAAGATCGAAAAATCTATCGCTGTCCTGCCATTCCAAAGTCTCAGCGCCGAAAAAGAAAACGCTTATTTCGCTGAGGGCATCCAGAATGAGATTCTAACGAAATTAGCGACGGTTCGGGATCTCAAAGTCATTTCGCGAACCTCGACAGCGAAATATCAGAGCAAGCCGGGCAATTTAAAGACAGTCGCGCAAGAGCTCGGCGTTTCCACGATCCTCGAGGGGACGGTGCAGAGAGCTGGCGACAAAGTGCGCGTGAATGTGCAGTTGATCGATGCCCGCGCCGATGCGCATCTGTGGGCGAAAAGTTATGATCGTGACTTTAAGGATGTTTTATCGGTGGAGAGCGAGGTCGCAGCGCAAATCGCCGATGCCTTGAAAGCGAATCTGTCACCGGTCGAATCGCATGTCCTGGCCGCGGCGCGGACAGAGAACACCGAAGCTTACGACCTTTTCCTGCGCGGCCAGTACGAGTTTCACCAGGCAGAGAGCAGCCTGGCCGCAGACGCCTACGATCGCGCAGACGCGTTTTACCGGCAGGCGCTCGCACGCGATCCAACCTTTGCCGAGGCTGCGGCGGAGCTCGCACGCAGTCGACTATCGCGGCACTGGTTCGTCGCTCCTTTAGCGCCAACGGAATTGGAAGAGGTAAAGTCGCTTGTTGATCGCGCCCTGGCGCTGGCTCCAAATTCCCCGGAAGCGCACTTCGCGCTGGGATTGTTTTTTTATTGGGGTCATCGCCAATACGACAAGGCGCTCGCAGAGTTTAATCGCACGCTGGAATTGCAACCTAACAACGCGGACGCGCGGGCTTACTGCGCTTGGGTCTATCGCCGGCGCGGCGAATGGAAGCGCTCGCTAGCCGATTCTCAACGAGCGGAGGAACTAGACCCGCGCGACGCCAGCATCCCAACCAATATTGCAGCGACGTGCAATGTATTGCGTCTGTGGAGTGACGCAGAGCGAGCCGAATTGCGAGCTCTCGCCATCGATCCGCACAACACGCAGGCGGCGATGTTTCTTGTCTTTACGCGCCTCAGCACTACGGGCGATGTCGCCTCGGCGCGAAGAGCACTGGATGATTTTCCAGAGGTGATCAAAAGCCTTCCTGGCGGCGCTGGTGGCCCCCGTGGCGCTACCGGCGCCGGCGACGTCGGTGCAGTCATTGGTTGGCCAGCTAATCTCGATGTGGTCGAAAGACGTTTCACCGATGCTTTTCAAGCTCTCGAAAAGAAGGTGACTAACGACGATCGCGCGCATCTTCAGCAGCTTGCCGGGCGTGTCGCGATTCGACTGCTGGCCGGAGAATCTGAGGCGGTCAAATCGATGGCAGAAGAAGCGCTGCCTTTACTCGAGACCAGACTCAGAGAGCGACCGGATGACACTTTTGCGATGACGGAACTGTCCTGGGTTTATCTCGCGTTGGGACGTAATGCCGACGCATTGCATCTTTCTGAACAAGCGGCCGAAACAATCTCCCTCGAAAAGGACGCTCTGGCCGGCGCAAATTTCCAGATGGGGCTTGCGCAAATTGAGGCACGCGCAGGCGCACCCGCGGAAGCCATCAAGAGGCTGCGACATTTGCTCTCAATTCCGGCGGGTGGGGCAGCTTCCATCGTCGGTTTAAAGATCGACCCAGTCTGGGATCCGATTCGTGACCGTCCTGATTTCCAGCAGCTGCTCTCAGCCCCGGAACAGATTGGGCCTAACGAGTAACTCAATTGAATTTTTGCCTCGCTGGTTGGACGATAAGTGTCGCTGCCATTTGACTCCGACGCTGTCTCTAGTAGAGTTCGCCGCTCGCCTGCTTCGGGCAGCCTCCCGTCAATGAATAAGATTCGTAACATCGCCATTATTGCGCACGTCGATCACGGCAAGACGACGCTTGTGGATCAACTGCTGCGCCAATCAGGGACGTTTCGTTCCAATCAACAGATCGAAGAGCGCATGATGGATTCGATGGATCTTGAGCGTGAAAAAGGAATCACGATTCGCGCCAAGAATGCGGCTTTTCACTGGAACGGCCATCGCATCAACATCGTCGATACACCGGGACACGCTGATTTCGGCGGCGAAGTTGAGCGCATCATGAAAATGGTGGACGGCGTACTGCTCGTTGTCGACGCCAACGACGGGCCACAGGCGCAGACGCGTTTTGTGTTGCGCAAGGCCTTGGAAAATAAACTGAAGCCGGTCGTCGTAATTAACAAGATCGACAGAGAAAACGCGCGGCCGCATCAAGTCGTCGACATGGTTTTCGATCTTTTCGTTGAACTGAAGGCCACCGACGAACAGCTCGATTTTCCAATCATTTACACTAGCGCGAAGAACGGTGTTGCCATGCGTGAGCTGCACGAGAAAAGCGAGGATATGACGCCGCTGTTTCAGGCAATCGTGCAACACGTGCCGCCGCCAAACGTCTCAAGTCAGCCATTTTTCCAAATGCTCGTGTCGAACCTGCATTATAGCGATTATCTCGGTCGGATTGCGCTCGGACGCATCGTGAGCGGTCGCGTTGCCGTCGGCGATTCCATCGTATGTATTCATCGAGACGGACGCGCTGAACGAACAACGGTCACTGCTCTGTTCAGCTACGCAGGATTAGAGCAAGTCGAAATAAAAGAGGCGACTGCCGGCGACATCGTTGGGCTTACTGGCTGTGAAGACGTTTACATCGGCGAAACGCTGACCGATCGCGAAGAGCGCGAGCCGCTTCAGTTCGTGGATATCGATCCGCCGACGATTCGCATGCATATTCTCGTTAACGATTCGCCGTTCGCGGGACGCGAAGGAAAATTCGTGACTGCGCGACATGTTCGCGAGCGACTGATTCGAGAAACCCAGGGCAACGTTTCGCTTCAAGTCAACGACACCGAAACCGCAGGCGCATTTGAGATCCATGCACGCGGCGAAATGCAAATCGCCATCCTGGTGGAGCAGATGCGACGTGAAGGTTATGAACTAATGATCTCGCGGCCCGAAGTGATCCTTCGGCGAAGTGACGACGGCGCGCTGCTTGAGCCAATCGAAAATCTGTACGTAGATCTACCGAACGAAAATCTCGGCGACGTATTGCAATCCATCGCGAATCGCAAAGGGGAAATTCTCGCCATACATCATCACGCCTCGCGCGTTTCAATCGAGGCGATCGTGCCGACGCGCGGTTTGATCGGATTCGAGACTGATTTCGTGAACCAGACGCGCGGCGAGGGAATAATGAGCCATCTGTTTCGCGAATACGCGCCGTTCAAAGGCGATATCGGCGGTCGCGGTCGGGGTGTGATGGTTTCGATGGAGCCCGGAATCAGCACGGCTTATGCACTCAACAACATTCAGGAGCGCGGCCGTCTTTTCATTGGTCCCCAGGAAGATGTTTACGAAGGAATGATCGTCGGCGAAAACAGGCGTCCAGAAGATTTGCCAGTCAATCCATGCAAGGAAAAGCACCTAACGAACATGCGCAGCCAGGGCGACGGCAAGGGCATTCAACTTGAAGGTGTCCTCCGAATGAGTTTGGAGCGCGCCATCGAATACATCGACACCGATGAGTACGTCGAGGCGACACCAAAATCGCTTCGCTTGCGCAAGCGCATTTTGGACGCTACCGCACGCAAACGAGCTGCTGCATAGCGCGCGCTTTATAAGCGGCATACTAAGCTCGCGCCTTAAGCAAAGATCCGTCGCAAGAGTCTTTGGGTCTCCTCGGTTCCTTTTGGAAATCGTTCCACGGCTCTGATCGAGACGATCCAAGGCGGACATCTTTAATGTTGCGTTGTCATTTGCTGTCCGGATTCCAACCGCTTGCGAAAATATTCTCTCCAGCTGTTTGGAAGTGAAGGTAGTTCGCTGGCGCGACGCAACAGATCCTGATTGCCTGCATCTTCGCGGTACAGATTCACAACGTCGGCGACCGAAATGTTGTGCTCATCTCTTTCAAGCGCCTCGATTGAATCGCCAGCCGCGACTTCGCCTTCTTTGAGAACCGCAAAGTAGAAGCCGGTGCGACCACTCTGCAGAAACCGTTTCACCATGTCCGAACGATTGAAGCGAATGCCAAGCTTATAGCATGGCATTCGCGGTTGCGTGACCACGAACTCAGCAGAGCCGATGCGAAAGCGATCACCAATATCAACTGTTTCCTCAAGCAGGCCCGTGGTAGTGAAGTTCTCGCCGAAAACGCCGCATGGGAGATCCATCCCAGGAAACTGCGTGCGCCAGAACTGGTAATGCTCGGATGCGTAGGCGTAAACCGCCTTATCCGGTCCTCCATGCACAGTCAGATCAGATTGCTGGTCGCCCTCTACATTTAGCCTCGATACTCGAACGCGACCTGCGACGGCGTCTTTGAAAATGGAAGTGCGAACAATCCTCCCCTTCCAGTCGACTTCGCGCGGAAGTCCGACGTTGACCGATAAAAGATTCATGCTGCGGTTACCCTGAAGCATAGCTATCACAAAGCTTGCAGGTACCAAACTCAGATCATTCGGCCGGCTAGTCGCGCACGTAACACTGCAGCGATCTGCACCGTCGCCAATGTCTTTTGACTATGTACGCGTTGCAATTTCTTGCGCGAGCAATTGAATAGTTCGCGGGTGAGCCCAACCGTCTGACAACCAAATCTGTCAATTTCGCAGCGAAGCTTTCCGGAAACCGTCTGGCACAATAATCAATTTCATGCTATCGGATTCGCTGCCGATTTGGCGGCACGAAAGATTCGCAACTGTTCCAAGTAGCCGGGCGTTCGGGAGTCTTGCGCTGGTTCGGGCAACGGAAAACGGCAAAAATTAAGTCTCAGCAAAACAAAAGATTCGATTACCGAGTTACAACAACAATGAAGGACGAGGCGAATAGGGAACTTAAACGGATTGCCATACTGGCGACTTTCTTTGTGCTGGCATCGCTCGGTAGCGCGACAGCTCAGAGAGCCATACCGACCCCGCGACCGCAACTGCACGATTTCTCTGCTCGGGTGTTCGACGGTCCAACGCCATTCATCCGTTTCGTCCAGATCGATGTCGACGATACCGACGCATTCGATTTCGCACAGTTCCTGATCTTTCCGAAAACCGGGTCCGCCACACGGCCCATCAGTGTTCGGTATGCGCGATCTTATTTGGAATCGCGAGGATATTTCGATTCTCATACAGGCAGACTCACCATCCCGGTCTTCGGGCTGTATGCTGGCCGCGCAAATCGCGTGACAATTAACCTCGGCTTCAGCGATCGAATTCACCCGATAAAAAGACTCAGCATGCTTATCAGGACGCCCAGGTATGATGGAGGCACTTACTCCCATCCCACTGTCGTGCAGTCGCCATTACCAGGCACGACTCTGAGCTATGATTTTATTCTCCTGAAGAACTCCGCCGCTCCTACCACGCCTATCATTATCGACACTGACGCCGAAATCCGTTGGGTCGGCACAGCGGGAGTAGGGGTCACGAATTGCATGATGTTCGACAATGCATTTTACCTTGCCTCCGGCACTGAACTGCTTCGCACTGAATTCGATGGTCGCACATACGTAGTGGCCGACTACGCCAACGCTGGTGTCGTCAGGTTTCATCACAACATTGACCCAGGTAGGGAGGGAATGATCCTTGACCTCGATACCGTTGATCAAAGTGAGAGCGTCAACATGGAGGTCGACGCCGACGGCACTGTGCTCCGGACTTGGAACCTGGCGGATATCATCAGCTCCGCAATGATTGCCGGTGGCGACGATCCGCACAAGTTCGTGTATCCCGCGCCTAACGATTGGTTTCACAATAACGCCTGTGCCTACCGCAGTTCTGACAACTCACTAATCGTCTCCAGTCGCGAAAATTTTGTTATCGCACTCGATTACGACTCTGGAATCATTAAGTGGATTCTGGGCGACCCCACAAAGTACTGGTATCGCTTCTCTTCTCTACGTCAGTTCTCTCTTACTTTGCTTCCGGGCACATTGCCGCCGATCGGGCAACACGCGCTGTCGGTGCCGGGAGATGAACTGCTGCTGTTCGACGACGGAACTGGCAGCGATTTTCAACAGCCCCCAGGAGAAACACGCAATTACAGCGCTCCTCGCAAGTATCAGCTCGATCTGCATGCTCACACAGCTACCGAGGTTTGGCATTATTATCCTGAGCCAAGTGTCTATAGCCCCTTCTGCAGCAGCGTTTACGAAGACGCGCCAAACAACTACCTTATCGATTACAGCGAGGGTGGCCCTAATCTCTATACCGCTGTCGTTGGCCTCGATCGCTCGGGTAACGTGGCCTTTAACTACCGATACCAATTACAGGAATTTTGTAACACAGCTTGGAATGCCATCCAGATCCATTGGGAGAACCTGAATCTGGAGTAACGCGCTCCCTGGATTCCCTGCTAGTCAGGACGACTAGCAGCGTTCGCGGATTTTTCTTCTCACATGAATAGCTCCGATTCTTCACGGGCTCATTGCTGGCACAACGACAGATTTTATGTTACGGATTTTGCCGGCACGAAAGTACACGCTTGTGCAGGATTAGCCTCGTAAGAAGGTTTTTGCACCGTTAGCTCAATTGGCAGAGCAAGTGACTCTTAATCACTGGGTTGCAGGTTCAAGTCCTGCACGGTGCACACCATCTCTCGGTGATTGAAGAACTTACGCAAAATGAGCTCCTCAAAACGTAGCTGATACCGTAGCTGCGAAGGCTCATTTTTGCCCCAATCGAGATCCCAAAGATTTTCGCGAACCTTAGCTGCAAACAACTCAGCTGGGAAACCGGTTGCACCGTTAGCTCAATTGTTAGTCTTCGATTTCAGACAAGTTAGCGCGGCGGAGTGGCGCACCTGATCGACTCGCCTTCCGTTTTATGACTTTGGTCCGCTGGCTTTCTGGTTGCCTCGTCGCTCTCGGCAGCCGGGATGAATTCCTCGATATCTTTTTCCGCTGTGCGTCGTGGCGCGCGTTTGTTACTCCGCATTTCTTTGTTTCGTAACGTCCAGTTAGTTGACGATGATCGTCGCCTTCATGACCGGGTGAAATGTACACGTGTAGGGAAAATTTCCTGCTTCCGTGAAGGTATGTCGCCAGACGGCATCAGAAGCGATTGACCCAGAATCGAACGTGGCCGACGTGGCCGTATGCGGCGTGATATCATCGTTTTTCCATTCCACGGTATCTCCTTTTTTAATTTCAATTGTCGCGGGAGAAAATTTCATGTTTTTCATGGCCACATACACGACCAACGGCGCGTTGGCCTCTGCGACCGTGCTCTGGACGGCGCTGGCAGAAGCAGTGCCCGTTTGAACAGCCTGCGGATTCGACTGGGCTGCCGGCGGGTTGCGCTGATCCACGTTCGTGGCGGTAAAGTCGGCGCCGTGGCGGCCCGAAAAAAATCCTGCCAA
>DASYSX010000104.1:0-6129 GCA_036002955.1 Candidatus Udaeobacter sp. | reverse complement strand
GCAGGACGGCCTTCGCGTTTGAAATAGCCGCCCGGGAATTTCCCGACGGCTGCCGCTTTCTCGCGGTAATCAACTGTCAGTGGAAAGAAATCCTGACCTTCTTTGATTGCCAGGGCCGAAACCGCGCTGACAAGCACTGTGGTGTCGCCGCACGTAACGATAACTGCGCCATCGGCGAGCCTGGCGATTTTTCCGGTTTCGATAGATATCTCATTGCCGCCGATTTTGGCGGTGACCTTTTGTTGCATGGTTATTCTCCTGGATTCGCGGTTCCAGGCGGTCACCTCGACTGTAGGTTTTAAACCCGTTGTCCGCCGCGGCGGACGCGAAACTAAAACCTAAAATCCAAGGTGATTGCTACGCCTGGACTGCTGATTTTCTCTTTAGTTGGGTTGTGGCTTCGAGCGAACCTGCCGAATTGATCGCTGCGGTTATTTCCGAAGGTTCAGCTTCTCGATCACATTCTTGTAACGATCAGCTTCCGTTTTGCTCAAATAATCAAGCAAGCTCCTGCGTTGCGCGACCATTTTGAGTAAGCCGCGCCGCGAAGAATGATCTTTCCGGTTAACCTTCAGGTGCTCAGTTAAATGCTCGATTCGGTGGGTGAGAAGTGCTACTTGCACATCCGCGCTGCCCGTATCTTTGTCATGCAACTGGAACTCCTTGAGATCCGACGTTTGGTTGCTCTCTGCCATAACGAAGCGCCTATTGTAGCCGAAGAACCCATCTTCGCAACCGCACAACGTGAGCCACGGTGTACCAGTCGCCGTGTTAAGCTGGATGTCTTTCTCGTTTGCCGTCGTACCAAAGGCTGAGCTTTGCACGCGAACGAACTCCACGGGAACCGCGGAAGATTACGCCAAAGAATTTGCGCAAAAAATCTTTCGCAGGATACATGCGTAATTTCCGACCTGACGTGAGAACCGGTTCGCGCAGCACTTTGAAGCCGCCCAGTTTTTTCAGCTCGATGGAAAAATAAACTTCTTCACCAGCAAAGTACTGTTCATCGAATCCGCCAACGACATCAAAGTTGCGTCGCGTAGTGAAAAGAAATGCGCCGGCCCCAAGATTCAGGCCGAAATAAACAGACGAAAACCCGCGCAACAGCATGCGTCCCCAAAAGGGAACAAATCCATCCATGGCCACTCGTGCGCCGCCTCCGGCATTACCAGCTTCCAGAGCGGCTAGTCCTCCACTTACATGCGCTCGGTTGATCCGCGTGTCAGCGTCGACAAAGAACAAATACTCACCCTGCGAAGCGCGTGCGCCTGCATTCCGGGCTGCCGCGATTTGACGACGATCGATTGGGATCACCTTCGCTCCAGCGGCTGAAGCGATCTGCGGCGTCGCGTCCGTTGACGCATCATCAACGACGATTACCTCGTAAGGCCGCCCGGCAGCAGAAGCAGCGTCCCGAATCGCAGTCAGGGTATCGGAAAGTTCGTGCTCTTCGTTGTAGGCGGGAACGATAAATGAAATCATTGGTCTGGTGAGGCGAGCCATATCGCCTGTGATCAACTTTCACGCAACTTGCAGGCCGTGCGATGCTAGTTTGTGCGGGCGTAGATCAGTGAATCGAGAACTTGTCCGTCCTTCATCACGTTGTTCTTGAGGCGTCCTTCGAAAATAAAACCGGCTTTTTCCAGCACGCGTGCAGATGCTGGATTGTGGGCAAAGACCTCCGCAGAGATTCGGCCCAGTGGGAAATTGTCGAAACAGAAATCAGTGACTGCTGTCAGCGCTTCCGTCATCACGCCGCGCCCCAGAGCTGCTCACCTAACCAGTAACCCATTGTCGCTGTATGCCGATACACATCCTGGCCCGAATGAATACCGATTCCGCCGACGGCCGCGCCCTCAATCTCAACGCAAAATTTCATTTCCGCCTGTTCGCTTATGGTTCGCTGCAAGAATTCGCGCGCGTCTTGGATCGTGTATGGATGCGGGAAAAGATCGCGTACCGCCAGCCAGATTTTGCGATTGTTCGCATGCCTCGTCAGCGATTCGGCGTCACCCAGCCGCCACTGACGAATCGTGCACCGTTCGAGCACGAGCTGCATCGATTACTTCTCGTCGAATTTGATGCCCGCTTTCTGCACCTCGCGGTAAGGCAACAGCCAGACGAGTGATTCATCGTGAAGATCGACCACCTGAATGCGATTTCCCCAGGGATCGGAAAAGTCGCAGCGGAACGGCGGCTCCAGTTTGAGTTTATATTTCTCGGTAAGTTTTTTTCTGACTTCCTCCAGCTGCGTTTCATCCCGAACCATGATCCCGAAATGCCGCATGTTTGCTCGCTGAACTTTGTCGACTTCGAAAATCGCCAGGAACTGATGGTCACCCAGCTTAAAGAACGCATCGCCCTCGCCGCCACTCATCTGTTCGAGATTGAAAACGTCCTTGTAAAAGGCCACCGCCTTCTCAACATCATCCACCTCAATGGCGATATGATTGCATCCATAGACTTGCACGCTCATGTGTCAGCTTAGTCGAAAATGAAATCGTGCGCGATTTGTGATCGTGTCTCTCGCGATTTCAAAATGAGCATTCGAGAACTTGGGCGCGCGTAGACAACTGGTTATAACTCCCGCCTCCTTTGTAAATCAGTCTCGAACGGTCTTCATCCCTTGCCTAACGATTCGCTCGATCAGTTGCGGATAGGCCAGCCCTGATTTTCCGGCTGCAAGCGCGAAGTCTTCGTCGTCAGCAAGAATGGGATTCGGGTTCGCCTCGATAAAATAGAGCTTGTTCTCGGGCGTCAGGCGCAGATCGATTCGCGCGTAGCCGTCGATGGTCAGCAATCGGTAAATCTCTTTACATGTTTCCTGGATATTAGAGAGGAGCGCGGGATCGAGGTTTTCCGCGAACTGGTTCTCCAAGCCCCATCGTTTTCGATATTCTTCGTCCCATTTAGCCTTGTAAGTGGCGATCTTCGGTTCGTCGGGCGGCACTTCGCGGAACACAAGTTCGCGAATCGCAAAAACCGTCAATCGCACATTGCCCATCAGACTCACGTAAAGCTCGCGGCCCTCGATGTATTCTTCGGCAATGGCATCGCTGTTGTGTTTCTCGTGAATGAAACTTACGCGTTCGCGAAACTGCTCGTCATTACCAACGAAAGACGCTTGTGAAATCCCGTACGACGCCTCTTCTTTCACTGGCTTCACGATGAGCGGAAACTTCGGCTGCTTCAGGCGCGCGATCCGCTGTCCGCGCGGAATGACCATGAAATTAGGCACATGAATGCCGTGATAGTGCAGAATCTTTTTTGAGATGCCTTTGTGTTTGCAAAGGGTCAGCCCGGTTGAACCGCAGCCGGTGAACGGCAGGCCTTGCATTTCGAAAAATGAAACAATGTTTTGGTCGAATTCAGATTTGTTCCTGAATTGTTCGACCAGATTGAAAAGCACATCGGGCGCAAACGTCTCCAGTTTTTGCCGTAGCAGATCGACATCATCGTAGATGGCCAAATGCTCCGGTGCATGGCCTAACGTGCCAAGCGCGTTCATCACGTCCGCCTCAGTCTTCCACTCTTTCGTTTTCAGTTCGTCGCTAAAATCCTGGTCGACAGTGGTAGGACTGGTGCCGTCGAACAGAACGAGAACTTTGAGCTTCTTCTTCACGTCAGGTCATTCCGAGCGGAGCGAAGCGCAGTGGAGGAATTCCGCGGGAACAGCTTAAACTTTTGCCACGGGATGTCTCGACGTCGCTCGACATGACGGTTATTTCGTCCGCTTGAATTTGCCGGTGAAAAGATAATTCATCACCAGCGTTGTGATAAAAGCGGTGACACGAAAATCCTGCTGCGGATCGTCATTCAGTACATGCAATCCAAGTTCATCACATCGACTGGTAAGCCTCGCAAGAAGGTGGTTCACTGGGAATTTCTTTTCGTTTGTCCATTGGCAAACCGCATTCAGTAATCGCCGCCTTCGTCGCCGCAAATAGGCGCCCGCCTTAATCCCAGCCGGTGCAGCAAAGAGCTGTCGCAGATCAGCGTCGTAAAAATCTGGATACGTATCTTCGTTAAGCTTGCGTTTTCGCGCGTAATACGTCTTGAGCTTTACGTTGAGACAATCGTAGTCCGTAACGCGATATTCAGGCGTGTGCACGGGCGGCATGCCCGCCAATGAGCGCATCAGCTCATCAATGTATTCCATTTTTCGGAGTGCCGGCCAGCCAGCATAATTCTTGCGCCAATCGAAACCAGGCGTCAGCCATACCGCAAATGTCTCGGCGAAATCCTCGTCCGGATGACTCTGCGCATACCAATCCTCAAGATGAACGACATAACTACGGCTGAACGGGCGTGGCCGGTAAGTATCCGGCGTTTCCTCCCGCGATGTTTGCCCGAAACAGTCCTTCCATTTTTTCCGACGCGTCAGTTGATACGCGTACATGTAAGCGTGCCCCGCTTCATGACGCATTAACTTCATGAACCATTCCGGCGTGCCGCCTTCGACTTCGAGCATCATGGTGCGCTCGAGCGCGCGCAGCCGATCGTGCACCAGAAAGAATGGAACGAAGATCGCAGGAATACCGACTGGAACGAACCATTCATCGCCGACGTGGCACGGTGGGTGAAACACCAAGCCTTTTGCCGAAAGCTCATCGTACAGTTGTCGGATCAGCGGCTCCAGCGCCGTACCTTCGAGCCGCAATCCGAATGAGGAAATGCGACGCTCGAGGAGTTCCGCGTCACTCAATGACGCCCAGTCAGCAGCTTCCATTTCGCGCACGGTATCACCGGGAAAACCGCTGTCACGCCCAGCAAGTCCTGATTTCGGCGTTGATCGCCTGCCGCGCCGTAGCCTTGCGAAGCTGAGTTGGGCATTGAACCTTTGCTTCCATGCACGATATTTTTTGAATCCGTCGCGCTACATTGCAAGATGTCGACATTATCGCCTGGCATCGTGCGCGGATGTTTCAAGACATGGTCGACGTTTCCGATGACGCCGTTTGTATGGCGCTCGCAAGGCCGTGATTGCTCCAGACCATAAGCACATTTCCACGAGCTACGTCGAGCGACAGAATTTAACGATGTGAATGTCGATGCGCCGATCTACGCGATTGACTAATGCGTTTTCCAAAAAGGTCGAGAATTTGGAGCATGCCGTGGCGCTCCGTTACATGCATTACAATTTCTGCCGGATTCATCAATCGTTGCGCGTGACGCCAGCAATGGAAACAGGAATTAGCGATCACGTTTGGAGCTTGGATGAAGTGATTGCACTTCTATAAGCTCGCAGGCGTGAAGTCCTGCGTAGTTTTACTAGGGATTTGGATGCTCTACGTAGAGCCACAGTCCGCTCAAAACGCAGAAGAACAAGATCAGCCATCCAACCAACACGCATCTCCCAACCCAAGCGTTGAGGAACTGCAAAAAAATCCAATCAAGGGACCGACAAAAAAGAAAAGAACAAAGCTGAAAAAGATGGCCTTATCAGAAAGTTTTTTCAGTTCGTCCGAGAATATAACGCCGAGATCGTAGCCATTAGCACGATCGTAACGGCGAGAGACTCGCGTCCGAATGGCCTTCATAGGAGAAGGTCAAGAACCCGGAAATCATGTTTTTTTGAGTCCAATGGAGCAAGGCGACACAGCAACCTAAAAACACAGCGACTACCGTCGGACCCAGAAGAACTGTCCCGCTCTCATTTCGCGGGACAGGGGACGCTGCCCGCAAACTGCACCACTACCGCCGCGCCCGCTCGATTGACAAGTCGCCGAACCCGTCTATAGAGAGGCCGACTCGCCGCGGTGAGTCGTTGTCAGAAGTCCGCGCGTCCCCCAAGGGCTAGCGCGCCGGGGCTGTTCCGAATCCGAAGTAAAAGCTGCATTCCTGCGGCTTTCGGCATCGAGAATAGGTGCTCCACACGAGACTCGACAACATCGGAGCCACCCCCAAAACACCATGAAGCTATCTTACACAGTCATATTTTTTTTATTGCTGGCATCGCCCGCTTTGGCGCGCGAGGAGTCAGTCCTGGCTCGTGTCACCAGTTACTGGGCGGGTGAGGGCTCCAAATTCGCCAGTACCGGACGACGACTACACTCCGGACATTGCGCCGTCGATCCCAAGCGAATTCCGTACGGCAGCAAAGTTGTCTTCCCTGATCGCGCCTGCACC
>DASYSX010000103.1:0-16398 GCA_036002955.1 Candidatus Udaeobacter sp. | reverse complement strand
CTTCCCGAAAAAAGGCATCATGTTTAAGGACATCACGCCGGTCTTGAGCGACCCCGAATTGTTCCGTGCGTCTATCGATCTATTTTTGGAACGCTGCCGCGGGAAAGAAGTCGACAAAATCGTCGGCATTGATGCGCGCGGTTTTCTGTTCGGATCGGCGGTGGCATATGAACTTGGCCTTGGATTCGTTCCCATCCGGAAACGCGGGAAACTTCCCTACAGGACCGACACCGCAAAGTACTCGCTAGAGTACGGGGAGGCGGAAATGGAAATGCACACTGACGCTGTGACAAAAGGCGAGCGGGTTGTGCTGGTGGATGATCTGCTGGCGACTGGCGGAACATCCGCCGCCGCGGCGGCGCTTATCCGAAACGCCGGTGCGGATCTGATCGAGGCGCAGTTTTTGATTGAGCTGGAATTCCTCGAAGGGCGAAAGCGACTCGAGCCGACGCCCGTCATGGCATTTCTCAAATACTGATTATCTGTAGCTCCGCTCTCCTCAGCGGAGGCTTAATGGCAAACCAGCAATGCGCTGATGACCGCGCGAGGCAGATTTTGGCTTTTGGATTTGCGATTCTAAATTGTTCCAGAACACGCGAGCGATGAAAGCATCTAGAGAACTGGACAAAGTTTTGGCACACGCGGAAAGCCGCCTCGCGCCCACAGGCAAGCAGCGACCCACCGAAGTCCTCCCGTTATACAAAAAATTTCTGAAGGTTGAAGAGCACCGGTTGCGCCTGAGGCACCAGGCTGGTGGAGGCGGACGCGCGATTTGTGCGGGTAGAGCGGAACTGGTGGACGTTTTACTGCGATACGTCTTCGGCGCTGCATCATCCGCGGCGACCCATGAAAATGGCGAGGCTGAGGTTCCGTTGGCGCTCATTGCTCTTGGCGGATACGGCCGCGGCGAACTCAATCCGTTCAGCGACGTCGACGTTATGCTATTGCATGAGCAGCGCGCCGAAGTTTCGCCGCACCTAAAGGAGATGGTGAACCAAATCCTATACCTGTTGTGGGACAGCGGATTCAAAGTTGGACACTCCACGCGGTCGATCAAAGAAGCCATCGCGCAGGCTAACAGCGACATGCATACAAAGACTGCCATGCTGGAGGCCCGGTTTCTCGCCGGCAACAAAGAGCTCGCGACGGAGTTTCGTGAACAATTTCGTTCTAAATGCGTCGTCGGACACGAACGCGACTACGTCGAGTTACGCATGGAGGACCAGGTCGCCCGGCACAAAAAATTCGGCGACAGCGTTTATCTGCAAGAGCCGAATCTGAAGAGCGGGTGTGGAGGACTGCGTGACTATCAAAATCTCCTTTGGATTACTTACTTCAAAGAAGGTTCGCTGAGCACAAACCAACTCGTAGGAAAAGACTGGCTAAGCGAAAGCGACCAGCGCCGAATTGAACGCGCCTATGATTTTGTTCTGCGCTTGCGGACAGATTTGCATTACGCGACCGGCCGCGCCACCGACATACTGCACATGAATTTGCAGGACCAAATCGCAGCGCGGCTCGGGTATTCACCTCGAAAAGGCCAGCTTCGAAGTGAGGCTCTTATGCGGGACTGCTACAACCATACGCGAAATATTCTGCGGGTGACGGAGCGAATCACGGAACAATTCGTGACCGGACATGTTACAAGCAAAACGCGCGCTCTTTTCAGTTTTCTGCCCCTAACGAAAGGGCACAAGACTCCGATTGGGGATTCCTTCTTTGTTCTAAGCAAACAACTCTATCCGGCAGGCCGCGATGTTTTTCGCAATGACCCTGAACAGATGATGCGCACATTCGCGCTTGCCCAGGTGCGGGACCTGGATCTCAGCCCCGAACTGGAAGACTTGTTGAGCAGAAGCCTGCGCCACGTGACCAGAACGTATCAGTACGCGCGCGGACCGCGTGCGATTTTTACGTCGATCTTGTCTCAGAAAGGCAGAGTGGGACGCATTCTGCGGCTGATGCATCGGGTCGACTTTCTGGGCCGCTATCTTCCCGAATTCGGCCAGCTTACCTGCCTTGTACAGCACGAGTTCTTGCACCGGTATACTGCCGACGAGCACACGCTGGTGTGCATCGACAAACTTGATGCATTGGCGAACACCGATGATCCGAAGCTGCTTCATTATCGCAAGTTGTTTGAACAACTCGCCGACCCGCTGGTTCTGTATCTCGCGCTTCTCCTGCATGATAGCGGAAAGGCCGTCGGCCGCCCACACTCCGAAGCCAGCGCGTTGTTCGCCCAGCGTGTTGCGGCGCGTCTGCAGTTGTCTTCCGAGCAGCGGAAATCGCTGATACGCCTTGTCGATCATCACCTCACCTTGTCCAAAATGGCGCAGCAACGGAATCTCGATGATCCCGCGACAGTCGTGGAATTTGCACAAATTGTGAAAGACCAGAAAAACCTGGACGCGCTCATGCTGCTTACTCTCGCTGATGGCCAGGGCACAAGCGCCGAGGCATGGTCGGACTGGAAGGAATCGCTGGTGTGGCAACTGTATCACCAGACGTCGCGGTACCTGGCCGATCGAAAGTCTTATCACGAACAAACCAGAATCGCGCGCGAAAGCCTGCGCGCATCTGTCGCCGAGAATCTTTCACCGGACTACACGGAGGAAATTGAAGCGCACTTCGAATATATGCCTGATCAGTATTTCCGCTCGACGAGCGTGCCGGAGATCATCGAGCATGTGAAGTTGTTCCGGTCTTTTCTGAAAGGCGTGTCTAACGCGAAGGAATTTCCGCTCGCTCCGGCTGTGAAATGGAAGATGGTGCCCGAGCAGGGGCACACGGTGATGACATTCTGCACCTGGCAACGCGAACGGCTCCTGGCAAAAATCGCGGGCTCACTTTCGGTGGTGCCATTGAACATTCTAAGTGCCGATGTGTTCCCACGCGGCGATCACGCGGTGCTTGGTGTTTTCCGTGTGTCCGATGCGAAAGCGCAGCCCGTTTCCAATCCGCGCGATTTTGAGCTTGTCGAACAAACGTTGCGCCGAGCTTTCGAGGACGAGAACTTCGACTTCTCACCGTCAATAGAAAAAGCGAAGCGCTCGAGCCGCCGCGCCACAGTGGGAATTGAATTTCCGACTCGCATCACAATCGACAACAAGACCCATCCCACTTACACGCTCATTGAGTTTCAAGCCCCGGACCGCATTGGTCTGCTTTACGATGTCCTCAGCTGCCTCGACCGCGAAAATGTCATCGTACCGCTTTATCGAATTAACACGCAGGCGGGTGCAGCAATCGATACACTTTACGTTGTGGATGGCTCCAGCCACTCCAAGATCACTGATTCGCAGCGGATTCGCATCGTTCAGCAGCATTTAAAGGATACGATCCTACGCGGCTCACCAAAACCGTAGAGAAAGACGAACGCTTTTCTGCTTTGCTGCGAACTCTTTTGATCTCATGAACGTTCTGATTCTCGCTGCGGGATATGCAACCCGTCTTTACCCACTGACGCTCAATAAAGCGAAACCGCTACTCGTAGTCGGCGGCAAACCCATCATCGAATGGCTGGTAGATAATCTCGCGGGCATTCCCGATTTGGAAACGATCTACGTCGTGACCAACAACAAATTCACAGGCGACTTCCAAGCGTGGAGTCACAACTATCAAAAACGCCATCCCGAATTTAGATTCAGGGTTGTTAATGACGGTTCCACAAGCGATGACGACAAGCTGGGCGCAATTGGAGACATCGACCTCGTCGTCACGCAGGAGAATTTATCCGACAACAGCCTGCTAATTGCCGCGGGCGACAATTTATTCACCGATTCCCTGGCGGGTTTCGTGGCGTTTGCGGGGAACACCGAAGTGACTGTTGCGGTCTACGATGTTGGCGACAGTGAAGCCATCAAGAAATACGGCAACGTCGCCGTTGACGACGACGGAATCATGACCCGGTTTGAGGAAAAACCGGAGAACCCCCAAGGAACCCTCGCCGCGATTGCCCTATACTATTACTCGCCGGCCATTCTCTCGCTTTTGAGAATGTATCTGGATGCCGGGAACAATGCCGATCAGCCCGGCCGTTTTGTGCAGTGGCTCTACACCCGCACACCGGTGAACACGTTCGAGATCAAAGGCCGATGGCTCGACATCGGAAGCAAGGAAACACTCGAGAACGCCGACCACATCCTGGCTTGGCCTCGTTGAAACGTTGAATGGTTAAAGCGTTGAATCGTGAGACGCCGATGTGACGGTTTACGAATTACGCTTTTTACTTGAGTCTTCCTTCATCGAACTCAATCAGATCGAAATAAGTTCGAATATCTTTGCGTCCGTCGCCGCCGGCTTCTTTGAGAAAATGCAGGAAACGCGCCTTTTTTGCGGCCGTATCGGGATGGCGCGAAATCATGGCCTCGTTCCATTCTTCAATGGCTTCAGGCGAATGTTGCTCTCCATTTTTCTGCACCCAGGCAAGAATTGACTGGTCGTCATCCATCTTGTTGGCGATTTCTTCGAAGGTCTCCCCGTCGATTTTCAGAAACGCGAGCAAATGCTTGTCGAACCCGACAGTTTTATAGTTGTAACCATCTAGCAAGCCTTTGCGATGAAGCCTTGCCTTATCAATCAAACGCGGCAGATGAACATAACCGCCGAGTTTGTGGTAAGGACTGCGTGGATGCAGTCTTCGCATTACTGATGGTCGCTAGGTAGCCGGCAACGGTTGCGCTACGGCATGCTGAAAACTGGACTCGGCGGGGCGCGACACGGCCGGTTCTTGTTTACCGAGCAGTTCTCCTTGTGCCAGATCGATCTGTCCTATGGCGAGTTGGCCGGAAAAAATACCGCCTTGTTCCACGCTAATCGCCCTCGCTGTCACATCGCCCTCCAGCGAACCCTTTCTGTAAACCGTTACAGATTGAGCAATAATCTCTCCAGACATCTTACCTTTGATTTCGATGTGCTCCGCGCGCAGTCTCCGAAAACAGTGAACGTCTGCTTTGCGATCAACCACTACATGTCGCGCGCTGATGCGGCCGGGGATTTTCCCTGAATAGTTAATTGTCGCGCTATCGCAATGCAGATTGCCGCGCAGTCTGCCTTCAATCAAAGCGGACTGGCACTCCACACTGCTGCTGGCAAGATCGCCTTTGCCGGAAAGATGTACATTGCCGCGGGTGCGAATGCTTCGACTGAACCCGCTGGTGATTTTATAATCGCGCAGATCAATGTGCGCGCTGCAGGACGGACAAATGGTCGATGTCGCGGCGCCAGATACCTCCTGTTTGCGTTTACATTCGAAGCACTCGACGACCGAACTAGTTTGACGATTCCAAAAATCTTCGAGTTTGCCAAAAAGAGATGAGGAAGTCTCCGGCGCAAGCGCTTGTTCGGTCGTCCGCAGCTTCAGGACTGGTTTCGGTACGAACGGAGTAAAAGCGCAGCCGCACTGGCGGCACATCGAACTCTTTGCCGCCGCGTATTCCATCTGCTTGAAACCGCAGTGCGGACATTCCGCACTGACTTTTGCAGGCGATGGATTGGCCACTGTATCCTTGCCGAAACCTTTCCTTCTACGCGCGCACTCCGAATGCGGCCTTAATCGGCTCGCTAGGCCGCACAACTTCAGGACGCGGTGCAGCTTTTAGAGCGCCGGTGGTGACTTCGGATTTCCCGATAAAAGTTGCGCCCTCTTCAATTACAAGACGCGCCGCCTTGAGATCTCCCTGCAACACGCATTTGGATTTCAGTTCGCAACGCTCGGCAACGGTGATATTGCCATGCACTTTGCCATAGACGCTGATCGATTTGGTTTTGATCTCACCTCGAATGTCAGCGTTTTCACCGACCGTCAAAACGCCGTCAGAGTTGATGTCGCCCTCGACTTTGCCGTCGATAAGCAGTTCTTTTTGGAACTTGATCGAGCCTTTGATTTCGACATCGCTCGAAAGAATGTCTTTGCCTCCGTGGTCTGCCATAGGATTAGGTTTTGGATTTGAATTATCGATTATGTTTGGTTTTGCTGGTGCCTCTTCGCGACTCGCAAGATGATTATTCTCATCTGGAACCGGAGTCCGCAGTTCTTCTCGAATCGGGGGCGCCGGCTTTTGAGGGACGAATCTTTTGAGCATCTGTTAGTAATGTGACACTCGTCGATGCCTGTCAACGGATTCTCTTTTTTGAGTGAAAATTTTTTATCGTTTATCGTTCGATAGCCACTCCGTAGAGCTTGCATGCCGGATTTTGTGCAGAAAAAACGAGGAACGGTGGCGCTTGGCTGGGCCTTCGATCCAAAACGCGACAAAGCGGTTCCCGCGGAACTGGCTCGTTCAGGATGGCCGCAGAATTTTGTGCCACGCGGTCGGAATCGTAGGCGATAATCCACGCCACGTGACGTTTCTCAAGAATCTCGCGTGCTTCTTGCAAATCCTCCGAAAGAAAAAAACGCGCGCTCTCCTCAATTCCGCTAAGACCCTCATGCGAGCTTCCTGCGATTCCAGGCTGCCCGGACCAATAGGTAATCGACGGCGAAAGCCACCACGGTGCTACAAACGGATGCACCTCGGGCGTTCGCAAACTCACTGCAAGATCGCGAATCTGCGTCGATTCAATCCGTCGTTCGATCCGCTCAGCAAATTGCGTTTCGTTTGGCCAGAGCCGTTCGTCCCAGTCTCGTAAAATCGGAAATATCGACAACACGAACGCAATCCACACCGCGACGCTTGATTTGATCGGCGCGAGCAACGCCGGAAGCGCGACCGCAAAAATCAAAACAAAAAAATAACCCCAACGCGCTTGCCAAACGGTGAGCAAATAAGTGGTGACGAGGAGGACGTAGATTGGCAGGGCGCGACAGCCGGGCGCGGCGCTTTTCGACGGTCTGATGCTCATCCAGATCAAAATTGGTGCAACGAACAGCAGAAATCCGCACCAGCTCCACCAGACCGAATTCATCGGTGAAACGTGCTCCAGTTCTCCGATGGTGCTGGCCCAGTTTTTCAAATGCGTGGATTGAAAGATCGCGAACGACGGAACACGCCGCTCGATTGCGATGGCGATGGCAATTATCGCGGCGAACAAAAACCATCCTGCGCAATGATCACGCGCAAAAACCGCATGGCGATTCGACACAAGCCGCGTTGCCATCACTATCACAAAGAGCACAAGCGGTTCGTAAGCCGAAACCCAGATTGCCAGCGCCCAGGCGACAGCGCTCGCGAGCCACCAGGCGTTCGCCACATTGGCAGGTTGTAGAGTTTGCGAACTCCAGTCTGCGCAAATCGCGATCGCGACCAGCAAAATCAGCAATGACTGATGATCAGGTCTGCCAAGCTCCGTGCCATGAACGAGCATTGGGCTGATCGCATATAAGCTGAGCATTACCCAGCGATACCGGAATTTCATTCGGCGCGACCACCACCAAAGAAACCAGGCGCCAAGCAGTGCGAGTAATGGCGAAACAAATGCGCCCGCCAGATCGAGTGCATGCGCCGTGAACGGATTTAGGAAAAGCGATAACCCGACAATGAGATAGTCCAGGGGCGCAGTCGTGTGCGGCGTTGTTCCATCCGGAAAATTCTCAAACGAATGATGCCGGATGATGAGCCCCGGCTTTTCGGTGACCATCTGCGCACGCGTCATGCGCGCGTAGCAATCCGCATCGGCAAAGTAAACATTCCCAGCGACAAAAACGTCCTGATAATTCGCGCAGCGTGTCGTCAGGATTAAGGTACTGAGGAGCGTGATCTCGAAAACGATCAGGGCAAAGGTTCCGAGGCGTTGCACGGAATCGAGAATGACAAATCCGCGATCGAAAATCGAAACTAAATGGGCCCGCCAGGATTCGAACCTGGGACCAAGGGATTATGAGTCCCCTGCTCTAACCGCTGAGCTACAGGCCCGTATGCGCGCTAATGCGCGAACATCCAACACTCAATGTCCAACGTCCAATTCTAAGGGAAGATACCCAGGCTTTGTCGAAATCTTCACCTGTCGGAAATCATCGCTGACAACTTTTAGCAAAGCCTGGTCGAATTTCGACCGGGTCTCAGCTCTGGATTCAAAGGCCGAACCACAATCAGCACCGCATGGGAATGCAAACAAGCTCAGAAATTCGGTAACAAGGTGGCGAGACAGCGAATGCCGCGGCGAGAACATCTCGGTGTTCCGCATTTGGGATAATCGATCAAATATATCGGCTTATCTCTGGCGAAATCGATAACGCCATTCGTGAAGCCACCCCGCGAAACGATCTTTTACAGCGGGTTGCGGGTATTAACGCAATTTCCCACACAGCTGTGATATGCGTCGTTGCATATTTTTAAGCCGTGGACTGGATCGTTAGATTTGTCAGCTAAGGCACGACATTGGACATATTTTTCCCGGCATAGAGTTTGGCAGTCCAAGCCTTGCGCTAGTGCCTGCCAAAAAAGACCCAAACTTAGGGAAATTAGGATTGCGCCTGTGATTTTTCTGCTCATCGATTTTTATCTCCTTCTGAAACGCTATTGAATCGTGTTTCCGTCACGTTGCGGGCCCGCATCATAAACACCAACGCCTTCAGGCGTTTGGCGAGGCCATCAACTTCGTTTCGAATACCGGCTCGAAGTTGCTCGTATAGCAGCGGCAAATTGACACGCATTAAGGATCTAACGCGGCAACTGTTTCAATCGGCGACATCGCTGACAACATTCATAAAGCCGGATGGAATTTTGCTGCAAACAACAACGCCGTACCAAGCAGCTTTGCCTCTGATCACCTCAAAAACAGACTGCGCAATGTCCTGAAAAACTGGGCAAAAACCTTCTTTGAATACCGAGGCGTAACAATGCGCGAACATCGAACATTGAATGTCCGATGTTCAACCTCGACTTCACGAATTCGGTTGGAGCTAGTGCCGCGAATCGGTCCGTTAATTATCAGACGTTCAACAACGAGGGGGCACCTTCTTGAATCAGCGAATCGAGCTTGTTCAGGTCGATCGGTTTTACCAGATGATGGTGGAAACCTGCCTCGCGGCTTCTGCGGATATCTTGTTCCATTCCGAAACCAGTGAGAGCAATTCCGAGCGGCGGCTTCGAGACGAGCTTCTGGATCAAATCTATTCCACTGCCATCGGGCAAACCCAAATCGCTGATGAGCACGTCAAATTCCTCTTTCGCGCTAAGCTCGAGAGCAGATTGAAAAGTGAGTGCCGATTTCACCTGATAACCGCGCCGTCGAAGGAGACTCGTAAGGGAGCGATTGGTGTCTTCGTGATCTTCGACCAGGAGAATCCGCAGGGGCTGGCGTTCGGCCAATCTCGGCGAGAGCGCCGGAGCGATTTGCGCCTCCACTTTTTCCGAGGTCGGGAAAAGCAACGCGAACTTCGATCCTTTATTTTGGCCGTCGCTTTGCGCAGTAATCGTTCCTTTATGTGCTTCAACAAGGGTTTTGCTGATAGCCAGCCCCAGACCCAAGCCTCCTGCTTGAGTTCGACCGCCTTGTTCGAAGGCATCAAAAATTATTGGCAGCGCTTCCGGCTCGATTCCCATCCCGGTATCAGCAATTTCCACGCACAATTTTTCGCCTGATTCGTTGGTGGTCGTAATCGTGATTTGCCCGTTTGCAGGCGTGAATTTCACCGCATTATTGATCAGATTCCAAAAGATTTGCTGCAGTCGCGCCGGGTCTGCGCGCATATGGACTTTTTTTGCGCCGAGATTGAGGGACGGCTTTAAATGTTTTCGATCGATTTCTGGCTGACAGATTTCGAGGGCGTTTTGCAGCAACATATGCGCATCAACGATTTCAAAGTTGAGTTGCACCTTGCCGCGATCAATACGCGTCAGATCTAGCAAGTCGTCGATGAGTCGTGCTTCCAGTTCCACGTTACGACGAATCATCTGCAGCGATTCGCGAACGTCCGGACGTACGTCTGGCTCATTCTCGAGCTCTAAGGCGGTGGCAAGCACGGGCGTGAGCGGCGTCCGCAACTCGTGACTCAGCATGGCCAGGAATTGATCTTTGGCGAGATTCGAGCGCGCCTTCTCTTCCAGCTCAAGGTTGGTTTTTTGAAGCTCAGTCGCCAGTGATTGCGACTGCGTAAGCAGGTTTTCTGTTCGCGTGCTCGCTTCGATCGTGTTGAGCACAATGCCGATGCTCTCGGTCAGTTGATCCAGAAATGCCTGGTGCGCGGGGCTGAACCGCTCGACTGAAGAAAGTTCCATCACTGCTTTGACTTCGCCTTCAAAAAGAATCGGCAACACCACGACGTTCATCGGGTGAAATCCACCCAGGCCGGAACTTATCTTCGCGTAGTTGCCTGGCACATCGCTCAAAAAGATGCGCCGCTTTTCCAAAGCCGCCTGCCCGATCAATCCTTCTCCGATTTTAAAACGATTCTTTGCGCCGTCCCCGTCGTGTTGAGCATAGGTTGCTAGCAGGTTGAGGCCAGACTCGCCGTTCGGAGTATCGATCATGTACAATGCACCTCGCTGCGCCGAGACCAGCGGCGCTAGCTCCGACAAAATCAGTTTTCCAACGGTGAGAAAATCGCGTTGACCCTGGAGCATTCGGGTAAATCTCGTTAGGTTGGTCTTAAGCCAGTCCTGCTCCTCATTGCGCAGGGTTGTATCCCGCAGGTTCCGAATCATTTCGTTGATCAATTCCTTGACGAACGCGACCTCGCCCTGGGCTTCCACCTGGATGGATCGCGTCAGATCACCCTTGGTAACTGCAGTAGCAACATCAGCGATAGCGCGAAGCTGGGTGGTGAGATTTGCCGCCAGCCGATTCACGTTATCGGTCAAATCGCGCCATGTTCCCGCTGCGCCCGGCACGTTTCCCTGGCCACCGAGTTTTCCTTCGACGCCCACCTCGCGCGCGACAGTGGTGACCTGATCGGCAAATGTCGCCAGTGTATCGATCATGTTGTTAATGGTATCGGCGAGTTCCGCGATTTCGCCCTTAGCTTCGAGGAAAAGTTTTCGTTTTAAATCGCCGTTTGCGACCGCAGTCACGACTTTCGCGATGCCACGCACCTGATCCGTCAGGTTAGAAGCCATAAAGTTCACGTTATCGGTAAGGTCTTTCCAGGTCCCCGACACGCCTTTCACAACGGCCTGCCCGCCCAGCTTCCCTTCCATGCCCACTTCGCGCGCTACGCGAGTGACTTCATCTGCGAACGACGACAGTTGATCGACCATCGTGTTAACGGTGTCCTTTAATTCAAGAATTTCGCCTTTTACATCCACGGTGATCTTTTTGCTGAGATCGCCAGTAGCGACCGCAGTGGTAACGGCAGCGATGTTGCGCACTTGTGTCGTTAGGTTGGATGCCATGACATTGACGTTGTCGCCCAGGTCTTTCCACACACCTGCCAGACCGCGCACGTCAGCTTGTCCACCCAGCTTGCCTTCGGAGCCGACTTCGCGAGCCACGCGCGTCACTTCCGACCCGAATGAGCGGAGCTGGTCCACCATCGTGTTGATGGTGTCCTTGAGTTCGAGAATTTCGCCGCGCACATCAACGGTGATCTTTTTGGACAAGTCCCCCTTTGCCACGGCGGTGGTGACACCCGCAATGTTGCGAACCTGGGCGGTTAAATTAGACGCCATTGAATTCACCGAATCAGTGAGGTCCTTCCAGGTTCCCGCCACCCCTTCGACAGCAGCCTGGCCGCCAAGATTTCCTTCCGTGCCGACTTCCCGCGCCACGCGCGTCACCTCCGAGGCGAAGGACGAAAGCTGATCCACCATCGTGTTGATCACGTTTTTCAGTTCCAGGATTTCGCCTTTAACCTTGACCGTGATCTTCTTCGAGAGATCTCCGTTGGCCACGGCCGTTGTCACCGCCGCAATGTTTCGGACTTGCGAGGTGAGATTCGACGCCATCGAATTTACCGAGTCGGTCAGGTCTTTCCACGTGCCTGAAACCCCTTCAACTTTTGCCTGGCCGCCAAGCTTTCCTTCGGTGCCGACTTCCACCGCCACGCGCGTAACTTCTGAGGCAAACGAACGCAACTGGTCCACCATCCTGTTGATGGTGTCCTTCAACTCCAGGAGTTCGCCTCGAACATCCACAGTGATTTTTTTCGCAAGATCGCCGTTTGCGACGGCCGTGGTTACCGCGGCGATGTTTCGCACCTGCGAAGTGAGATTCGACGCCATGAGGTTCACGTTCTCCGTCAAGTCCTTCCAAGTCCCAGCTACTCCTTTGACTTTTGCCTGGCCGCCGAGTTTGCCTTCCGTGCCGACTTCGCGGGCAACACGCGTAACCTCCGACGCGAACGCACCGAGCTGTCCCACCATCGCATTTACCGTTCGAGCCGTATGCAAAAATTCACCCTTCAGCCGCGAACCTTCGATCTCGGTCGCCATTGTTTGAGACAAATCTCCCTTTGCGACGGCTCCAATGACTCGCGCCATCTCGCTCGTAGGTCGCACCAGATCGCCAATCAAATCGTTGATGGATTCAATTGCGTCAGCCCAACAATTGGTCACTTCTCCGATGGAAGCGCGCTGCGTAATCCGACCTTCTTTGCCGACAACGTGGCCAATGCGCTCCAGTTCCCGCGCCATGCGCTGGTTGGTTTCGATCACCGTGTTAAATGTGTCTGCAATTTTGCCCGGCACGCCGACCCAATCTTCCGGTAGGCGTGCCGAAAAATCGCCGCGCTTAAACGCCATCAATGCGGCAAGCAGTTCACGGGGTTTGAAATCATTTCCGTTAGTCTCCGGGCGATTTTGCATTCGCGGTTTTTTAGTCAGGGGAGCTTTTTTCATAGGGTGGTCCTCGCAAAAATGGTCTTCTGCTTACCATCGCGAAATCGAGGCGTTGATATTGGAACGATCATATTCCAGCGCCGTAGGGTAATCGGTCGATTAATCGCTCCAGGCCGCATTTTTTTTAATAAACCCGCCGCCAATGGGTTTAGTCGCATAAAAAGTTTGCGAGGCGGACGATAGCGCTTCCGCGGCACGCAAAAACAGTCCCCGATTTGAATGGTGGGACTGAAGACGTTCGCCGCTGATCAATGGGTTGCCAGTGTCGCCAAGCTGCGCAAGCGAAAGCCAAAAATGATCGCCAGAACGCCCATTATCACTGCGTACCAAGCGATAATCCAGATTAGCGCCGCCGCACCCGCGAGCGGGTTCCACAAGAGGAGACCCGCAACAATGATCGAAGCCAGACCCATTAGAATCAGAAACCATTCGCCTTTAATTTCGTGCCGCATTTTGATTGCCAACGCAATTTCAGTTGCGCCGATCATCATGGCCCACGCTGCGATGTAAACGACCAGCGCAAGTGCGGTTACTGCCGGCGCATGGAAAGTAAGCAAGCCGACGATGATTCCGAGAATTCCAATGATCAGATTGAATCCCCAATCTGTATCTGAAGCATGATGCCCAATCACGCCTACAACCCGAAAGATACCGTCAATCAACATCCAGGCTCCAAAGAACAGCACAAGTGTCGCGGCAGCCATAACGGGATGGGTAAACGCGATTATTCCGAAAATAATTGCAGCGACACCCCGTAAAACTGGGATCCACCAGTGACGTTTTAAGGTTTCAAGAAGCATGCGGCCGTTGTAGAGACAAGCCTTTCGCAACGCAAGCGCATTCTGCGTTGCGTTGGGTACGGACGCCACGCTGCGGCGTCCGGACGGCGCGGCGCGCCGTCCCCACCTTCGTGTTAGCGGCGCTTACAGCCCGCACTTTGAACCAGCCTCTGAAATACTTGAGCGAGTTCGGAGGAGCGAAGCCAAATACGTGTCAACAGAAGGCACAGTAGTGATTCGCGCTAGATTGGTTGGCGTTTCGAGACGTGAAAAAATTGCGTACGCAATTTTGCTTCGTGGCACACTCTTCTCGCCGTAACCAGAGGGAACGTTACTCGACCAATACCGAACGTACTGTCCGTCGGGGCGATTCTCCGTTCCGAGGAAAATAGTGGAATGTCCGTGCTCATTTTTTCCCACCTGGCGGGACCAGAAAATCTTCATGAAATCACCAGGTCTCGCCTGATCGATATTGTCGAAATTTCGACCAAGCCGCAGTTCGTGAAACAGACGCGCCGTGCCCGGGCCGTTAGCATTCCATCGTCCCCAAACGTCTTCTCCATCGTGCTGGTCGCGAATGATCAAATGCTCGAGGGTGCCATAGTCCAGGCTAAGCTGACCGCGTTCGCGCAAAGCTTCGATCGTTCTGATGAACACCAAATAGGTCGCGCCCGAACAGAAACTCGGGCCCGCGGGAATGATAAAGAATTTTCCGGACTCGAAATGTGCCGACGATTGCAAACGAATCTTTGCAAAATGCGAAACTGAGTAACGACCGCCTTTCGGCATCTGCCTGACCTGCTCCAGAACCACATCATTGCAGTCGCCCGCGACCGAGAATTGCGGGGCCAGGCTGACAATTATCGCCACAATCAGCCCGCCGAGCTTTTTCACGGCGGATAAGTAAGCGCTGAAATCGCGTGTGGCAATTGGCAAGCGCGACAAGGAACGACGGCTTGGGCAGCCGTCGATTAAAATTGACGGCTGGGAAGCCGTCACTCCTTGAGCGCGATGATTTACCGCCAGACGACCACGCCAGACATGACAACCAAAAAACCGCCGCTACAATCATCATTGCATGCTGCGCTTCACAAAAATGAATGGCGCCGGGAACGATTTTATCCTGTTTGATAACAGGACAGGAGACATCGATTTGGATCGTGATCAGATCGCGCAA
Source organism: Candidatus Udaeobacter sp. (assembly GCA_036002955.1). Classification (GTDB taxonomy): domain Bacteria; phylum Verrucomicrobiota; class Verrucomicrobiia; order Chthoniobacterales; family UBA10450; genus Udaeobacter. The sequence continues at coordinate 1,723 of DASYSX010000103.1, read as the reverse complement.
TTGTGTGATCGACATCGCGGCATCGGCGCCGACGGCGTGCTGTTACTGGAAAACTCAACAAACGGCGCAGATTTTCGGATGCGCTATTTTAACGCCGACGGCGGCGAAGCGGAGATGTGCGGTAATGGCGCGCGTTGCTTCGCGCGTTTCGCAAACAAAGTCGGCGGACAAAAAGCAAAACTCTCTTTTGAAACGCCGGCCGGCGTGATTTCCGCGGAAGTGAAAGGCGACCTAGTGACTCTTCGAATGACCGACCCAACTGATGTGCGGCTCGACATCGATCTACCGATGGTGGGTGAAAAAAAGACCGTTCACTTCGTCAACAGCGGCGTTCCGCATGTCGTCATTCCCGTCGCGAAAATCGATGATGCCGATGTGCGACGCGACGGCGCAGCGATTCGTCACCACAAAATGTTTTCACCGAAGGGGACAAACGTGAACTTCATCGAGAAATGTGAACCCAACAAAATCGCCATCCGCACCTATGAGCGTGGCGTGGAAGACGAAACGCTCGCGTGTGGCACGGGGATAGTCGCCAGCGCGCTAATCTTTGCTGCCAGTGAGAAAAGCAGCAGCCCCATAACAGTGCTGGCGCGCGGCGGCGACGAACTTCAGGTCGGTTTTGAGAAAGTTGACGGGAGTTTCCGCAACGTCACGCTCACGGGTCCGGCAGAATTTGTTTTCCAGGGAGAAATCGATTTAACGTCATTCCGAGTGCAGCGAAGCGAAGTCGAGGGATCCCGTTGAAATGATGCTCGGTTCCGCCACGGGATGTCTCGACTTCGCTCGACGTGACAATTGAATAGAAAAATATGTTTCGCGGCACGTTCACAGCATTGGTAACGCCATTTCGCGATGGCGGCATTGACGTTTCTGGTTTCGAACAACTGATCGAAGCACAAATCACGGCAGGTATCACTGGAATCGTCGCGATCGGCACCACTGGCGAATCGCCAACGCTCTCGCATGAAGAACGCGAACAAGTGATCAGGATCGCAGTTGCAAAGGCGAACAACCGTTGCCTCGTGCTTGCGGGCACTGGTTCAAACTCCACACAACACGCCATCGCCGATACAAAGCGCGCAGAGAAACTCGGAGTGGATGCAGCGCTACTCGTTGGCCCGTACTATAATAAGCCGAGCCAGGAAGGACTTTTCCGCCATTTCAAAGCAATCGCCGGCGCCACGTCGCTGCCGATCATGCTCTACAACATACCGGGACGTTGCGGCGTGGACATCGTGCCAGAGACCGTGGCTCGTTTGGCCAAGGAATGCCGCAACATCGTGTCGATCAAAGAAGCAAGCGGTAGCGTAGAGCGCGTTGGTGAATTGCGCCGGCGTTTGCCCGATGCATTTACGATTTTGAGCGGCGACGATTCGCTCACGCTCCCGTTTATGGCCGTGGGCGCCGCCGGTGTCGTGAGCGTGGCCTCGAATTTGTTTCCATCTGAAGTGTGCGCCCTCGTGCGCACGTGCGAATCAGGCGATTTCAAATTGGCGGAGAAATCGCACAGGCAACTGCTGCCGGTGTTCAAAGATTTGTTTATCGAGCCTAACCCGGTTCCTGTGAAGACAGCGCTCGCCTGGCGTGGCACGATGTCATCTGAAGTTCGTTTGCCGTTATGCGAGATGAGCGAAGCGAACCAGGCACGCCTGCGCAAGACGCTGGAGGAATTTGAAACGAAGCGATAGCTCGTATTCGCTGTAGAATGCGCTGTCGTCAG
>DASYSX010000102.1:0-9698 GCA_036002955.1 Candidatus Udaeobacter sp. | reverse complement strand
CGCACGCTCGTGGCAGCCCAACGCGTTATCGGTTTCGACAAAGTCTATGCCCGTGCCGAGGGCGCATATCTCTTCGATATGGATAATCAGCCGTATCTGGACTTTTTGAGTGGCTATAGCGTTTTCAACATTGGTCGAAATCACCCGTTGGTGAAACAAGCGATCCGCGACGTGCTCGACCTTGATCTTCCAAACATGGTGCAGATGGACTGTTCGCTTCTGAGCGGCTTGTTGGCTGAAGCGCTTGTGAAGCGGATGCCGACGCATTTAAACGCCGTTTTCTTTTGTAATTCCGGCACCGAGGCAATGGAAGGCGCTCTCAAGTTCGCGCGCGCAGCGACGGGACGACAACGCGTTGTGTCGCTGGCGAGCGCATTTCACGGTCTGACATTGGGTTCATTGTCGCTGATGGGTTGCGAAAGCTTCACCGACGGCTTTGGCCAGCTCATGCAAGGGTTCGATACTCGCGTCCCACTCGATAACGTCGCCGAATTAGATCGGCAATTGCGCACGCGCGACGTGGCGGCGTTTGTTATCGAGACCGTTCAAGGCAAAGGCTGCCAGACACCACACTCAGATTTCTTTGTTCGCGCCCAGGAACTTTGCCGCAAATACGGCACGCTGCTGATCTCGGATGAAGTTCAGACTGGTCTTGGCCGCACGGGAAAAATGTTCGGATTCCAACATTGGAATTTGGAGCCGGACATCATCACCCTCGCGAAAACATTGAGCGGCGGTTACGTGCCCTGCGGCGCCATTGTCACCCGGCGCGAGATCTATCAGAAGACGTTCAGCCGTATGGACCGTTGCGTCGTGCACTCCACAACCTTCGGTCGCAACAATCTCGCGATGGCCTGTGGGCTCGCAGCGCTGGAAGTGATCGATCAGGAAAATCTGGTCGAGCGGTCAGCGAAAATCGGCGCGTTGCTGATGGAAAGAATCGAAGCGCTGAAGGCGAAACATTCATTCATAAAAGAAGTCCGCGGCAAAGGCCTCATGGTGGGCATTGAGTTTCACGAGCCTAACGAGTTCAAGCTCAAGATGGCTTGGAAGCTCTTGCACAAAATCGATAAGGTGCTCTTCGCCCAGATGATCGTGACTCAAATGTTGAGCAAGCACCGCATTCTCACGCAGGTAGCCGGTCACGGGATGGACGTGCTGAAAATTCTCCCGCCGCTCATCATCGGCGAAACGGAAGCTGACATGTTCGTCAACGCGCTCGATGACGTGTTGACCGAATGTCGCAAATTCCCGGGGCCGATGTGGGAACTTGGGAACAACTTCGTTAAAGCCGCGCTCGGTTCGAGGCGTTCCACCGAACCACGCCCAACCGTTTCCGCCTGAATTTCTTTAACTGCGGATTGCCCGGCACGGCGGGCCGCACATAAAATTGTAATTGTAGAGCAACCGCATCGGTTGCCGTGGATTGCTTTGGCAAGCGACGCGTTTGCCCTACGACATCATTTTCGATTGTCGATCTTTTATTCGGGGCGTACGTTCTCCGAAGACCGGAGGATGAAATCATGAGCACGGCAGTTGCCGAAGAAACTAAAACAAAATTGAACCAACTGGAGCAATTAAAGAAATTCACCAAGGTCGTGGCAGACACGGCGGACTTTGAATCGATCAAGGATTTCAAACCGCAGGATGCAACGACGAACCCAAGTTTGGTTTATGCCGCCACTCAAAAGCAGCAATACGGGCATTTGCTGGATCAAGTTTTAAAGGACCGGAAGAATTCGGGATTGAATGGCCAGGCGCAGATCGAAGACATCTGCGATCATCTATTGGTTCAATTCGGTTCCGACATTCTCGAGATCGTGCCTGGACGCGTCTCGACGGAGACGGACGCGCGTTTGTCGTACGATGTTGAAGGTTCGATCAACAAAGCGCGGCGACTCATCCAACTTTACAAGGAGCATAAAATTCCGCGCGAACGCGTGCTGATTAAAATCGCGTCAACCTGGGAAGGACTTCTTGCCGCCGAACAACTTCAAAAAGAAGGGATCCGCTGCAATCTAACGCTGCTGTTTTCTTTACCGCAGGCGGTGCGTGCGGCGGAAGCGAAGGTGCAGCTCATCTCGCCGTTCGTGGGGCGGATTTACGACTGGTATAAAAAAGAGATGAAACGCGACTATACCGGCGCGGAGGATCCGGGTGTTCAGTCAGTTACAGAGATTTATACGTATTATAAGCTGTTTGATATCCCGACCGAAGTCATGGGTGCGAGCTTCCGCAACCCCGGTCAAATCCGCGAACTGGCGGGATGCGATTGCCTGACGATTAGCCCCGAACTGATGAAGGAACTTTCCGAATCAACCGAGCCACTCGAACGCAAACTTGATCCCGAAAGAGCGAAATCAGCGAAAGTCGACAAGCTCGAATTGGACGAGAAGAAATTCCGGTGGTTGCTAAACGAGAATGCGATGGCGTACGAAAAGACTGGTGAGGGCATTCGCAAATTCGCGGCTGACGTGGTGAAGCTGGAAAAATTCGTTGCGAGCAAATTGTGATGACTCTTCCTCTGTCTCTTCCGCTTGATCTGCTCTGGTGACGAAGAGTTAAGATTGCGCGGAAGAGGAAGATTTGATGTTCAACGTTGTTTTGGTGGAGCCGGAGATTCCGCCAAACACGGGCAACGTCGGGCGGCTTTGCCTGGCAACGCGATCAACTCTGCACTTGATTAAGCCGCTCGGATTCTCGCTCGACGATCGGCAATTGCGTCGAGCAGGGCTCGATTATTGGGACGAGGTACCGCTGCAATTGTGGCATTCATTCGACGCGCTACAGCGAGCACAATCCGTCGGAGCTCGCTATTTTTTTCTAACCACGAAAACCCAATCTCCTTACTACAGCGTGAATTTTCGAAGAAGTGATTTCCTTGTCTTTGGCCGCGAAACGAAAGGACTGCCGCAGAAATTACTCGCGGCCAATACTGCCAATTGCGTCACGATCCCGATGCATGGAACGCGCAGTCTGAATCTGGCTACGGCAGTAGCAATTGTGTTATTTGAGGCTGTGCGTCAACAGCAGGTGTGAGCAAAAACATCGCAACGGTGCACACGCGTCCGGGGTTAAATAGACGAACAGAATAAAAGAGGGAAATCATGAAACGCATTGTATTTATTACATGTATCGGAAGCCTTGCGCTGGCGCTGACAGCGTTTGGAGCGCCGAAGAATAGAGGAGGGCACGGTTCAGCGGGAGGCGGCGGCGCGCGCAGCGCACATGTCGTTTCTCGAGGTGGCGGCCACGCCGGATCGATGAGAACGGTGCAGCATCATTCTGCAGCTCGAGCGCATCAAGCGATCGCTACACATTCACGAGCTCGGTCTCATTCGGTCGCTCGTACGAACAATTCTCGGAACAACCGCGTACACACTGCCAGGGCACAGAGCGCGCGAAACGCACACAACAGAACAGTGGCGAACGCTCGCACCCGCGAGCGAAATGTTGCCCGGGCAAATAACGCCAGGGCCAATCAGCGGGAGGCAGCAAGATTGCGCAATCAAACAACGGCCGCGGCTAATGCCAGAATCAATGGTCGGCGTAATTTTGCGGCAAATCGTGAGAGAAACGTGACTCTGGGTAGAAATGCGGCTGTCAATCGCAACCGACAAAACGCACGCGTCGTGAATAACTGGCGCAATGACCGCTTTCGTGGCTCGAGGTACGCCGCGTTTTATAATTACAATCGGCAATGGCATGATCGCGGTTGGTGGAGGAATCACTATTCGAACATCGTCTTCGTACTCGGCGGGTGGTGGTACTGGAACGCTGGCTATTGGTATCCGGCGTGGGGCTATGATTCGGGCGCGTACTATCCGTATGATGGTCCGATTTACGGCTACGGTAACCTGACGCCGGATCGAATCATGGTGAACGTGCAAGTCGCTTTACAGCGGGATGGCTACTACACGGGGCCGATCGACGGAGACATCGGACCGCAAACACGCGACGCACTGGCGGCCTTTCAAGCTGATAACGGCCTGGCGGTCACTTCGGCGGTCGACGCACCAACCCTGCAGACACTCGGCTTGTCGTAATACCGACAGCATAGAAATTGCAGAGCCGCACAGCAATGCGCTGCGCGGCTCTTGTCGTTCGGCAGACAATTTTCCGCCAAGTGGCAGCGCGGACTGGTCGCTTCGTTTTCAAGGCAGACATGCATCCACAAAAGGACCCTGCCACGTTGAATAAATGCAAACCGCCGAAGTCTAACAACCAAAGGAAAAGAAGCTTATGAGAATATTCGTTGTCTTAATTTGTAATCTTGCGCTCTTCAGCGTGGTGTACGGCGCGCAGAAACAAGAAAATAAACCACAGCCGAAAAAGCAACCGCAACCCGCGCATCATCCGAGTCAGCCCGCTGCGCATCCGGCAGGAGGAACGGGCGCCAAGAAAATGACGACAGCACCGTCGGCAGCGCAAAAGCCACATACGGCTCAAACCTCGACAGCAGCGTACCACGGCCAAAAAGCCAAAAAGAGCCAGGCGTCAACGCCAGTTTATCACCAGCAAAAAGCAAAGGCGGCTCAGGCTTCCAACGCTGCTTATCAAACTCAAAAGGCCAAGAAGAACCAAACCCAAGCTGAGAGAGAAGCAGCTAAAGCAGCCAATCAAAGGCAAACAGCCAACGCAGCGAATACTAAACACGCGCAGACAGGCAAGCCGAAGCAGGCGAAGACTGAGGCCGTAGCGGGTCACAACGCTGGAAAAGGAAAGTTCGCACAAGGCAAGCCGCTTAAGCCCCAGCACTTCAATCTTCCAAAACAGCCTAACACCGCAAAGGCACCGCCCGTAAAATTCCAGCAAGGAAGACGAATCCAGGGAAGCCAAAACTGGCAAGGCCAGAGATATGCAGTGTTCCGCAACTACAAATCAGAGTGGCACGATCGGAACTGGTGGCACAACCATTACCATAACAACATCACGTTCGTGTTCGGAGCGCCTTACTACTGGAACGCGGGTTACTGGTTCCCAGCCTGGGGTTACAGTCCCAACGCGTATTATGCATGGGATGGGCCCATCTACGGTTATAATCGCATGCCACCAGATCAAGTAACTGCAAATGTGCAGTCAGCACTTCAGCAACAAGGTTATTACCACGGAGAAGTGGATGGCGTTATTGGACCGCTCACGCGCGGGGCAATTGCCGATTATCAGCGCGATCACGGGCTTTACACCACATCCACGATCGATCAGCCAACACTTCAGTCGTTAGGCATCGCATAGCAAACGCCCTCGTTGATTCGGCCAAAAGCCGCCGCGAATAAATTTTCGACGGCGGCTTTTTGTTGCGAAGTAGCTACGCCCGGACGCTCATCATGACCTCGGTGATCGATCGACTCACGCTTTCTTGTAGCAAAAAAACAATCTAACAATGTTCGGCCCATGGCGTCTTTTTGCGATCCTGCTCTTGCGCCAGATCAAATTAGCGGGAGATACTTGCCCGTGCAGCAGCCGCAACTGATTGCCCGCGAAATTTGCAAATCGTTTCGAATGGGCGCCCGACGAATCGAAGTGTTGCGCGCGATCTCAATGGACGTCGCGTATAACGAAACGGTTTTTCTTTCCGGAGCATCCGGCGCGGGCAAGACGACGCTGCTCTATACATTGGCGGGACTGGAACGTCCGGAATCAGGCACGGTGAAATTCGAAGGACGTGAACTTTATAGCGGCGGCTCATCGGCGGAAGCGCGGCTGCGCAACGAAAAAATGGGCTTTGTATTTCAGGGCTACTTTTTGCTGCACGAACTGACCGCACTCGAGAATGTTTTGCTGCCGGGAATGATCGGACGTCGTGTAATCCGGGGAGAGGCTGAGGAGAGTTTGGCCGCAGTTGGGCTGGCTGATCGCATGCATCATTTGCCTGCGGAATTGTCCGGCGGAGAACAGCAGCGCGTTGCAATTGCCCGAGCATTAACAAATAATCCCGACATTATTTTTGCCGATGAGCCGACGGGAAATCTCGATTCGAAAACGGGCGACGCGATCATGGATCTGCTGCTGAATCTGGCGCGCGACCGCAACAAAACTCTTCTTGTCGTTACGCACGACAGCCGTCTGGCAACGCGCGGCGATCGGCAGTTGCACATCGTGGATGGAGTACTGCAGTGACTCCGCTTGCGCCGTCGATGCGGTTTGAATTGCGCGCGTAAACATTTGAGGTTTTGTTGCTAACATGAAAACCACTGATGCGACGGTGCTGGATGAACCAAAAGCTCACAGGCGTGCGACCGAGGAAACAATTGAACCTGCAATAGAAAGTCGGTCGCGTCCCACTACGGGCGTCAGGGAAGCGAAGATTTATATCGACGGCAAATTCTATTCAGAAGCAAGCGCTAAAGTTTCCGTGTTCGATCACGGTTTGCTCTACGGCGATGGAATTTTCGAGGGCATACGTTTTTACAATGGCCGCGTTTTTCGCCTGGAACAACACCTGGAGCGCCTTTGGAATTCAGCGCGTTCGATTTGTCTCGAAATTCCGATGACTCGCCAGGAAATGACAGAGGCGTTGCTTGAAACGATCCGGCAAAACCATTTACGCGACGGTTACATTCGTCTGGTCGTCACACGCGGAGTTGGTAACCTCGGTTTGAATCCGGAGCAGTGCAAAAATCCGAGCGTGATCATCATTGTGGCGACGATCGCTCTCTATCACGAGGATTTTTACCGGAAAGGGCTGAGCATCGTTACTGTCGCGACGCGCCGCAGCAATCCTGCATCACTCAATCCGGCGGTGAAATCATTGAACTATTTGAACAATGTAATGGCTCGCATCGAAGCGAACCTCGCCAGCGCTGATGAAGCATTGATGTTGAATGACGCAGGAAATGTCGCCGAATGCACTGCCGATAACGTATTCATCATTAAGCACGGTCGGATCTTTACGCCTCCGATCACGGCTGGAGCGTTACAAGGAATTACACGATCGGTGGTGTTTGATATTGCCGGCGAGTTCGACCTCAAAGTCGTCGAAGCAGATTTCACGCGGCATGACATTTTCGTGGCCGACGAATGTTTCCTTACCGGAACTGCTGCCGAAATCGTTCCAGTGGTTAAGGCCGATGGCCGCACTATTGGAAACGGAAAACCCGGCCCGATCACAATACGCATCGTGGCGCGGTTCCGCGAAATGACGCAGAAGACTGGCACGCCGATTTTCGATTAAGTAGCCACCACCGCCAAACGAGACGATGTCAGGGCAATGGGGTTGAATGTTTGCAGCAGATCACGGTCTAAGTAACAGAGATGTTGTGCGACGTTTGCAAATGTAATGATGCGACAGTTTTCCTGACCCAGATTTTGGAGGGCAAGATGCACAAGGTAAACCTGTGCGAAGCTTGCTCGAAGGAAAAAGGTGTTCAGGATCCGACGAGCTTTGCGCTCGCGGATTTGCTGCTTGGCATCGGAGCAGCCGAAGAAATTGAAAAAGGAGCACCGGCTAAGAAATGCTTAGTGTGCGGTTTTAGTCAGGCAGACTTTAAAAAAACAGGTCGCCTTGGTTGCAGCGAGTGTTACGGGACCTTTGCCGAAGGCTTGGGTTCGCTTTTGAAAGCGATGCACAAAGGGACCGAACACGTCGGAAAATTGCCGGAGCGCGCGCAGCGCGCCATGGCATTGAACCAGCAAATGCGCTCCCTCAATGAAAATCTGCAAAAAGCCGTAGCTGACGAGAACTACGAGAGTGCTGCCTCACTGCGTGATCAAATTAAACAGCTCGAGACCGACCTTTCGAATCCAGTATGAAATTTTCAAGCATGCTATCTACTGCGGGGGAATGGCTGCGCGGCGAAGGGCCACATCACCAGGTTGTAATCAGCAGTCGCGTCCGCCTCGCGCGTAATTTGCGTAATCGTGCTTTTCCTGGATGGGCGAAGAAAGCGGAACGCACGTCAGTCCTCGAACATATCCGGGCGCGGGTTGAAGAACTTCCGGAGATGCAAGACGCGTTTTCCGAAGGATTGCAGGATTTGGCGGCATTGGACAAACAGGTGCTCGTCGAGCGCCACCTAATCAGTCGCGAGCATGCCGCGAAAGGCGCAGGCAGCGCAGTGGTGGTGAACCGGCGGCAAACGCTCAGTGTCATGATCAACGAAGAAGATCATCTTCGGATGCAATCCATTCGTTCGGGTCTTCAGTTGAAACAGGCTTTCAAGTTAGTCGATAAGATCGATACCGCGCTTGAAAGCAAACTCGATTACGCCTTCGATTCGCAGCTTGGGTATTTGACCGCGTGCCCGACGAACGTTGGGACTGGTATGCGTGCCTCTGCGATGCTGCATTTGCCAGGTCTCGTGCTGAGCGAGCTAATCAACCAAGTCATCCAGGCGGTCAGCAAAATCGGGCTCGCGGTGCGGGGCCTTTACGGCGAAGGCACCGAAGCCATGGGTAATCTTTTTCAGATTTCTAATCAGACTACGCTTGGTGAGAAGGAAGAAGACATCATCAACCGTCTAACCAAAGTCATCGAGACGATTATCGATAAGGAACACGACGCGCGTCAGACTTTGCTGCAAAGAAAACCAAGCACGCTGTGCGACCAGATCGGGCGTGCCTATGGCGTTCTCACATACGCGCACGCCATGCCATCCAAGGAAGCGCTCAATCTGCTGTCGGTTATTAAGCTTGGCATGGACCTCGGCGCATTCCCCGAACATCACCGCCTGCAAATCGACGAATTGTTCATCGAAACACAGCCGGCGCATCTGCAAAAGAACTCGCAACAGAAGTTAAATGCTGAAGAGCGCGACTATCTGCGGGCGCAGATAATCCGTGATCGTTTGAAAGTTTTCCCCAAACCTGATATTAGTAAGATGGTAAAAGAATCAGGCAATGGCTTGACCGACGCACCATCAACTAATGAATAATTTCACACCTCGGGCTCAACAGGTTTTGGCGCTTGCTCGCAAGGAAGCCGACCGGTTTAACCACAACTACGTGGGCACCGAGCATTTGCTTCTTGGGCTGATCAAGCTGGGCCAGGGCGTTGCAGTAAACGTCTTGCAAAAGATGGGCCTCGATCTGGAGACGGTGCGGATGGAAGTGGAAAAACAAGTCGGTTCCGGACCTGAGACAAAGATGGTTGGCAACGTTCCATACACGCCCCGCGTCAAAAAAGTGCTGGCGCTTGCTGGCAAAGAAGCCAAGGCGCTCAACCATTCCTATGTCGGCACGGAACACATTTTACTCGGGCTATTGCGCGAAGGCGAGGGGGTTGCTGCGAGAGTGTTGAAGACTCTGGAACTCGATATCGAACGTACGCGCAACGAAATCCTGAAAGAGCTCGATCCGAATTTCACGCCGTCCGAAGCGGAACAGGAAGGCGAGCCGGCAAAGAAAGACGTCAAGACTCCGGCGCTCCGTGCATTTGGTCGCGATCTGACCGAGTTAGCGCGTAAAGGCGAACTCGATCCGGTGATTGGCCGGCGCAACGAAATCGAGCGCGTCATTCAAGTGCTTTGCCGGCGTACCAAGAACAATCCGGTGTTGATCGGCGAAGCGGGCGTAGGCAAAACCGCCATCGCCGAGGGACTGGCGCAGGAAATTTCAAACGGCAACGTGCCGGAATTACTGCGGGATAAGCGTGTGATCACGCTCGACCTGGCGTTAATGGTCGCGGGAACAAAATATCGCGGCCAGTTCGAAGAACGAATCAAAGCAGTGATGGACGAGATTCGTCGTTCCAAGAACGT